>NZ_AOPZ01000051.1 GCF_000414115.1 Streptomyces aurantiacus JA 4570
CGCCGCGCCGACCCATCGGACACGCCCTAGTTCCTCGCCCGGTGCGAGCCGCGGCCCGCCTTGCGTATGCGGGCCACCACGAACACCACGACTGCCAGGGCGACCACACCGAGCACGGCCTTGGAGTACAGGCCGACGACGTCGGTGACCTCGTGCCAGCGGCTGCCCAGGGCGTAGCCGAGGAGCACGAATACGCTGTTCCACAGCAGACTGCCCAGGGTCGTCAGGCCCAGGAACACGGGCAGGGGCATCCGCTCGATGCCCGCCGGTATCGAGATCATGCTGCGGAAGATCGGGATCATGCGGCCGAAGAACACGGCCTTGGTGCCGTGTCGGGCGAACCAGTTCTCTGTCTTCTCTATGTCTGCCGTCTTCACCAGCGGAAGGCGCGCGGCGATGGCGACGGTGCGGTCACGGCCGAGCAGCGCGCCGACCCAGTACAGCGCGAGGGCCCCGACCACCGAGCCGACCGTGGTCCACAGCAGGGCCGACAGCAGGCTGAACTTGCCCTGGCTGGCGGCGAAGCCGGCGAGCGGCAGGATCACCTCGCTGGGCAGCGGAGGGAACAGGTTCTCCAGGGCGATCGCCGCGCCGGCACCGATCGCGCCGAGTGAGTCCATGAGATCGGCGGCCCACCCCGCTATACCGCCCGCGGGGGCGTCGGCGGGCGCGGCCGCGTACACGACGGACTGGACGGACCGCACGGACTCCGCGGCCATCGCGGACGCGGAGGTAGCGGCTGCCGCGACGGGCTCGGTCGCGGCGGCGAGGCTGCGCTCGGCGATGAGGCTGTGCCCGGCCATGAGGCTGTGCTCGGCGATGAGGATCATGTCTTCGACGGTACGAAACCCGCAGGCCACCGCGGTATGAGGGCGGCCGCAGAGTTCCGCTGCGGGCCGCCGCAGGCCGGGCCTGCGGTCGACCGCAGGCAGCTTTACGGTTTTCCGCAGTCCGCCGCGCGCACCGCTCGGCTAGCTTGATTGATCATGCGAAACTTTCTCGCCCGCCGACTGCGCGTCGCCGCCGGAGTCCTGCTCGGATTCCTCAGCGCCGTCGCCGAGTTGGTCATGACGCTCGTGTCCGGGCTGTGGCTGCTCGCCACGCTCGGGCGCTCCGCCGACGCCAGCCGCGGCGAGCCCCGGATACTGGCGGCCGCCCGCTGGTGGTCCGAGCTGCAGCGGCGCCGGATGGCCCGCTGCTACGACACGGGCGCGGCCGAGATGACCGCACCGCTGACCGGCATGCCCGCCCTCGCCTATGTCGCCACCCGCTGGACGGTCGGAATGCTGGGCGGCGTGGTGCTGCTGACCGCGGCTACCGGCGCGGGCTATGCGTCGCTGCTCGTATGGGGCTGGTTCCTGGTCGACCTCGCCCGCTGGCCGGTGACCATGGGGCTCTCCGGGCTCGGCGGCCTCTTCCTGCTCTTTTTGTCCATACAGGGAGTGCACGCCGTGGCACTGATGGACGAGCAGCTGGCCCGCCACTTCCTCAGCCCCGGCGACCGCCAGAGCCTGCAGCGCCGCATCGGCGAGCTGGCGAAGAGCCGGGCCGGAGTCGTGGAAGCCGTGCACGACGAGCGACGCCGCATCGAGCGAGACCTGCACGACGGCGTCCAGCAGCGCCTGGTCGCGCTCGGCATGCTGCTCGGCCGGGCCCGCCGCACCCCCGACCCCGGCAAGTCGGTGGACCTGCTCCGCCAGGCCCACGAGGAGTCGCAGCAGGCACTGAAGGAGCTGCGGGACGTCGCGTGGCGCGTGTATCCGGCGTCGCTCGACGAGGGCGGCCTCGCCGCCGCCCTGGAATCGGTCGCCGAGCGTGCCGCGATACCCGTGCGGCTCGCCTGCGACCTGCGGGACACACCCCCGCCGACGGCGCAGGCAGTCGCGTACTTCGTAGCCGCCGAAGCCGTGACGAACGCGGTCAAGCACTCCGGTGCCGGCCACGTCACGGTGCGGGCCGACCGGGCGGGCGCGCTGCTCCGGCTGTGCGTCGAGGACAACGGCCGCGGCGGAGCCGATCCGAACGGGAGCGGGCTGCTCGGCCTGAGCCGCAGGGTCGCGGCGCTCGACGGTAAGTTGACGGTGGCCAGTCCGGCCGGAGGTCCCACCGTCATCACCGCGGAGTTGCCATGCGCGTAGTGCTCGCCGACGACTCGACGCTGCTGCGCGAGGGGCTGGCCCGGTTGCTCGCCGACGAGGGACATGAGGTGACGGCGTCCGTGGGGGACGCGCAGGCCCTGCTCGAAGCGATCGCCACCGATCCGCCGGACGCCGCCGTGGTGGATGTGCGGATGCCGCCGACGCACACCGACGAAGGGCTGCGGGCCGCCCTTGAGATCCGCCGGACCTGGCCGGACACAGGCGTCCTGGTCCTCTCGCAGTACGTCGAACGGCGTTACGCCACGGACCTGTTGACCACGGCCACGGAAGGGGTCGGCTATCTCCTCAAGGACCGCGTCGTCCAGGTCGACGAGTTCCTGGACGCCCTCGACCGTGTCGGTGCGGGCCGGACCGCCTTCGACCCGGAGGTGGTCCGCCAGTTGCTGACGCTGAGCAGCCAGGTGGACCCGCTGCAGCGGCTGACCGAGCGTGAGCGCGAGGTGCTCTCCAAGATGGCGCAGGGGCATACGAACGCGGCCATCGCGGAGCAACTGCACGTCTCGCAGAGCGCGGTGGAGAAGTACGTCAACGCGATCTTCGACAAGCTGGAGCTGACCGACGTCAGCGGTTACAGCCGTCGGGTGCTGGCGATCCTGCGCTTTCTCGGCTCGTGACGCCGGCGGAGCGGGTGTTCCGCCTCGCCGCCGTCCGTCCTTGAGAGAGCAGGACCGCGTCTGGGGACGTCGGTCGGGAGACGGCTAAAGGCCGACGTCGCGGCTGCGGATGTCCTCCAGGGACTCGCGTCGGACGAGGAGTCGGGCGTGGCCGTCGGCGACGGCGATCACCGGGGGGCGTCCGACGAGGTTGTAGCCGGAGGCCATCGACAGGTGGTAGGCGCCGGCGACGGGGACGGCGAGGAGGTCGCCGGGGTGGGTGTCGGAAGGGAGTTGGATGTCGGAGGCGAGCACGTCGCCGGCCTCGCAGTGCCGTCCGACGACGGTCACGCGTGCGGGCGCGGCGGTGGAGCGGCGGCCGATGAGCCGCGGCAGGTAGCGCACGCCGTACAGCGCGGGGCGCGGGTTGTCGCTCATGCCGCCGTCGACGGCGACGAAGGTGCGGTCGCTGGTGCGCTTGACCGACAGGACGCGGTAGAGGGCGACGCCCGCCGGGCCCGCGATGGCGCGCCCGGGTTCGACGATCAGACGGGGCACGGCGAGGCCGGCGGCGGCGCAGCTCTCGGCGAGTTCCGCGCGTACCTTGCGGGCCAGGGTGGTGATGGCGAGGGCGTCCTCGCCCGGACGGTAGGCGATGCCGTGGCCGCCGCCGAGGTCCAGTTCGGGGAGAGTGATGCCGTGGTGGTCCTTGATGCGCGCCATCAGTCCGACGAGGCGGCGGACTGCGCACAGGTACGGCTTGTCGGTGGTGATCTGGGAGCCCAAGTGGCAGTGCAGGCCGACGAGTTCGAGGCCGGGCTGGTCGAGGATGCGGGCGATGGCGTGCTGCGCGGAGCCGTCGGTGATGGACAGGCCGAACTTCTGGTCCTCGGTGCCCGTCTGGATCTTGCTGTGTCCGCCCGCGGCGATGCCGGGGACGACACGGACGAGGACCTTCTGGCGGCTGCCGGGCGGCACGGCAGCCGCAAGGCGGGCGATCTCGGAGGCGCTGTCGATGACGATGCGCCCGACGCCGAGCCGCAGGGCGGAGCGCAGGTCCTCGGGGCTCTTGGCGTTGCCGTGCAGGACGATGCGGGAGGCGGGGAAGCCGGTGGTGACGGCGAGTTCGAGTTCGCCGGCAGAGCAGACGTCGAGGCCCAGGCCCTCCTCCTCGACCCAGTGCGCCATGGCGCGGCAGAGGAACGCCTTGGCCGCGTACAGGACATCGGTCTCGGGGAAGGCGTGCAGGTAGGTGCGGCAGCGCTCGCGCACCTCGGCCTCGTCGAGGAGATAGGCCGGGGTGCCGAAGCGGTCGGCGATCTCGGTGAGCGGCACGCCGCCGACGGCCAGGTCGCCGTGGGCGAGCCGCGTGGTGGAGTGGGGCCAGACGGTCAGGTCGTCGGGGGCGTCCATGGGCGGGGCGCCGACGGGGACCGTGGTGTGGCCGGGTGTTGCGGGGATGTCCGCAAGGGTCATGACTGGCTTCTCTTTCGCCTCGTCGTCTTCACGTCGCGTCTTCACGTCGCGTCTTCACGTCCTTCACGTCGCGTCTTCACGTCGCGTCTTCACGTCGTTCTCGTACCGGGCTCTGTGGGCGTCGGCGCCGTCGAGGGCGGCGCGGGTGCCCTCGGTCCGCGCTGTCATCGGCGTCCGCGTCATCGAGGAGCCGCTGGTGCCGCTCGGCGCCGATGCGCTCCGCGTCGCAGGCCCGGATTCAGCCGGTCCCGGCCGGATTCACCCGATCCACGCGGTCAGGGCGCCGACAAGTGCCGCCGCTCCGGTGACGCGCAGGGCGCCCACGGCCTGTGGGTCCCAGTCCCGCCAGCGGGAGGTGTCCCGGGCGGTGTCGGCGGCGGCGACAGCGGCTGCGGCGGAAGCGGCGACGGGCCGGGGAGCAGCCAGCACGAGCCCCGGGGCGGGCGTCACGGGGACGCGCCCGGAGCTCGAGGAGCCGGAGGAACCGGAGGAGCCGGAAGAGGCGGAGGAGCCGGACGTGCGTGGGGTGAGGCATGGGTCGACGGTGACGCGGGCGACGCCCAGCGGTTCGGTGAGCGCGCGCAGTGCCGGTTCGGAGAGCCGGATCCACCGCTGCCGCGCGCCGAGTTCGTCGGCGAGGCGCTGCGAGGTGGTGAAGGCGACAGCGGTGCGGCCGCCGAAGGGAGTGCGGAACAGGCGGGCGACACAGCCCGCGGGTCCCGGCCGGACGGGAACGAACAGGGGTCCGGCCGGGCCCCGTTCGGAAGGCTCGGGGTCTTCTCCGCACACCATCTGCTGAGTCATGGAGTTCCTCCTTGAGATGCCTTGGCAGGCTCTCGTCGGGTCAAGCGTTCGCCGTGCTGCCGGTGACGCGCGGGCGAGCGCGGGCACACAGTGACGTTATGCCCGGCACGGGGTGTCAACCGACCTTCCATGACGAGCCGTTGACGGAGATGCGGCGCACGCTGACACTCTGCTGACGCGCGGCCCGGCTCACGGGCCCGAACGAGTGAGGACGCGTACAGACAACGGCCGAGGTCAGGCGCGGGCGACGAGGACGGCGCGTGCGGCCGCCGCATGAGGACACCCCGGCCGAGCGCAGCGGCCCGGCGTCCGGCCCCGGCACAGCGGCCCTCACCCCTCGAACCGGTACCCCATCCCCGGCGCAGTGATCAGATGCCGCGGGTGGGCCGGGTCGGGCTCGAGCTTGCGGCGGAGCTGGGCCATGTAGACCCGCAGGTAGTTGGTCCGCGTGCTGTGGGTGGGCCCCCACACCTCGCCGAGGAGCTGCTGCTGGCTGACCAGGCGGCCGCGGTGGCGGACCAGGACCTCCAGGAGGTGCCACTCGGTGGGAGTGAGGCGCACGGCGCGGCCGTCCCGTAGTGCCTTCTTGGCGAGCAGGTCGAGGGTGAAGCCCTCGGTCTCGACGAGGGCGGTCACCTCGTCGCGCGCCGCGGAGCGGGTCCTGCGGGCGGCGGCCCGCAGCCGGGCGAGCAGCTCGTCCATGCTGAAGGGTTTGGGGATGTAGTCGTCGGCGCCCGCGTCGAGCGCCGCGACCTTCTCGTCGGAGGCATGGCGGGCGGACACGACGAGGACGGGCGCGCGGCTGAAGCCCCGCAGCCATCGGATCACGTCGATGCCGTCCATGTCGGGCAGCCCGAGATCAAGCAGGACCACGTCCGGGGGACGCGCCGAGGCCAGACGCTGGGCCGTGCCCCCGTCGACCGCCGCGTCCACCTCGTACTTCCGTGCCTTGAGATTGATCTCCAGAGCCCGTACGAGCTGTGGGTCGTCCTCGACCACCAGCACCCGGGTCATCGGTGTGCCGCCTCCTGAAGGTGCGTGCGGGCGGGGCCCGCGATTCGTACGCTCTTGTGAAGCAAAGCGCCCACCAGCGGGTTCGCCGTCGCTCTTGACGTCTCTCATACGGCACTCGGGACGGCGTTGACGGCTCTCTTACGGTGGGGCCACATCGCGTACGCCAAGCCCCCGACGGCTGCCGGGAGCTGATCATTCCGCCCCGGCGCGTGCGCCGTAACACCCGCCGCGCTTCCGGTAGTTGCGGGCGCCCGGCCCGCGACCCCCCTCGTGGCCGCGGGCCGAGACGCCCGTTCGGACGGACGACCGGCACCGGATGTGCGGCGGACACAGCCCCGGCCCCCGCATCTGGACTGCGCGTACCGCCGACGGCGCTCGTCACTCGCCCCCGGCCGCACATCACGGCGTCGTTCGCCCGTCCCCCCGTGGTGATCAGTCTTGGGTCCGTTCCAGCGCTTCCCGGTTTTGTTGACGGCCTCCTGATGCGCCATCAGGGCTTCTTGACGGAGGCTTGACGGGCGTTCGGCACGGCCTGTCAGGGGGTCGTAAATTCCCTGCCGCGAAGGTGATTTGGTGAGGTTGGGGCGGCTACCTTCCTGTCCGCACGGCCGCGCTCCGTGGCCGCTCCCCCACCAGAAAGTCACCTTCGCCGATGCTTCCCGCCGCCCCGCAGCAGGCTCCGCACACGCCCGAGAGCCAGTCGTCCGGGCGCAGTCCCGAGAACCGTCCCGGCCGCCGCCGGCGGGTCCGCCCCGGCGGCCTCGTCGACCCCGGTCAGCTCCTGAGGTCGATCCCCGACGCGCTGCACAAGCTGCGCCCGCGCGCGCTGGTCAAGAACCCCGTCCTGTTCGTCGTCGGCTGCGGCGCGGTGATCACGACCGGCACCGCGGTGTTCGACCCGTCCGTCTTCGCCTGGATCATCAGCCTCTGGCTATGGCTCACGGTGTTCTTCGCGAACCTCGCGGAGGCGGTGGCGGAGGGCCGCGGCAAGGCGCAGGCGCTCGCGCTGCGCAAGGCGCGCACGGACACGGTCGCGCTGCGGCTGCGGCACAACTGGCGCGTGGGCACGGACCTCCAGGGCGCGGAAACGGAGGCGGTGGCCGCCACCGAGCTGCGGCCCTTCGACTTCGTCCTGGTCGAGGCGGGCGAGCTGATCCCGGCGGACGGCGACGTGGTCGACGGGGTCGCGGCGGTCGACGAGTCCGCCGTCACGGGCGAGTCGGCCCCGGTCGTCCGGGAGTCGGGCGGCGACCGCAGCGGCGTCACGGGCGGCACGACGGTGCTGTCCGACCGGATCGTCGTGCGGGTCACCTCGCGCGCCGGGCAGTCCTTCCTGGACCGCATGATCGCGCTGGTCGAGGGCGCGTCCCGGCAGAAGACGCCGAACGAGATAGCCCTGAACATCCTGCTCGCCGCGCTCACCATCGTCTTCGTGCTGGTCGTCGTGAGCCTGCAGTCGATGGCTTCGTACGCGGACGCCGCGCAGCCCACGACCGTGCTCGTCGCGCTCCTGGTGACGCTGATCCCCACCACGATCGGCGCGCTGCTCTCCGCCATCGGCATCGCGGGCATGGACCGGCTCGTGCAGCGCAACGTGCTGGCCATGTCCGGCCGCGCGGTCGAGGCGGCGGGCGACGTGAACACCCTGCTGCTCGACAAGACCGGCACCATCACCCTCGGCAACCGCGAGGCCGACGCGTTCATGCCGCTGCCCGGCGTCGACGAGCTGCACCTCGCCGACGCGGCGCAACTGTCGTCGCTGGCCGACGAGACGCCCGAGGGCCGCTCCATCGTCGTGCATGCCAAGAACAAGTACGGGCTGCGCGCGCCCGCGCAGGGCGAGCTGGCCAACGCGCGGTTCGTGGAGTTCAGCGCGCAGACCCGGATGAGCGGCATCGATCTGCGCTGGGACAACGGCGCGGCCTGCGCCATCCGCAAGGGGGCCGCCGCCCAGGTGATCACCTGGGTGGAGCTGCGGGGCGGCTCGGTGCCGCCGCAGGCCCGGATGTTCGCCGACTCCGTCGCCGCGGCGGGCGGGACGCCGCTGCTCGTCGCGGTGCACGACTGGGACGGGCCGCGCGTCCTCGGCGTCGTCCAGCTCAAGGACGTGGTGAAGAACGGCATCCGCGAACGGTTCGCCGAGCTGCGCCGCATGGGCATCCGCACCGTCATGATCACCGGTGACAACGCGCTCACGGCACGCGCGATCGCCCGGGAGGCGGGCGTCGACGACTTCCTCGCGGAGGCGACACCCGAGGACAAGCTCGACCTGATCAAGAAGGAGCAGGAGGGCGGGAAGCTCGTCGCGATGACGGGCGACGGCACCAACGACGCGCCCGCGCTCGCGCAGGCCGACGTCGGCGTGGCCATGAACACCGGCACCTCGGCCGCCAAGGAGGCCGGGAACATGGTGGACCTGGACTCCAACCCGACCAAGCTCATCGAGATCGTCGAGATCGGCAAGCAGCTCCTCATCACCCGTGGCGCCCTGACCACCTTCTCCATCACCAACGACGTCGCGAAGTACTTCGCGATCATCCCGGCGATGTTCACGGGCGCGTACCCGGGCCTGGAGGCCCTCAACATCATGGGCCTGCACAGCCCGAAGTCGGCCATCACGTCGGCGATCATCTTCAACGCGCTGATCATCGTCGTGCTCATCCCGCTCGCCCTGCGCGGCGTCCGCTACACGCCGGCGTCCGCGCACGACCTGCTGCGCCGCAACCTGGCGGTGTACGGACTCGGCGGGCTCGTGCTGCCCTTCCTCGGGATCAAGTTGATCGACCTGGTGGTGTCGACGCTGCCGGGGCTGAGCTGACGGCAGGCCCGGCCGACGGCATCAGAGGGCCGTCAAAGACTGTGCGCGGCGCTTGAAGCCCGGTTCACGGGCCAGTTGGATGAACATCGTGAACACCTTCGCGCACCATGACGACCGGCCGCCTCATACGGCGGTGCCGGTCTCGCGCCCTGTTCACGTCACGGTGCGCTGACGTCGCACCGCATCCCCTTTCGCCGTGACGGGCGCTCCTGACGAGCGCGCACGGCCTTTCCGTATCGCATGCCGCGGGCCCTCGCCGAGGGCTGTCGAGGCATGCCTCAGCACAGGATCCGATCATGCCTTCTGCCGCACTGTCCGGGCGCACCGCGCTCGTCACCGGAGCCACCTCCGGCATCGGCCACGAGACCGCCCGCCTCCTCGCCGAGCACGGCGTCACCGTGCTCGTGCACGGCCGCACCGCCGACGAGGCCCAGGCCGCCGTCGACAGGCTCGTCGCCACGGCCGGCGTCGACGTGGCGAGGCTGCGCGCGGTCGCCGCCGACTTCACCCGCCTGGAAGAGGTCGAGCAGCTCGCGAGCCGCGTCGTCGCCGAACACCCGCACCTGGACGTGCTCGTGAACAACGCGGGGATGGCCGCTCCGGAGCGCCACACCATCACCGCCGACGGCAACGAGATCGCCTTCCAGGTGAACTTCCTCGCGCACTACCTCCTCACGAGCCTGCTCGAACCCGCCCTGACCAGTGATCCGGGTGGCCGCGTCGTCAACGTGTCGTCGTCGCTGCACCGCACGGCGTCGATCTCCTGGAGCGACCCGAACCGGGCCCGCCGCTACTCGCGCCTGGCCGCCTACGCCCAGTCGCAGCTCGCCCTCACCGTCTTCGCCGCCGACCCCCGCGTGACCGCCGTGTCCGTGCACCCCGGCGTGTGCGACACCGCGCTCCTGCCGCTGTACGCGCACGAGGGCGCGTCGGCCGCGGAGGGCGCCGCCCACGTGGTGCGGCTGTGCGACCCGGCCACCGAGATCGTCAACGGCGCGTACTACGACGGTGCCGAGCGCGTCGAGCCCGCCGCGGCCGCGACGGAGGACCGCACCGTCAAGCGCCTCAACAAGCTCGCGGCCCTGCTGGTCGGCCACGAATCTTGAAGGGCTGGACCGACTGGATGTCGAAGCGCGCACGCAAGAAGAGGGCACGTCGTAAGAAGAAGGCCAACCACGGCAGCAAGGCGGGGCAGAGCTAGGCGCTCTGCGGGAAGGGCCGCGATGGGCCGTCGCTCGACTGCGGGCCCATCGTGGCTGGTCGCGCAGTTCCCCGCGCCCCTGCGGGGCACGTCACCAAGGCCGCTCAGCAGGCCCTCGCACGGTCAGCGGTACGGTCCTCCCCCGCCGGAGGGCCGCACCGCTGACGCCGTTCACGCCTCCGCCGACCCGCACGGCAGCCCTGACCCACCCACCCCATCACCCCTTCAGGAGTACCGCCCGTGATCCCGCTTCAGCGGCACCAACTGCCCGCACTCTCGCGCTGGTTCACGGCCGCGGCGCCCGGCACGGCCGCACTGCCCGAGCACGTCCTCGCGCACGGAGCGGGCCAGTGGTGGGCCGACCGGGCGGTCACCCCGCGCGCCCTCGCGGTGTCGTGCGCGGGCCATGTGCTGCTGCGCGGCGACCCGCGCGCCGTCTCCCCGTGCGGCCTCGCGCCGTTCGCCGCCCATCACGTCGAGGCTCCCCCGCGCTTCCTGCCCGTGCTCGGCGCCGCCTTCGACCGCATCGTGCCGGCCGAACGCATGGCGTACGTCCACCGGGAGCACGTCGACGCGCCCCGGCCGCCGCGCGGGGTGCGGGTACGCCGTGTATCCGGTGACGACGCCGCCGCGTTCGCGGCACTGTGGGCCGACTCCGAGTGGCTGCACGCGAGTTGGGGCGGTGCCGCCGCGCTCGCCGCCTCCGGGCACGCCGTCGCCGCGTTCGACCGGGGCGGCCGGGCGGTGTCCGTGGCCTGCTCCTACTTCGCGGGCGAGGCGTACGAGGACGTGGCCGTGGCCACCGCGCCCGAGCACCGCCGCAAGGGCCTCGCGCACGCCTGCGTCGCCGCCCTCACCGCCGACATCGCGGCCCGGGGCCGCACCGCGAGCTGGTCGTGCGCCCGCGACAACCGCCCCAGCCGCCTGCTGGCCTGGACCGCGGGCTTCCGCCTGGAGCACGAGTACACCCACTACGTGACGGGCGCGCCGCGCGCCGCCGAGGCGGCACCGGGACAGACCGCCCCACCACAGGCACCCGCTCCCGCACAGCCACCCGTCCACGCCCACGCCCCGGCCACGAAGGCCCCCAGCCCCCATCGCGCCCCTATTCCAGCGAAACCCCACCCCTAGAAATTACTCCGCAGTAATAACGTCCCGGCCGCCTCAGATCAAGACTGACGGGAAGAGTGCAAGGTCACAGCGGTGCCCCAGCACCGGGCCCTGATTCCGCCCTAGCATCGGAACATGACGGTCCTGCCTGACGACGGGCTTTCGCTGGCCGCCGAGTTCCCTGATGCGACCCATGAGCAGTGGCAGCGCCTGGTGGAAGGCGTACTGCGGAAGTCGGGTAAGGACGTATCGGGGGCGGCGGCCGAGGAAGCGCTGTCCACCGCGCTCGAGGACGGGCTCAGCACCCGCCCCCTGTACACCGCCCCTGACGCCGTGGCCGATGTGGGCCATCCGGGTTTCGCCCCCTACGTGCGGGGGGGCCGCGCGGCGGGCGGTGCCGCGACCGGCTGGGACGTACGGCAGCGGCACGCGACGAGCGACCCCGCGCGCACGAACGAGTCCGTCCTCGCCGACCTGGAGAACGGCGTCACGTCGCTGTGGCTCACCCTGGGCCCGGACGCGCTGCCGGTGTCCGGTCTCGAGCGGGCGCTCGACGGCGTGTATCTGGACCTGGCCCCCGTCGTCCTCGACGCGGGTGCCGATGTCGAGCCCGCCGCACGGGAGTTGCTGCGCATCGTCGCGGCCGCGGGCGTCGCGAAGGACGCGGTACGCGGCAATCTCGGCGCGGACCCGCTGGCGTACGAGGCCCGCACGGGCGAGGAGTTGGCCACGGACGCGGCCGTCGAGCTCGCCCGGCTGTGCGGCCGTGAGTACCGCGGCCTGCGCGCGCTCACCGTGGACGCGCTGCCCTATCACGAGGCGGGCGGCTCCCCCGCGCAGGAGCTCGGCGCGTCGCTCGCGACCGGCGTCGCGTATCTGCGGCTCCTCACCGGCGCGGGGCTCACCCTCCAGGAGGCGTGCGCGCAGCTGGAGTTCCGGTACGCGGCCACCGCCGACCAGTTCCTGACCATCGCCAAGTTCCGTGCCGCACGCCGCCTTTGGGCGCGGGTGGCCGAGGCGAGCGGCGACGTCGACGCGGGCGCGCAGCTCCAGCACGCGGTGACGTCACCGGTGATGATGGCGCGCCGCGACCCGTGGGTGAACATGCTGCGCACGACGCTGGCCTGCATGAGCGCCGGCGTCGGCGGCGCCGACTCGGTGACGGTGCTGCCCTTCGACCACTCCTTGGGCCTGCCGGACGCCTTCGCGCGCCGCATCGCCCGTAACACCTCGACGATCCTCCTGGAGGAGTCGCACCTGGCCCGGGTCATCGACCCGGCGGGCGGCTCCTGGTACGTGGAGCGGCTCACCGACGAACTCGCCCACACCGCCTGGGAGTTCTTCCAGGAGATCGAGCGCGCGGGCGGCCAGGCGGCGGCCCTGCGCTCCGGCATGCTCGGCGACCGCCTCGCGGCGACCTGGGCCGAGCGCGGAAAGAAGCTCGCCAAGCGCCGCGAACCGATCACGGGCGTCAGCGAGTTCCCGAACCTGACGGAGAAGCCCGTCGAGCGCGAGCCCGCGCCCGCAGGGCCCACGGGCGGCCTGCCGCGGGTGCGCCGCGACGAGGCGTACGAAGCCCTGCGCAGCCGCTCCGACGCCCATCTCGCCGCGACCGGCGCCCGTCCGAAGGTGTTTCTGGCCGCGCTCGGCCCGGCCGCCGCGCACACCGCGCGTGCCGCGTTCGCGTCGAACCTCTTCCAGGCGGGCGGCATCGAGGCCGTGCACGACCCGGTCTCGGTGGACGCGACGAGCGCCGCCGACGCCTTCAAGGCCAGCGGCGCCGGCGTCGCCTGCCTGTGCTCCAGCGACGCGCTGTACGCGGACGAGGCGGCGGCGGTCGCCGCGGCCCTGAAGTCGGCGGGCGCCGAGCGGGTGTTCCTCGCGGGGCGGCCCGGTGAGTACGGCAAAGATGTCGACGCGTACGTCTTCGCCGGCTGCGACGCCGTCGCCGTGCTCTCCTCCACCCTCGACCTCATGGGAGTGGCGTCATGACGATCCCCGACTTCTCCGGCATCGGCCTGGAGCCGGACGCGGCCCCGCGGGGCTCCGCCGAGCAGTGGCGCGCCGCGGTCGAGGCGGCCACCGGCAAGGACGCCGACGACCTGCTGTGGGAGACTCCGGAGGGCATCGCCGTCCAGCCGCTGTACACCGACGCGGACCTGACGGGCGTGGACTTCCTGGGGACGTACCCGGGCGTTGCGCCGTATCTGCGCGGCCCCTACCCGACGATGTACGTCAACCAGCCCTGGACGATCCGGCAGTACGCGGGTTTCTCCACCGCGCAGGAGTCCAACGCCTTCTACCGCCGCAACCTCGCGGCGGGCCAGAAGGGCCTCTCCGTCGCCTTCGACCTGCCGACGCACCGCGGCTACGACAGCGACCACCCGCGCGTCACCGGCGACGTCGGCATGGCGGGCGTGGCCATCGACTCGATCTACGACATGCGTCAGCTGTTCGACGGCATTCCGCTGGACAAGATGACGGTGTCGATGACGATGAACGGCGCCGTGCTTCCCGTACTCGCGCTGTACATCGTCGCCGCCGAGGAGCAGGGCGTGCCGCCGGAGAAGCTGGCGGGGACCATTCAGAACGACATTCTCAAAGAGTTCATGGTCCGCAACACGTACATCTATCCGCCGAAGCCCTCGATGCGCATCATCTCCGACATCTTCTCGTTCACCTCGCAGAAGATGCCGCGCTACAACTCCATCTCGATCTCCGGCTATCACATCCAGGAGGCCGGGGCGACGGCCGATCTGGAGCTGGCGTACACGCTCGCGGACGGCGTCGAGTATCTGCGGGCGGGGCGCGAGGCGGGTCTGGACGTGGACGCCTTCGCGCCGCGGCTCTCGTTCTTCTGGGCCATCGGCATGAACTTCTTCATGGAGGTCGCCAAGCTGCGCGCGGCGCGCCTGCTGTGGGCGAAGCTGGTCAAGCAGTTCGACCCGAAGAACGCCAAGTCCCTTTCGCTGCGCACCCATTCGCAGACCTCGGGCTGGTCGCTGACCGCCCAGGACGTCTTCAACAACGTGACGCGCACCTGCGTGGAGGCGATGGCGGCGACGCAGGGCCACACGCAGTCCCTGCACACGAACGCCCTCGACGAGGCGCTCGCACTGCCCACCGACTTCTCGGCGCGCATCGCCCGCAACACCCAGCTCCTGCTCCAGCAGGAGTCGGGCACCTGCCGGGTCATCGACCCCTGGGGCGGCAGCGCGTACGTGGAGAAGCTGACGTACGACCTGGCGCGCCGTGCCTGGCAGCACATCCAGGAGGTCGAGGCAGCTGGCGGCATGGCGCAGGCCATCGACGCGGGCATCCCGAAGCTGCGCGTCGAGGAGGCCGCCGCGCGCACGCAGGCGCGCATCGACTCCGGTCGGCAGCCGGTGATCGGCGTGAACAAGTACCGGGTGGAGACCGACGAGCAGATCGAGGTCCTGAAGGTCGACAACTCCTCGGTGCGCACCCAGCAGATCGAGAAGCTGCGGCGGCTGCGCGAGGAGCGCGACGACGCGGTGTGCCAGGACGCCCTCGCCAAGCTGACGGCGGCCGCCGAGCGCGGCTCGGGCCCCGGTCTTGAGGGCAATCTCCTCGCTCTCGCCGTCGACGCGGCCCGCGCGAAGGCCACGGTCGGGGAGATCTCCGACGCCCTGGAGAAAGCGTACGGGCGGCACGCGGGCCAGATCCGTACGATCTCCGGTGTGTACCGCACCGAAGCAGGCCCGTCGCCGTCCGTCGACCGCACCCGCGCGCTGGTCGCGTCCTTCGAGGAGGCCGAGGGGCGCCGCCCGCGCATCCTGGTCGCCAAGATGGGCCAGGACGGCCACGACCGCGGCCAGAAAGTCATCGCGACCGCCTTCGCCGACCTGGGCTTCGACGTCGACGTCGGCCCGCTGTTCCAGACCCCCGGGGAGGTGGCGCGGCAGGCCGTCGAGGCGGACGTGCACATCGTCGGCGTCTCGTCGCTGGCGGCCGGGCACCTCACGCTCGTACCGGCGCTGCGCGCGGAGCTGGCCGCCGAGGGCCGCGAGGACATCATGATCGTCGTGGGCGGCGTGATCCCCCCGCAGGACGTCGAGGCGCTGCACGAGGCGGGCGCGGCTGCGGTGTTCCCGCCCGGCACGGTCATCCCCGACGCGGCGTACGACCTGGTGCGGCGGCTCGCCGCCGGGCTCGGCCACGAACTGCCCGCCGCCGAGGCCGCGTCCGGCAGTGGCGAGCTGTGAGCCGCTGAGTCCATGGCACCGAGGATCGATCTCGACAGTTATGTGAAGGGCGTGCTCGACGGCAAGCGCGCGCACATCGCGCGCGCGATCACGCTCGTGGAGTCCACCAAGGCCGAACACCGGGCGCTCGCACAGCAGTTGCTGACGCAGCTGCTCCCGCACTCCGGGCGGGCGCGGCGGATCGGCATCAGCGGGGTGCCGGGCGTGGGCAAGTCCACGTTCATCGACGCGCTCGGCACGATGCTGACGTCGATGGGCCATCGGGTCGCGGTGCTCGCCGTCGACCCGTCGTCGTCACGGACGGGCGGTTCCATCCTGGGCGACAAGACCCGCATGGAGCGCCTGTCGGTGGATCCGTCGGCGTTCGTGCGGCCCTCCCCCACGGCGGGGACGCTCGGCGGGGTCGCGAAGGCCACCCGCGAGTCCATCGTGGTGATGGAAGCGGCGGGGTACGACGTGGTGCTCGTGGAGACCGTGGGCGTCGGCCAGTCGGAGACTGCCGTGGCGAACATGGTCGACACCTTCCTGCTCCTCACGCTGGCCCGCACCGGCGACCAACTCCAGGGCATCAAGAAGGGCGTCCTGGAGCTGGCCGACGTGATCGCGGTCAACAAGGCGGACGGGCCGCACGAGCGGGACGCGCGCTCGGCGGCGCGTGAACTGGCGGGTGCGCTGCGGCTGATGCATCCGTCCGACGCCGCGTGGACACCACCCGTACTGAGCTGCAGCGCCCGCGAGTCGAAGGGCCTCGACACCCTGTGGGACCGGCTGGAACAGCACCGCGCGCTCCTGGACTCCACCGGCCGCCTCGCCGCGAAGCGCCGCGACCAGCAGGTCGACTGGACGTGGACGATGGTCCGCGACGAACTGCTCGGCCGGCTCCACGCCCACCCCGACGTGCGGCGGCTCGCACCGGACCTGGAGGCGCGGGTGCGGGAGGGGACGCTGACGGCGACCACGGCGGCGGAGCGGATCCTGGAGGCGTTCCAGGGCGACCAGGCGCTCCAGGGCGACCAGCGCCAAGGAGAGGGAACAGCTCAGTGAGTCACGACGCACCGCCGGTGCTGACGCGCGTCGAGGGCCGGGCCGGCCACATCGTCCTGAACCGGCCCCGCGCCCTGAACGCGCTCGACCACCCGATGGTCCGCCTCGTCGACGAGGCGCTCACCGCGTGGGAGCACGACGACGCGGTGCGCACCGTGGTCGTGACCGGTGCGGGCGGGCGCGGGCTGTGCGCGGGCGGCGACATCCGGGCCGTGCGCGACGACATCCTCGCGGGCGGCGGCGCGGCGTCGGCGGCTTTCTGGCACGCCGAGTACCTGCTCAACGCCCGGATCGCGCGCTACCCGAAGCCGTACGTGGCGGTGATGGACGGCTACGTCATGGGCGGCGGCGTCGGCATCTCGGCGCACGGCGACGTGCGGGTCGTCACCGAGCGGTCGCGGGTCGCCATGCCGGAGACGATCATCGGTTTCGTGCTCGACGTCGGCGCCACGTATCTGCTGACGCGGGCGCCGGGCGAGCTCGGCACGCATCTGGCGCTGACCGGCACGGCGGCGGAGGCGGGCGACGCGCTGCTGTGCGGCCTCGCCGACCACTTCGTGCCCTCGGGGCACCTCGCGGAGTTCACGGCGGCGCTCGCGGACTCCGACGCGGCGGACGTGGTGCGCACGTACGCCCAGCCCGCTCCGGAGGGCGAACTCGCCGCGCGCCGCGCGTGGATCGACTCCTGCTACGCCGCCGACTCGGTGGAGGAGATCGTCGACCGCCTGCAGTCCTGCGGTGAGCAGGCCGCGAAGGAGGCGGCCGAGATCCTGCTCTCGCGCTCCCCCACCGCGCTGAAGGTCACGCTCGCCGCCCTGCGCCGGGCGCGTGCGCTCGGCTCCCTGGAGGAGGCCCTGAACCAGGAGTACCGCGTGTCGTGCGCGTGCCTGACGGCGCCGGACTTCCCCGAGGGGGTGCGCGCCCAGGTCGTCGACAAGGACCGCCGTCCGCGCTGGTCGCCGGCCGAGCTGGCGTCGGTGTCGGACGCGGACGTGGAGCGCTTCTTCGGGCCGGGCGCGTACGGGGAGCTGGGGCTCGGCGCCTGACAGCGCCGGCCCATCGGACCTGCCCTAGGGCGGGTCGACCTCCGTGATCACGGCGACGAGCTGGAGGGCCCGCCGCTCGCCCCAGTGGGCCACTCCCAGGGCTATCCAGTGGGTGTCGGCCCGCCACAGGTGGAGGTCGGGCACGGATTCGCTGAGCGTGGCCCACGGCTCCGGGACCGGCTCGCCCTCGCCGTCCGCCTCCTGGGCCAGGAGGCGGACCAGGACACTGGTGAGGCTGAAGACCTGGGGCTTCCCCCAGCGCTCCGACAGCAGGACGGTGAGGGCGTCGCGCTCGGCCTCGAACCGCAGCTCCGTCTCCTCGTGGGCCGTGCCGTCGTCGTCCCACAGCTGGTCGTGCGTCGATAACTCCGCCACGTGGAAACCCGGTCCGCCATAGCCGTGCTCCGACCTGCCGGGCGCCGCGGGGAATCCCCGGGCGCGCAGCAGGTCGATCGCGGCGACGTGGTCTGCGCTGCTCATGTCTCCAGTAAAGCCGCCGCCACTGACAATTGGCTGTCCGTCAGGCGTCCGACGACTGGCGGGGCGTCAGCCGGTGCTCGACCTGACCGTGGCGGTCGGCGGCGGTCGGCCCCTCACGCGTCGCGCCTGCGCACCGCCCACCACCCGGCCGCCAGCGCGGCCCCGGCCCATACCGCCATCACGCCGAGGCCCGCCCACGGGCCGAGCATCCCGCTCGGGTCCTCGTGCAGGATCTGCTGCCCGGCCCGGTCGGGCAGGAACTGCGCCACGCCGCCCGCCATGTCCCCGATCACGAACGGCACGATCAGGGTGAACGGGATCAGCACGCTGAGCACGGCGACGCCACTGCGCAGCACCGCCGCGAGGCCCGCTGCGAGCAGCGCCATCAGCGCGAGATAGAAGCCGCCCCCGACGCATGCCCGTACGGCCCCGGGGTGGCCGAGCCCGATCGCGTGCTCGCCGAGGAACGCCTGGCCGCCGAGGAACGTGGTGAAGCTGGTGAGCAGCCCCACCAGCAGCGCCGCCGCGCCCAGGACAGCGGTCTTGGCGCCGTAGAACAGCCCGCGGCGGGGCACGGCGGCGAGTGAGACGCGCAGCGCGCCGTTGACGTACTCGGAGCTGACGGCCGTCGTGCCGAAGCTGATCGCGGCGACCTGCCCGAAGTTGAGCGCGTAGAAGGCGCCGAAGAGGGGTTCGGCGTCGGCGTTGTCGGCTTCCGCGCGGCCGACGGTGGCGAAGACGAGGACGGTGACGGCGACGGTCGCCACGAACACCGCGGCGAGCGAACCGACGCTCCCCCGCAGCGACTTGACCTTGATCCATTCGGAGCGGAGCACAGCGGTCACGGACGCGGAGTTGGACACAGGCGCAGACACAGACACAGACGCAGACGCAGACGCAGATGGTGTGGACGTGGGCGTGGACACGGTCATGCCTCCTGGAGAGCTGCGGAAGACGCCGAGAACTCCGTGTCGTCGGCGGTGAGCGCGAGGTACGCCTCCTCCAGGGACGCCTCCTCGTCGGCGAGTTCGAGGATCGGCACGCCTTCGCGCGCGGCGAGCCTGCCGATCTCCTCGGCCCGGACGCCGTCGACCGTCCAGCGGCCGTCGTCCGCCTCGGTCATCCCGTGCCCCGCGCGGGCGAGCACCGCGCGCAGCCGGGCCGGGTCGGTGGTGCGCGCCCGGGCGCGCGGGCGGCTGTGCCCCGCGATGAACTCCCGCATCGGCGTGTCCGCGAGGAGCCTGCCGCGGCCGAGGACCACCAGGTGGTCGGCGAACGTCGCGGTCTCGTTCATGAGGTGGCTGGACACGAGGACGGTGCGGCCCTCGCGGGCCAGGCCCGTCATCAGCTCGCGGATCCAGACGATGCCTTCGGGGTCGAGCCCGTTCGACGGCTCGTCCAGGAGCACCACGGCGGGGTCCCCGAGGAGCGCGGCGGCGATGCCGAGACGCTGGCGCATGCCCAGGGAGTACGTCTTCACGCGGCGCCCCGCGACGGCGGTCAGACCGGTCTGCTCCAGGACCTCGTCCACGCGCGCGGCGGTGACGCGGTTGCTCGCGGCGAGCGCGAGCAGGTGGTTGCGGGCGGTCCGGGACCCGTGCGCGGCCTGCGCGTCGAGCAGGGCGCCCACGTGCCGCAGCGGTTCGTCGTACGTCGCGTAGGGGCGCCCGCCGACGGTGGCGGTGCCGGAGGTCGGCCGGTCGAGGCCGAGCACGAGGCGCAACGTGGTGGACTTTCCGGCGCCGTTGGGGCTCCGGCGCCGTTGGGGCCGAGGAAGCCGGTGACCCGGCCGGGGCGGACGCTGAACGTCAGGTCGTCCACCGCGCGGGTGGTGCCGTACTCCTTGGTGAGCTGCTGGACGTCGATGCTGGTCATGGGCACAGCGTCGCGGCGGGACCGGGTGCGGGGCCTCCCCCGCCCGGGGAGATCGTCTCCCCCGTGCGGGGGAGCCGGGCCCGGCGCGGCTGCTGGCACGATGACGGCATGCCCCCCTTCCTGCGGCCGCTCACCCGGGCGGTCACGTACACCCGCTGGCTGCACGTACTCATCGGCGCCGTCGCGGGGTTGACGTGCTCGTCGGTCTACGGGGTGTCGGGCGCGAGCGTCGTCGACCTGGTCGTGGGGTTCTTCCTGCTCCCGGTTCCCCTGGTGGTCGCGGCCGGTCTGGTGCCCGCGATGCGCCGGGCCGAGGGGCTGCAGGCGCGGCTGATGCTGTTCTCCGGCCCCCACGCGCGCGGGGCCACGGGGCCGGGCGCCGCGGAGCACGCCGATCCCGGTGTCACCGTCATGCCGTCCGCGTCCTGGAACGACCGGGGCCGCACGGCGCTGTGGCTGGTGCTGCGCCTGGAGGCGGGGTGCGCGATGGGCTTCGCGTCGACGCATCTCATCGGTCAGACGCTGGCGCTGATCGGTGCGACGGCGCAGGAGCGGACGGTGGATCCGGCCCTGTTCTTCCCCGCGCTCGCCGACGGCCCCTGGTGGGTGGACGCGCTGCTCGTTCCCGCGCCGCTGATGGTTCTCCTCGGCCTCGTCGTGGCGGTGGGGAACCTGATGACCACCGCAGCCCGCCGCCTCCTCGGCCCCTCCCCCGCCCAGCGCCTCGCCGCCCTGGAGGAGCGCACCGAGCGGCTGCTGGAGCGCAACCGCATCGCCCGGGAGCTGCACGACTCCCTCGGGCACGCCCTGACCGTCGCGGTCGTCCAGGCGGGCGCCGCGCGGGCCACCGCCGACCCGGAGTTCACCGACCGCGCCCTGGAGGCCATCGAGGACACCGGCCGACATGCCCTGGAGGACCTGGAGCGGGTGCTGCGGCTGCTTCGGGAGGACGGGCAGCCCGCGCGGCAACGGCCGACGCTCGCCGAGGCGGGGCGGCTCCTCGACTCCGCGCGCACGTCGGGCGCGAAGGTCGACGCCGATGTGACGGGCCCGGTGGACCAGTTGCCGGGGCCCGTGTCGCGCGAGGGCTACCGCATGCTCCAGGAGGCCCTCACCAACGTCCTGCGGCACGCGGGGCCGGTGCCGGTGCGCGTCCAAGTCGCCGCCGTCGACGGGCTGCTCACCCTCGACGTACGCAACGCCCTGCCGTCGCCCACGGCACCGACCGGCCGCGGCGGCAGCGGTCTGCGCGGCATCCGGGAGCGCGCGACCCTCCTGGGCGGCCGGGCCCACACGGGACCGCACGACGGCGACTGGCGGGTCCGCGTCGAACTGCCCCTGGCGTGAGGGCGTGCTCTCCGGAGAGAGGCACTTCGATGCTCGTGGCCTGCGGAGCGGGGCACCGCGGTACTCGTGACCTGGGAAGCGAACCCGTGATCTACGCTGACCGCATGCCGGTGACCGTCCTACTCGTCGACGACGAACCCCTCGTCCGCGCGGGCCTGCGCGCCGTCCTGGAGGCGCAGCCCGACATCGAGGTCGTCGGTGAGGCGGCGGACGGCGCCGCCGTGATCCCCCTGGTGCGGCAGCTGCGGCCCGACGTGGTCGCGATGGACGTCCGGATGCCGCTCCTCGACGGCATCGAGGCCACGCGCGCGGTGCTGCGCACGGTCGCCGACCCGCCCAAGATCGTCGTGATCACCACCTTCGAGAACGACGAGTACGTGTACGAGGCGCTGCGCGCGGGAGCCGACGGGTTCCTGCTGAAACGGGCCAGGCCCGCGGAGATCGTGCACGCCGTGCGCCTGGTGGCCGAGGGCGAGTCGCTGCTGTTCCCGGCGGCGGTGCGGGAACTGGCGGGCGCCCACGGGCGCCTGCGCGGCAATCCGGACGCCGTGGCGGCCCTTGAGCGGGCCGCGCTGACCGGCCGCGAGGAGGAGGTGCTGCGGCTCATGGCGCGGGGCCTGTCGAACGCGGAGATCGCCGCCCGCCTGGTCGTCGGCACCGAGACCGTGAAGTCGCACGTGAGCTCGCTGCTCGCGAAGCTCGGGGCGCGCGACCGGACCCAGGCGGTCATCACGGCGTACGAATCCGGCTTTGTCGCCCCGGGCTGACGTGGGCCGGGCCCGGGCGGCCTGATCGGCACTCGCCCCGGTCGGCGGCTTCCGAGTACCCTTCGCCCATCATGCGCACGGAACGGAAGGACGGACGTTGGGGCGGCTGACCGGCGGAGATCCTTCTCTGCTACGGCGGATCAACTCCGCGGTGGTGCTGCACGCGCTGCGTGCGGCGGATTTCGCGACACTCACGGAGATCACCCGGGTGACGGGGCTCTCGCGGCCCACCGTCGAGGGCGTGGTCGAAGGGCTCAGCGAGGCCGGGCTCGTGGTGGAGACGGACGCGGACGAGGGCGGCGCGCGACGGCAGGGACGGCCGGCGCGGAAGTTCCGGTTCCGGGCGGAGGCGGGACATCTGCTCGGACTGGAGCTCGGTCCGCACCGGGTCGCCGCCGTCCTCGCCGACCTCGACGGCAAGATCATCGGCACCGCCGCGAGGGACGTGTCCGAGACGGCGCCGGCGGACGAACGCCTCGACCGGCTGCGCGGTGCCGTCGCCGACCTGCTGCGCCGCGCGGGCGTCTCCCGGGGCTCCCTGCGCGCCGTGGGCGTCGGCAGTCCCGGCATCGTGGAGGCCGACGGCTCGGTGCGGCTCGGCACGGCACTGCCCGGCTGGACGGGTCTGCAGCTCGGCGAGCGGCTGCGGCGGTCCTTCAAGTGCCCGGTCCTGGTGGAGAACGACGCCAACGCGGCGGCGGTCGCCGAGCACTGGAAGGGCGCCGCGACGGAGTCGGACGACGTGGTGTTCGTCCTGGCCGGCCTGAGCCCCGGTGCCGGTTCGCTGATCGGCGGGCGGCTGCACCGCGGGTACGGCGGGGCGGCGGGCGAGATCGGCGCGCTGCACCTGCTGGGCCGCGACGTGACGCCGGAGACGCTCCTGTCGACCACCGACGAGCCGCTGCACCCGCTGGACGAACAGGCGGTGGCGGAGGTCTTCGCGCACGCGCGTGAGGGCGACGAGCGGGCCCTCGCGGCGGTCGACCGTTTCATACGCCGTCTCGTGCACGACGTGGGCGCCCTGGTCCTCGCGCTCGACCCGGAGCTGGTCGTGGTGGGCGGCTGGGCGGCGGGCATCGACGGCGTCCTGGAGCCGCTCCGGCGCGAGCTGGCCCGCCACTGCCTCAGGCCGCCGCGGGTGACCCTGTCGATGCTCGGTGAGGCCGCGGTGGCCACGGGGGCGCTGCGGCTCGCCCTCGACCACGTGGAGGAGGAGCTGTTCGCGGTGGAGGGCACGGTGACGGCGCGGCACTAGGGCGTGTCCGATGGGTCGGACAGCCCCTGGGCCGCGCCGTCACGCGGGGTTTCAGGAAGCCTGCTGCTCCGGGCCGTGGTGGATCTCGACGGCACCCTGGTCGCCGAAGGTGAGGCGGCAGGTGTCCGCGCGGTACGTCGCCATGGAGAGCGCCGCCGTGCCGCCGTCCGCGAGGAAGCGGGTGGTGACGACCAGGACCGGCGCGCCGGGCAGGCGGTCGAGGGCCTTGGCGTCGTCCGCGCGGGCGGAGCCGAGCTCGACGGCGCGGTCCTGGCCTTCGAGATCCAGGCGGCCCAGCTCACGCAGCACCGCACGCGCGCGTGCCGGGCCGATGGGGGCGTCGATCGCGGAGAGGTCGGGGACCGAGGCCGCCGGGACGTACAGCAGCTCCGCGGCGACGGGCTGGCCGTGCGAGACGCGCGTGCGGCGCACCGTGTGCACCGGCTCGTCCGGGTCGACGCCGAGGGCGCGGGCCACGTCGGCGGGCGCCGGCGCGAGCTCGCTGTCCGCGGGCTGCCAGGCGTCGCCGGCCGCGCCGGGCCAGGTTCCCTGGGCGGAGCCGACGGCCACGCCCATGCGCGGCGGGGCGACGGTCGTACCGACGCCGCGGCGGCGCTGCAGCCGTCCCTCCAGTTCGAGCTGTTCCAGTGCCTGGCGGAGCGTCGCGCGGGCGACGCCGAACCGGGCGGCGAGGTCGCGTTCGTTGGGCAGGATCTCGCCCACGGCGAACTCGGAGTCCAGTGCTTCGCTGAGCACGGTCTTGAGGTGCCAGTACTTCGGCTCCGGCACCGATTCAAGCTGCGTGGTCCCCACCCTGTCCTCCGCAATCGCCGTGCGCAGGCGGCTTTTTCGCGCCTTGTTTATTAAAGGTTCCTGCACTATCTCAGCGACGATAGAGCCGCGCCCACCCTTGGTCAAGACCAATCCTGAGTCCGTTACAGCCCGCAGTGAAGTGATGCCACAGAGCATTCACGCGCTGTTCGCGCGCGGTCGACACCGGGCGCTCCGGCGTGACGCAATCCGATACGTCCCGGGGGCGCGCGGGCACCACGAGGCCCCCGTCCCTTGCACGGGCGGGGGCCTGGTGGCTCGGTTCGGGTGCCCTAGCCGGCGAGCCCCACGAGCTTGTCCGGATTCCGCACGATGAACACGCGCTGGACGCGGCCGTCGGCGACCTCGAGCTGGAGGACACTGTCGGGCTTGCCGTCGACGAGCAGGAGGACGGACTCGGCGCCGTTCAGCTCCAGGAAGCGGTAGTCGAGCGTGGCGGCGGCGTCCGCCACGCCCTTGGCCGCCACCCCGATGAAGAAGCGGCCCACCTTGTCGGCGGACTCCACGACCCGCAGCGGCGCCCTGGCCTTGCCCCCGCTGTCGCCGACGAGGTGGACGTCCGGCGCAAGCAGGGACATCAGCCCGTCGAGGTCGCCGTCCGATGCGGCGGCGAGGAAGCGCTCGGTGAGGTCGCGGCGCTGGGCGGGGTCGACCTCGTAACGGGGCCTGCCCTCCTCCACGTGCTTGCGGGCCCGCCCGGCGAGCTGGCGCACCGCGGCCTCGCTGCGGTCGAGCGTGTTGGCGATCTCCGCGAACGGGAACCCGAACGCCTCGCGCAGCACGAACACCGCGCGTTCCAGGGGTGACAGGGACTCCAGGACCACGAGCACGGCGAGCGACACAGAGTCGGCGAGCACGGCCTGCTCGGCGGTGTCGGGCACGGTCGGCCCGAAGTCGGTGACCAGCGGCTCGGGCAGCCAGGGGCCCACGTACGACTCGCGGCGGGACTGGGCCGCGCGCAGCCGGTCGATGGCGAGCCGGGTGGTGATCCGCACCAAGTAGGCGCGCGGTTCGCGCACTTCCGCGCGCTCGTCCGCGGACCAGCGCAGCCAGGCGTCCTGGACGACGTCCTCCGCGTCGGCCACACGCCCGAGCATGCGATAGGCGACGCCCATCAGGACGGGCCGGTGCTCTTCGAAGACGTCGGTCGCGGTGTCGGTAGCCACGTCACCATCCCAGCCGACGGATCTGTCCGTGTCCACCCGCGCCGGGCGACCGGACGAGGATCACACCGGGCCCGTCGTGAGCGCGGGCCGGGGCCCCGGCGCAAGTCCGTGCCGCCACCCCCTTGAACTCGGCGCTACTGGGCGGTAATTGTTGCTGACAGGGTGTCTAAGTCAGGAGCAGTCATGTCCGCACAGGTGGCAGAGGTCGCAGAGGTGTCGTTCAGCGTCGAGTCGCCACGCGGCCCGCACGCGGTGACCGTCTCCTACAAGCGCACGGGCACCGGGGACCCGCTGCTCCTCCTGCACGGCATCGGCCACCACCGGCAGGCGTGGGACCCCGTCGTCGGCATCCTCGCCGCCGAGCGCGACGTGATCTCCGTGGACCTGCCCGGCTTCGGCGCCTCCCCGGCACTGCCGGACGGCCTGGCGTACGACCTGTCGACGGTGGTGCCCGCGCTGCACGCCCTGTGCGAGGCCCTGGGCGTCGACAGGCCGCACGTGGCGGGCAATTCGCTGGGCGGCCTGCTGGCCCTCGAACTCGGCCGGGAGAAGCTCGTACGGTCCGTCACCGCGCTGTCCCCGGCCGGGTTCTGGAACGAGGCGGAGCGACGGTACGCGTTCACGACGCTGCTGACGATGCGCAGGATGGCACGGCTGATGCCGCTGCCGATGATCGAACGGCTCTCCCGGAGCGCCGTCGGCCGGACCGCGCTCACCAGCACCATCTACGCCCGCCCCGGCCACCGTTCGCCGGAGGCGGTCGTCGCGGAGACGCTCGCGCTGCGGAACGCCACCGGCTTCCACGAGACGCTGGTCGCGGGGCAGTCGGTGCTCTTCCGTGACGACGTGCCGGACCTGCCGGTCACCGTCGCCTGGGGCACCCGTGACCGGCTGCTGCTGCGCCGCCAGGGCGTCCGCGCGAAGCAGGCGATCCCCGGGGCGCGGCTCGTGCGGCTGCCCGGCTGCGGGCACGTGCCGATGCACGACGACCCCGCGCTCGTCGCGCGCGTCATCCTGGACACGAGCCGCTGACTTCAGGAGCCCGGCGCCACACACCGGTTCAGGAGTTGGACCACGCGCGCGTGCAGAGCACCAGGCGGTAGCCGTCGGGGTCCTCCACGGTGACGCCCCACTCGTTCCAGTACGGGTTCGGCGACTGCACCCGCTTGCCCCCGTGGCCTTCCAGGCGGGCGACCAGGTCCTGCGGAACTTCGCCGTCCACGTAGATGACGAGCAGGTCCTCCTCGGTGGGCCGGGGCTCCACGGGGGCGGCCGCCTCGTGGACGAGTTCGAGGTGCCAGGAGGCGTCCGGCCAGCCGACCATGAGGAGCGCGTGCTCACCGGGGCCGCCGCCCTCGTCGTGGCGGTAGACGACGTCGAGCCCCAGTCCGCCGACCCAGAACCGCTCGGCGGCGGCCAGGTCACGGGAGGGGCGGGCGATGCGGATGTGGCTCTGACCGTTCACGGGCACGGGATCCTCCTCGACTGCGGCACGCCCTGTCGCGCGCCGGGCTGCCACTCTAGGCATCGCACGATCTTGAAATCATCAGCCATCGGTCCTCCGGCGCTCGGCCCGGGACGTAGGACCTCGGCCCTAGGCAGCCGCGGCCGCGCGGCAGTTCCCCCGCGGCCCTGGGCAGTTGTTCACTTGTGGTTCGCGTGCGCGCCGTGACGCGGCAGTACACGTGGCACTGCACATCGCGGTACACGTGGCACGCACAGCGCGGTACACCTGGCACCGCACACACCACCGATCGGCCGTCCCTGGAGGCGTCTTCATGTCACACCGTCCGTCGAGCCACTCCCCGCGCCGCCGGAGCCTGCTGCGCGGTTCGCTCGCCGTGCCCGCGGCGCTCGCCGTGCCCGCGCTGTCCGGCGCGGCCCCGGCACTCGCCCTGGGCGGTCGCCCGAGCGCCGACTGGGGTGTGCAGGCCGGTGACGTGGGCGCCCACTCGGGCCTGGTGTGGGTCCGCTCCGACCGGCCCGCCCGCATGATCGTGGAGACGTCCGCCACGGAGTCGTTCCGCCGGCCGACCCGCTGGCACGGCCCGCTGCTCGGCCCGGGCACCGACTTCACGGGGACGACGCGGCTGCGCGGGCTGCCCTCCGGCGAGCAGATCCACTACCGCGTGCTGCTCGCCGACCCGGACGACCCGCGCCGCACGGGACGACCCGTCACCGGTACGTTCCGCACGACGTCCCGCAGACGCCGCGACGGCGTGCGCTTCCTGTGGTCGGGGGACATCGCGGGCCAGGGCTGGGGCATCAACCCGGAGCTCGGCGGCTGGCGGGTGTACGAGGAGATGCGGGGCCGCAACCCCGACTTCTTCCTGTGCAGCGGCGACAACGTCTACGCCGACGGGCCCATCCAGCCGAGCGTGACGCTGCCCGACGGCCGGGTGTGGAAGAACATCACCACGCCGGAGAAGTCGAAGGTCGCCGAGACCCTCGCGGAGTTCCGCGGCAACTTCCGCTACAACCTGCTCGACGAGAACGTACGCCGCTTCAACGCGCAGGTGCCGTCCATCGTGCAGTGGGACGACCACGAGGTGCGCAACAACTGGTACCCGGGGCAGATACTGGACGACGCCCGGTACACAGAGAAGGACGTCGACGTCCTCGCGGGGCGCTCAATGCGGGCGTTCAGCGAGTACTACCCGATCTCCACGCAGCGGCCCGGCGAGCGCGAGGGGCGGGTGTACCGGGTGCTGCGGCAGGGCCCGCTCCTGGACGTCTTCGTGCTCGACATGCGGACGTACCGCAACGCCAACTCCCCCAACCGGCAGCCCGAGGACGCCACCGGCATCCTGGGCGCCGAGCAGCTGGCCTGGCTGAAGCGGGAGTTGTCGCGGTCCCGCGCGGTGTGGAAGGTGATCGCCTCCGACATGCCGCTGGGTCTGGTGGTGGCCGACGGCAAGACGAACTTCGAGGCCGTCGCGCAGGGCGACCCCGGCGCCCCGCTCGGCCGTGAGCTGCAGATCGCCGACCTCCTTCGGCACATCAAGCACCACAAGATCACCGGCACGGTGTGGCTGACCGCCGACGTGCACTACACCTCGGCGCAGCACTACGACCCGGCGCGAGCCGCCTTCAAGGACTTCGCGCCATTCTGGGAATTCGTGTCCGGGCCACTCGCCGCGGGCGGCTTCCCGGCCGTGAAACTGGATGGAACCTTCGGTCCGGACCAGACGTTCGTCAAGGCGCCGGACCGTCCCAACACGTCGCCGGCGGAGACACCGCCTTACTACGGAGAGGTGGACATCGACGGCGACAGCGGCGAGTTGACGGTGCGACTGCGGCAGCAGGGCGGAGGCGTGCTCTTCACCAAGGTGCTGCAGCCGGGACGCGTGGGCCAGTGACGGCCTGCGCGGGTGCGGGCAGGCCGTCGGGCCCGCGGCACCCGCGCGAACCGTTGCGGGCGTACGGGGGACAGCGACGGACAACCGGGGTGAGCAAAGAGAATGAAACGGACAGATCCGCTCTTAACCCATCAGTCACAAATCGTTCGTGATCACGCAACACCCTTCGGTCACAGTGGCTGCATGAGTGCTGACATGTCTGATGTGACGCGTAAGAGGCACGGCAGGCCGGCCCATCACTGGCGCCGGGACGTCGTCGAACTCGCCGCGCTGTTCACGGCCGTTGCCGTGGCCGACGCCGTGGCGAACTTCGTGGGGCACGGCCCGGACGGGCCCGAACTCCTCCTCGTCTCGGCCGTGATCCTGGCGGCCACGGCCGGGTTCCACACATGGTGGGCCCGGCGCCACACGCACGCGCCGCCGGGCGGCGAGGGGTCCGATACCGGCACCCGGCCGTCCCCGACCAAGGACGAGGCCGGGCACAGGGCGGCACGCCGAGCCGGAACCACCGCCGAAGCGACCGCCGAAGCCACGCCGGAGGCGCCCGGTGCGACCACTCCGGAATCGTCCGGAGCGACGGCCGACCCGCACGGCGCGCCGACCGCGCTGTGGCGCATGCGCACCACCGTGCGCGACCAGCCGGGCTCGCTCGCCGCGCTGTGCACGGCGCTGGCGCACGATCGTGTCGACATCCTGAGCCTGCAGACCCATCCGCTGGCCGAAGGCACGGTCGACGAGTTCCTGCTGCGGGCCCCGGCGGCGCTGCCCGCGTCCGACCTCACGCGCACGGTCTCCCGGGCGGGCGGCTCCGGCACCTGGATCGAGCGCGCCGACGCGCACGACCTGGTGGACGCGCCCACGCGCATCCTGGGCCTGGCCACCCGCACGGCCCTGGACGCGGCGGAACTGCCGCTCGCGCTGCGCCAGTTGCTGGGCCGCTGCACCATCCGCTCGCTGCCCGCCACGCCGGGGCGCGCGGAGGGCGCGGGCGCGGGGCCCGCGAGCGAGGAGTCGGCGCCCGTCGAGGGTGCCCTGGAGGGGACCGTGCTGCGGCTGCGGGCTCCAGAAGGCGGAGTGATCACGGTCGAGCGGCCCTATCTTCCGTTCACCCCCACGGAGTTCGCCCGCGCGCGGGCGCTCGTGGAGCTCGACACCCGGCTCGGCCCGCGCATCCCGCGCGGTCAGGACGTGCTGACGCTCCCCGAGGGCAGCGACATCACGGTGAGCCGCGCCGACACGGGCGACCTCCGGGCCGCCAGGGCCATGCACGACCGCTGCTCGCAGCGCACCCTGGGCATGCGGTACCACGGCCCCGTGAACGACGCCGACCGCTATCTCAATCACCTCCTGAGCCCGCGCTTCGGCCGCACCCTCGCCGCCCGCACGGCCTCCGGCCGCGTCGTCGGCCTCGGCCATCTGCTGTGGGACGGCGACGAGACGGAGATCGCCCTGCTCGTCGAGGACGAGTGGCAGCGTCGCGGCATCGGCGGTGAACTGCTCGGCCGCCTGGTCACCATGGCGATCGAGGCGGGCTGCGAGAGCGTGTACGCGGTCACCCAGTCGTCCAACACCGGCATGGTCGCCGCGATGCGCGGACTGAATCTGCCCCTCGACTTCCAGATCGAGGAGGGCACGCTGGTCATCACCGCCCGCCTCGACGCCACACCGGTGAGTTCCCACCTTCCGTACGACAGCCGCCAGTAGCGGCGACGCGGTCCGAGGAACATCGGAAGACGCGGGACACCGGAAGTCGGAAGAACGGACGCACCGACGCCCGCACTCCCCGACGCCTTGTGCGCGGGGAGTGCGGGCGTCCGCCGTCCCGGAGAGCGGCCGCGCTCGGACCCCGGCGCTCAGGCCCCGCCGCCGCCCGGTCCGGCGAGGTACGACGCCGCCATGTCCTTGTCGCCGTGGCCGGCCTCGGCTGCGCGCCGGAACCGGCGCAGCCCGGCGGCGCCGACGTCGGCCGCCACGCCCACCGACTCCGCGGCGGCCACGACGAGTTCGGCGTCCTTGACCGAGTTGCTCACGGAGAAGCTGGTCGCGTAGTCGTCCGCGAGCATGGCGGCGGTCTTGGCCCGGAAGTACGCGCTGTCCAAGGGGCCGCCCGCGATCGCCTCGACGACCAGCGCCGGGTCCAGGCCGAAGCCCTTGGCCAGGGCGAGGCTCTCGGCGGCGCCATGAGTGAGGGTGAACACATAGCTGTTCAGGGCGAGTTTGAGACGGCTCGCGGCGCCGGGCTCGTCGGAGACCCAGAGGGTACGGCCGCCGATCGCGTCGAACACCAGCCGCGCCGCCTCCGCGTGCTCCCCCGCCGCACGCGGGCCCGATGCCAGGACCACCAACTGGGCGTTCTCCGCGGGCTGCTTGGTGCCCAGCACGGGAGCGTCGTACAGCACGAGCCCCCGCTCGTCCGCGAACTTCGCCAGCTCGTCGATCGCGTCCACGCCGACCGTGCTCAACTGCACCCACACCACGCCCTCGGCGAGCCCGGGCGCGGCCGCCTCCATCGCCTCGCGGACGGCCGGCCCGTCCTTGAGGACGGTCACGATCACATCGGCGCCCGCGACGGCATCGGCCGCGGTGTCGCACAGTGTGATGCCGTCGAACGCGGCGAGGGGCTCGGCCTTCGCGCGGGTCCTGTTCCAGACGCGCACGGCGAAGTGCTCGCGCAGGTGGCGCGCCACAGGTGTGCCGATAATCCCGGTACCGAGTACGGCGACCTTCTTCTCCGCCATGTTGATCTCCGTCATGTTGATCTCCTCCACGAGACGATTTTTCTTGACCGAGCATTCTGTTATTCGGGCATGCGAAAAGGAGCGCACAGAAATCCAGCCGGGCCCGGGCGGGCCTCAGCCCAGGAGCGCGAGCGCCTCGTCCGCCGCGTCGCGGACGCGCGCCTCCCCGCCGGAGACCTTCCCGACCACCCGCATCCCCTGCAGCAGCACGAGCAGCATGCGGGCGAGGGCGCGCGGGTCGCGGCCCTCGGGGATCTCCCCCTGGGCGCGGGCGCGGGAGAGCGCGGAGTGGAGCAGGGTCTCGATGTGCTCCCAGTTCCGCTCGACCCTGCGGTCGGCCGCGGGGTCGTGCGGGGCCAGCTCGGCCGCCGTATTGGTGACGAGGCAGCCCGCGCGCCGGGTGTCGGGCGCCGCCGACTCGGCGGCGAACCGGCGCAGCACGGCACGGATGCCCGGCAACGCCGGGCCGGGCCGGGACAGTTCGTCGACCAGCAGCGGCTCGCGCAGTTCCGTGTAGCGGTCCACCGCCTTCAGGTACAGCTCGCGCTTGTTGCCGAAGGTCGCGTAGATGCTGGCCCGGCCGATGCCCAGGTGCTCGACGAGGTCGGCCATGGACGTCGCCTCGTACCCGCGGCTCCAGAACAGTTCGAGCGCGGCCTTGAGCGCGGCGTCGGGGTCGAATTCCTTGGTCCTGGCCATGGCGCAGACGCTAACCCAATCTGGAATGATCAGTCAATTAATGAGGGAATGGCGGCCTCCGGGCCCCCCGTCGCGGTCAGGTGGCAGTGACGTTCGCCCCTGTCTCGTATCAGGATGTCGGCATGTCAGACACGAAGATCACCCCCACGGACGCGGCCTCGGGCCCGCTGCCCCGCCAGGTCGCCGACGCGTACGTCGACGAGCTCATCGCCCTGGACCCCGTCACCGGCACCTTCCTCGGCGTCAAGGAGAGCCACAGCAAGCTCCCCGACCTCTCGCCCGCGGGCCTGGACGCCCTCGCGGAACTGGCGCGGACGACCCTGACGCGGCTCGACGAGGCGGAGGCACGGCCGGGCGCCGACACCGACGTGGAGCGGCGCTGCGCGCGGCTGCTGCGCGAGCGGCTCACGGCGGAGCTTGCCGTGCACGACGCCGGCGAGGGCCTGCGCGCCGTCGGCAATCTGCACACCGCCCCACACGCGATCCGCGAGATCTTGACGGTGACGCCGGCAGAGACCGACGAGGACTGGGCGGTGATCGCCGAACGGCTGCGCGCGGTGCCCGCCGCCTACGAGGGCTACCGCGCCTCGCTCGAACTCGGTCTGGAGCGCAAGCTGTTCGGGGCGCCCCGGCCGACGGCCACGTTCGTCGAGCAGCTCACCCAGTGGGCGGGGGCCGAGGGCGGCCCCGGCTGGTTCGAGGAGTTCGCGGCGGACGGCCCGCAGGCGCTGCGGCCCGAGCTGGACGCGGCGGCGAAGGCGGCGACCGGCGCGGTGGTGGCGCTGCGCGACTGGATGCGGGACGTGTACGCGCCCGCGATCGAGGGCGCGCCGGACGTGGTCGGGCGTGAGCGGTACGCCCGTCTCTCGCGGTACTTCAACGGCACCGACCTGGACCTCGGCGAGGCGTACGCGTACGGCTGGGCCGAGTACCACCGGCTGTTCGGCGAGATGCGCGCCGAGGCGGAGAAGATCCTGCCGGGCGCGGCCACGCCGTGGGCGGCGCTCGCGCACGTCGACGAGCACGGCGCGCACATCGAGGGCGTCGACGAGGTCCGGCAGTGGCTGCAGGACCTCATGGACGAGGCGATCGAGGCGCTGGACGGCACCCACTTCGAACTCGCCGAGCGGGTGCGGAAGGTGGAGTCGCGGATCGCCCCGCCCGGCGGCGCGGCCGCCCCGTACTACACCGGGCCCTCCGAGGACTTCTCGCGGCCCGGCACGACCTGGCTGCCCACCATGGGCGAGACCCGTTTCCCCGTGTACGACCTGGTGTCCACCTGGTACCACGAGGGCGTGCCCGGCCACCACCTGCAGCTCGCGCAGTGGGCGCACGTCGCGGAGGACCTGTCCCGCTACCAGGCGACCGTCGGCATCGTCAGCGCCAACGCGGAGGGCTGGGCGCTGTACGCGGAGCGGCTGATGGACGAGCTGGGCTTCCTCACCGACCCGGAGCGGCGCCTCGGCTACCTCGACGCGCAGATGATGCGCGCGCTGCGGGTCATCGTCGACATCGGCATGCACCTGGAGCTGGAGATCCCGGCGGACTCGCCGTTCCACCCCGGCGAGCGGTGGACTCCCGACCTGGCCCAGGAGTTCTACGGCGCGCACTGCAGCCGGCCCGCGGACTTCGTGGAGAGCGAGATGACCCGCTACCTCACGATCCCCGGCCAGGCCATCGGCTACAAGCTCGGCGAGCGCGCCTGGCTGCTCGGCCGCGAGAACGCGCGGCGGCGGCACGGGGACGCGTTCGACGCGAAGGCGTGGCACATGGCGGCGCTGTCGCAGGGGTCGCTGGGGCTCGACGACTTGGTGGACGAGCTGTCGGCGCTCTGAGGTGCGACGGTGCGGTGGCGGCCGACGGACGGCCGCCACCGCACCGCCCCTGCCGGGAAGGGCCTCAGCGCCGGCACCCTCCCTCCGAGTGAATGACCTGCCCCGTGATCCTTCCCCAAGCTCTCAACTCCGTTCGAGCAGGGGAGACCCCATTGCTTCGTCCGTCGCGAGCCACGCGATCAGGCGGGCCGGGTCGTCGGGCATGCCCCAACGGCCCGCCGGGAAGAGGGCAGCGATCTCCTCGTACGCCTCTCCCGTCATGTAGTCCGTGTCCACCGGGCCGGGGTTGACCGTGTTCACCGTGACGGCGAGGTCGGCGAGCGTCGTCGCGAGCGATCGGGTCACCGAGGCGAGCGCGCCCTTCTGGAGGCCGTATGCCAGCTCGCCCGGCATGCCGCCCGCGATGTCCTGGCCGGACGTCATCATCGTGACGCGCCCGCCGGGTGTGCGCGGCGCGAGCCCGGCGCGCAGCCTGGCGTACGCCTGCACGAGCAGGATCACGGAGCGGGTGTCGACGGCCCAGTGGGCGTCGAGCATGGCCGCGTCGATCTCGTCGAGGGTGCCGTCCCGGCCGCTGCGGGCGTGGTTGGCGACGAGGATGTCGAGGCGCCCGCCGAGCGCTTCGGCCGCGGCGGAGACGAGTTCGGCGGGCGCGGCGGCGTCGGCGAGGTCGGCGGGGCCGTGCGCGACGCGGGCGTCCGGGTCGGCCAGCGCCTCGCGGACGGAGGCGACGACGTCCTCGGGCCGGTCGGCGCCCCAGGGCAACTCGGCGTCGTGCGGCACGTGGTGGTGCAGATAGACGCTCGCCCCGTACGCGGCGAGACGGCGGGCGACGGCGTGGCCGATGCCCCCGCGACGGCTCGCGCCGGTGACGAGGGCGGTGCGCCCCCGCAACGGCAGCGGATCGCGGCGGAGTTCGGCGGCGGTGGGCTGGGGGAGTTTCGGCATGACAGATCATGATGCGGGCCTGCGGCTCACGACGCACGGGATTAACCCGGAGTGGGCGAGCGCCCGTTGTCAGTGGCTGCTGCCAGGATGCCGCCATGGAGCCGACTGAGATCGTCACAGCGCTGTGGGACCGCATGGAGGCACGGGACTGGGCGGGGGTGGGCGCTCTCCTTGCCGAGGACGTCGTCGTCGAGTGGCCGGTCAGCGCGGAGCGCATCGTGGGCAGGGTCAACTACCTGCGGGTGAACGCGGAGTATCCGGAGGGCTGGTCGATCCGCGTGCTGCGGATCGTCGCGGACGGCGACACCGTGGTCTCCGAGGTGGAAGTGCCGCACGAGGCCATGGGGGTGCACCGCGCGGTCTCGTTCTGGACGGTGTGGGACGGGCGGATCGTGGCGGGCCGTGAGTACTGGACCGAGGTGGGATCCGCCCCCTCGCCCCAGTGGCGGGCCGACTTCGTGCAGCCGATGTGAGACAGGGCGCTGTGGGACCGGCCGATGTGAGACGGGCCGACGTGGGAAAGGTCGACGTGAGACGGGCCGACGTGGTGTGACAGGCCGTTGTCGGACCGGGCCCCCCGCGCCTCAGCAACCGCAGTCCGCCGCCCCTTCGGGAGCCGTCAGCGGGTCGACGGCACGCCGGCCGGGGCCCTCCCAGGTCTCGTACGCGAAGCCCTCCCGGGCCCAGTACTCGAAGCCGCCGAGCATCTCCTTGACCTGGAAGCCCAGTTGGGCCAGGGCGAGGGCCGCGCGGGTCGCGCCGTTGCAGCCGGGGCCCCAGCAGTAGGTGACGACCGGGACCGCCTTGTCGAGGAGCTGCTCGGCCTGGAGCGGGACGAGCGCGGTCGGCAGGTGCACGGCGCCCGGGATGTGCCCCTGGTCCCAGGACTCGGTGGAGCGGGAGTCGAGGACGACGAAACCGGGGTCGCCGTCGGTGGCCAGCGCGGCGGCCACGTCGGACACGTCCGCGTGGAAGGCGAGGCTCGCGGCGAAGTGGGCGGCGGCCGCGGCGGGGGCGGCCGGGGGGACACGGAGGACGGGATTCGCGGCATTCACGGTGTTCGTGGCGGTCTGCGCAGTCATGGTGTTCATGGCTGAAAATCTATGGGCGTGGGCCGCGATCCTGAAGGGGCGATTCCCGGTCCACCTCTTGATCGGCCGGTGTTTTCCCTGTTACCTCTCGGACATGACCGGTTATTCCACGGACGCCACCGACTGGCGCATCCTCGACGTCCTCCAGCGGCAGGGCCGCGCCAGCTACGCCGAGCTGGCCCGCGCCGTCTCCATGTCCGCGAGCGCCGTCACCGAGCGGGTGCGGCGCCTGGAGGAAGCGGGCGTGATCCAGGGGTACGCGGCCGTGGTGGACCCCGAGCGGCTCGGGCTTCCTGTGCTCGCCTTCGTACGGCTCCGGTATCCGAACGGCAACTACAAGCCGTTCCACGACCTGGTCGACGCGACCCCGGAGATCCTGGAGGCCCACCACGTCACCGGTGACGACTGCTTCGTCATCAAGGTCGCCGCGCGCTCGATGCGGCACCTGGAGGAGGTCTCCGGCAAGATCGGCGCCCTCGGATCGGTCACCACGAGCGTCGTCTACTCCTCGCCGCTGACCGGCCGCCCCCTGGGGCAGTGAGCCCGGAGCTCAGCCCTCTCCCCGCTGCCGCACCACCGACCCCGCCCTGCCCTTCACGACCTCCAGCTGCGCGTGCACCCGGCGCCGCAGGTCCGCGACGTGGCTGACGATGCCCACGCTGCGGTCCCGCTCGCGCAGGGAGTCCAGGACGTCGAGGACCTCGTCGAGCGCCTGGTCGTCGAGGGAGCCGAAGCCCTCGTCGATGAAGAGCGTGTCGAGGCGCACGCCGCCCGCCTCGTCCGTGACGACGTCCGCGAGGCCGAGGGCGAGGGCGAGCGAGGCGAAGAACGTCTCGCCGCCGGAGAGGGTCGCCGTGTCGCGCTCGCGGCCCGTCCACGCGTCGACCACGTGCAGGCCGAGGCCCGAGCGGCCGCGGCCGGCGCGGTCGTCGGAGTGGACGAGGGTGTAGCGGCCCGACGACATGCGGCGCAGCCGAACCGTCGCCGCGGCGGCGACCTGTTCCAGGCGCGCCGCGAGGACGTACGACTCCAGGCGCATCCTGCGTTCGTTGTCGGCGGAGGTCCCGGCGGCCAGGGTGGCGAGGCGCGCCACGCGGTCGTGGGCCTCGCGCAGCGGGGCGAGCCGCCGGGCGGCGGCCGAGCGGGCGGAGAGCCGGTCGAGTTCGGCGCACCGCCGGGCGGCGGTCACCGCGGGGGGGGCGCCGTTCGCGCCGTTCGTCAGCGACAGCTCCTTCGGCGAGAGCACCGGCGG
>NZ_AOPZ01000052.1 GCF_000414115.1 Streptomyces aurantiacus JA 4570
GGGCCGATGCGGCGCGGGTGGCGCTGGTGCGGCACCGCGAGGGCGGGATCGCCGGGCTCGTCGCGCCCGCCGAGGCCGACGCGCACGCGCGGGAGCTGCTCGGGCCGCTCGGCGGCAGTGCCCCGCTCACCGAGACGCTGCGCACCTGGCTTTCCCTGCACGGGAGTTGGGACCGCACCGCCGCCGCGCTCTCCGTGCACCGCAACACCGTCCGCCAGCGCATCACCCGCTGCGCGACCCTGCTCGACGCCGATCTCGACGACCCCGACGTCCGCATGGAGCTGTGGTTCGCCCTCGGCCGCACGGACCCCCCGGGGTGAGCGCCGCACCCGGAACGTGAGTCGCCGCACAGGTCCGGCGTGTGGGACGGCCCGCGCCGGGCCCGCCGCCGACGGCACAATGGGACCCATGCCGATACCCAGTCGTACCGCGCTCGTCGAGCACCTCGTCCGTACCCGTATCGCCGGCGACGTCGCGACGCCCCGCGAGAACAACCTCTCCCACTACCGCAAACTCGCGAACGGCGACCGCCACTACTGGCTCGGCCTGGAGCTCGGCGACCGCTGGACCGACGAGCAGGACGTGCTCGCGGTGATGGCCGAGCGCTGCGGCGTGATCGACGACCCCGAGCACCGCCACGGCCAGGACACCATCGACCCCCAGCTGACGGTCGACGCCCTGGAGCGGATGGCGGGCCGCCTGCGCAAGGCCGCCGCCGCCAAGGAGCGGGTCCTCTTCGCCACCGGCCACCCCGGCGGGCTGCTCGACGTGCACCGCGCGACGGCCGCCGCGCTGCGCGCCGAGGGCTGCGAGATCGTCGTCATCCCGGAGGGACTCACGGCCGACGAGGGCTTCGTGTTCCAGTTCGCGGACGTGGCCGTACTGGAGCGCGGCGCGACGCTGTGGCACACGCACTCGCCGGAGCCGATGAACGCGATCCTCGACGGTCTCCTCCGTGAGGAGCGCCCGCTGCCCGACCTCGTCGTCGCCGACCACGGCTGGGCCGGACGCGCGGGGCAGCGCGGCATCGACTCCGTCGGGTACGCGGACTGCAACGACCCCGCCCTGTTCATCGGCGAGGCGGAGGGCACCGTGCAGGTCACGGTGCCCCTCGACGACCACGTGACCAGTCCGCGGTTCTACGACCCGCTGACCATGTACCTGCTGGACGCGGCGGGGCTTGCGCAGGGCTGAGCCGACGGCAGCGGGCCGGAACGTCAACCCCGGGGGACCCGGACAACACCTTCCTGGATGACGGTGACGGCAAGCCGTCCGTCCGCCGTCCAGATCCGCCCCTGCCCCAGGCCACGCCCGCCCCCGGACGAGGGCGACTCCTGGTCGTACAGGAGCCACTCGTCGGCCCGGAACGGCCGGTGGAACCACATCGCGTGGTCCAGCGAGGCCCCGACCACGTCCCCGACGGCCCACCCCCCGCGCCCGTGGGCGAGCAGCACGGAGTCGAGCAGCGTCATGTCGGAGACGTACGTGGCCAGACAGACGTGCAGCAACGACCCCGCGTCCGCCCCGCCGAGCTTGCCGTTGGTGCGGAACCACACCTGGGAGTGCGGCTCGCGGGGGACGCCGACGGTGCCCCAGGGCGGCGCGTCGACGTACCGCAGATCGACGGCGGCGCGCGCCTCGATCAGCCGCTTCGCGACGTCCGGCGGCAGATCGCGCGGCAGCGCCTCCGCGGCGGTGGGCAGCGTCTCCGGGTCGGGCGCGGCCGGCATCGGGAACTGGTGGTCGAGCCCCTCCTCGTACGTCTGGAAGGACGCCGAGAGATGGAAGATCGGCTGCCCGTGCTGGACGGCGACGACACGGCGCGTGGTGAACGAGCGGCCGTCGCGGATGCGGTCGACGGTGTAGACGATGGGCACGCCGGGGTCGCCGGGCCGCAGGAAGTAGGCGTGCAGGGAGTGCGCGGGACGGTTCGCGGGCACCGTGCGCCCCGCCGCGACCAGGGCCTGCGCCGCGACCTGCCCACCGAAGACGCGCGGCACCAGGGACGGGCGGCTCACCCCCCGGAAGATGTCCTCCTCGACCCGCTCCAGGTCGAGCAGGTCGAGGAGGTCCTGAAGTTCCTTGCTCATGCCCGCCGTTACAGCCCCATCGACTTGGCGATGATCATCTTCATGACCTCGCTGGTGCCGCCGTAGATGCGGTTGACGCGGTTGTCGGCGTACAGGCGCGCGATGGGGTATTCGTTCATGAAGCCGTAGCCGCCGTGCAGTTGGAGGCAGCGGTCGATGACGCGGTGCGCGACCTCGGTGCAGAAGAGCTTCGCGGACGCGGCCTCGGCCGGGGTCAGCTCGCCCGCGTCGAGGGCCTCAAGTGCGCGGTCGGCGACGGCCTCCGCGGCGTCCACCTCGGCCTGACAGGCGGCCAGTTCGAACTTGGTGTTCTGGAAGGAGGCGACGGACTTGCCGAAGACGGCGCGCTCCTGGACGTACTCCTTGGCGAACCGGACGGCGGCCTTGGCCTGCGCGTACGCCCCGAAGGCGATGCCCCAGCGCTCGGAGGCGAGGTTGTGGCCCAGGTACCCGAAGCCCTTGTTCTCCTCGCCGAGCAGGTCCTCGACCGGGACCTCGACGTCGACGAAGGCCAGCTCGGCGGTGTCGGAGACCTTCAGGCCGAGCTTGTCGAGCTTGCGGCCCACCGAGTAGCCCGCGGACTTGGTGTCGACGGCGAACAGCGAGATGCCGAAGCGGCGGTCGTCCTCGCGCGGGGCGGAGGTGCGGGCGCAGACGATCACGCGGTCGGCGTGCACGCCGCCGGTGATGAAGGTCTTGGCGCCGTTGAGGACGTAGTGCGTGCCGTCCTCGGAGAGCTTGGCGGTGGTCTTCATGCCCGCGACGTCGGAGCCGGTGCCGGGCTCGGTCATGGCGAGCGCCCACATCTCCTCGCCGGAGACGAACTTCGGCAGGAAGCGCTTCTTCTGCTCGTCGGTGGCGAGCATCTCGATGTACGGCAGGCCGAGCAGTACGTGTACGCCGGAGCCGCCGAAGGAGACGCCCGCGCGGGCCGTCTCCTCGTACATGATCGCCTCGAACTTGTGCGAGTCGATGCCCGCGCCGCCGAACTCCTCGTCTACGCGGATGCCGAAGACGCCGAGGTCGGCGAGCTTGTAGTAGAAGTCCCGGGGCGCCTGGCCCGCCGTGAACCACTCGTCGTACACGGGGACGACCTCGGCCTCGATGAAGGCCCGGATCGTCTCCCGGAATGCCTCGTGATCCTCGTTGAAGACGGTACGCCGCACGAGTTTCTTCCTCTCCGACGGAGCGCCTTTACTAAGCGCTTGCTCAGGGGGAGGTTACCCGCGGGTTCCCGTGACCGTCCAGGGCACAATCTGTGACCGCCGGTCCGGGGCGCCGTTGATCGTGGCCTTCGGCCTACTCGTCCTCAAACGCCGGACGGGCTGATACTCCTCCGGCCGGGGCTCAGTTTCCCCCCGCCGCCGCCAAGGCGCCGTGGGCCAAGCGGCTCAGCAGGGCCGCCATCCCCTCCCTGCCCGGCAGGGCGCCGGGGCGGCCCAGGTGTGGGGTCGAGTTGAGCAGGCCGAAGACCGCGTGCACGGACGCACGGGCCTCCACCTCGGTGAGGCCCGGGTACACGCCCCGCACCGCGGACACCCACAGTTCCACGTACCGCCGCTGCAGCGACCGCACCAGCTTGCGGTCGCTGTCCCGCAGGCGGTCCAGCTCACGGTCGTGGAGAGTGATGAGGGGCCGGTCGTCGAGGGCGAAGTCGATGTGGCCCTCGATGAGCGAGTCGAGCGCGGCGCCGGGCGACCCCGCGGCCTCCGCGGTCCGCCGCTCGCCGCCCCGCAGCAGCTGCTCGCTGATCCCGACGAGGAGTTCGGCGAGCATCGCGTCCTTGCCCGCGAAGTGCCGGTACAGGCCGGGCCCGCTGATCCCGACGGCCGCCCCTATCTCGTCCACGCCGACTCCGTGGAAGCCGCGCTCGGCGAAGAGCCGGGCGGCTTCCTTGAGGATCTGCTCGCGGCGGGTGGGGGCGTCGGTCCTGGTGGCCATGGAAGCAATTCTAGACAGGGCGGTTAGCGCTCGTTAACCTGAACGACATACGTTAACGCTCACTAACAGTGGGAGCACAGCGGATGCAACAGGCACCAGTCCTCGCGAGCGCGGCCGACCCCGCCTCGGACGCCTGGCGGTCGAACGAGGCGGCGCACCGCGCCCTCGCCGAAGAGCTGCGCGGAAAACTCGCCGCGGCCCGCCTCGGCGGCGGCGAGCGCGCCCGGCAGCGGCACGTGGCCCGCGGCAAGCTGCTGCCGCGCGAGCGCGTGGACGCCCTCCTCGACCCCGGCTCGCCGTTCCTCGAACTGGCACCGCTCGCGGCCGACGGCATGTACGGCGGCGACGCCCCGGCCGCAGGCGTCATCGCGGGCATCGGCCGGGTCAGCGGCCGCGACTGCGTGATCGTCGCGAACGACGCCACCGTCAAGGGCGGGACGTACTACCCGATGACGGTCAAGAAGCACCTGCGCGCGCAGGAGGTCGCCCTGGAGAACCGTCTCCCCTGTCTCTACCTGGTGGACTCCGGCGGCGCCTTCCTGCCCATGCAGGACGAGGTCTTCCCCGATCGCGAGCACTTCGGGCGGATCTTCTACAACCAGGCGCGGATGTCCGGCGCGGGCATCCCGCAGATCGCGGCCGTGCTCGGCTCCTGCACGGCGGGCGGTGCGTACGTCCCCGCGATGAGCGACGAGGCCGTGATCGTCCGCAACCAGGGCACGATCTTCCTGGGCGGCCCGCCCCTGGTGAAGGCGGCCACGGGCGAGGTCGTGACCGCCGAGGAGCTGGGCGGCGGCGAGGTCCACTCCCGTGTCTCCGGCGTCACCGACCACCTCGCGGAGGACGACCCGCACGCCCTGCGGATCGTGCGGACCATCGTCTCGACGCTGCCCGCGCGCGGCGCCCTGCCCTGGGAGGTCCGTGCCGTCGAGGAGCCGAAGGTCGACCCCCTCGGTCTGTACGGCGCCGTGCCGACGGACTCCCGCACCCCCTACGACGTACGCGAGGTCATCGCCCGCGTCGTCGACGGCTCGCGCTTCGCGGAGTTCAAGTCCGAGTTCGGGCAGACGCTCGTCACGGGCTTCGCGCACATCCACGGCCACCCGGTGGGCATCGTCGCGAACAACGGCATCCTGTTCTCCGAATCCGCCCAGAAGGGCGCCCACTTCATCGAGCTGTGCGACCAGCGCGGCATCCCGCTGGTGTTCCTGCAGAACATCTCCGGCTTCATGGTCGGCCGGGACTACGAGGCGGGCGGCATCGCCAAGCACGGCGCCAAGATGGTCACCGCCGTCGCCTGCACGCGCGTACCGAAACTGACCGTCGTGGTTGGCGGTTCCTACGGAGCGGGCAACTACTCCATGTGCGGCCGGGCCTACTCCCCCCGCTTCCTGTGGATGTGGCCCAACGCCAAGATCTCCGTGATGGGCGGCGAGCAGGCCGCGTCCGTCCTCGCGACCGTCAAGCGCGACCAGCTCGAAGGCCGCGGCGAGGCGTGGTCGCAGGAGGACGAGGAGGCGTTCAAGGCCCCGGTCCGCGCGCAGTACGAACAGCAGGGCAACGCCTATTACGCCACGGCACGGCTGTGGGACGACGGCGTCATCGACCCGTTGGAGACCCGCCAGGTGCTCGGCCTGGCCCTGACCGCGTGTGCCGGTGCGCCCTTGGGCGAACGCGGCTTCGGCGTCTTCCGGATGTGAGGGACCAGACCCCATGAGCATGTTCGAGACAGTCCTTGTGGCCAACCGGGGCGAGATCGCCGTCCGCGTCATCCGTACGCTGCGGGCGCTCGGCGTCCGCTCGGTGGCCGTCTTCTCCGACGCCGACGCCGACGCCCGGCACGTGCGCGAGGCCGACACGGCGGTGCGGCTCGGCCCGCCCCCGGCCGCCGAGAGCTACCTCTCGGCCGAGCGCCTCCTGGCCGCTGCCGCCGCGTCCGGCGCGCAGGCCGTCCACCCCGGGTACGGCTTCCTCGCCGAGAACGCCGCCTTCGCGCAGTCCTGCGCGGACGCCGGGCTCGCCTTCATCGGCCCGCCCGCCGCCGCGATCGACCTGATGGGCGACAAGATCCGCGCCAAGGAGACGGTCCGGGCGGCGGGCGTGCCCGTGGTGCCCGGCTCCTCGGGCAGCGGCCTCACCGACGGCCAACTCATCGACGCGGCCCGGGAGATCGGCACCCCCGTGCTGCTCAAGCCGTCCGCGGGCGGCGGCGGCAAGGGCATGCGCCTGGTCCGGGACGCCGCGCTCCTCGGCGAGGAGATCGCCGCCGCCCGGCGCGAGGCGCGGGCCTCCTTCGGCGACGACACCCTGCTCGTGGAGCGCTGGGTCGACCGCCCCCGGCACATCGAGATCCAGGTCCTCGCCGACTCCCACGGCAACGTGGTGCACCTCGGCGAGCGCGAGTGCTCCCTCCAGCGGCGCCACCAGAAGATCATCGAGGAGGCGCCTTCGGTCCTGCTCGACGAGGCGACGCGGGCCGCGATGGGGTCCGCCGCCGTGGAGGCCGCGCGCTCCTGCGGGTACGTCGGCGCGGGAACGGTCGAGTTCATCGTCCCGGGCGACGACCCGTCCTCGTACTACTTCATGGAGATGAACACCCGCCTCCAGGTCGAGCACCCGGTGACGGAGCTGATCACCGGCCTGGACCTGGTGGAGTGGCAGCTCCGGGTGGCCGCGGGCGAGCCGCTGGCTTTCGCGCAGGAGGATGTCCGCCTCACCGGGCACGCCGTCGAGGCCCGCGTCTGCGCCGAGGACCCGGCGCGCGGGTTCCTTCCCTCGGGCGGGACCGTCCTCTCCCTGCACGAGCCCTCCGGCGACGGGGTGCGCACGGACTCCGGGCTCAGCGAGGGCACGGAGGTCGGAAGTCTGTACGACCCGATGCTGTCGAAGGTCATCGCGTACGGGCCGGACCGCGCGACCGCGCTGCGCAAGCTGCGGGCCGCGCTTGCGGAAACGGTCACTCTGGGGGTGCCGACGAACGCGGGGTTCCTGCGGCGGCTCCTTGCCCACCCGGCGGTGGTGGCCGGGGAGTTGGACACGGGGCTGGTGGAGCGGGAGGCCGAGTCCTTGGTGGACGCGGACGTTCCGGCTGAGGTGTATGGGGCCGCTGCGCTGGCTCGGGCAGGAACAGCCTCCGCAGCCGGATGGGTCGACCCCTTCTCGGTACCCAACGGGTGGCGGCTCGGCGGCGAAGCCGCGTGGACGGTGCACCACCTGCGCGTACCGGGTCACGACCCCGTGTCCGTACGGACACGTCTCACCCCCGACGGGGACGTCGAAGTCGACCTCGGGGGTGCCAGGGGGCGGAGCCCCCTGGTTTCGGGAAGGGGCGGGATCGGGGAGCCCCCGGCAGGGCCAGCCACCGTCACCCTCCACCACCAGGGCCAGACCCACACCTTCCACCGCGCCGCGGACTGGCTCGGCCAGGACGGTCATGCCTGGCACGTCCAGGACCACGACCCCGTGGAAGCGGCCCTCACCGGCGCCGCGCACGCGGGCGTGGACGCCCTGACGGCCCCGATGCCCGGCACCGTCACGGTCGTCAAGGTGTCCCCCGGCGACGAGGTGACCGCGGGCCAGAGCCTCCTCGTCGTCGAGGCGATGAAGATGGAGCACGTCATCTCCGCCCCGCACGCCGGCACCGTCACCGAACTGGACGTCACCCCGGGCACCACGGTCGCCATGGACCAGATCCTGGCCGTGGTGACCCCCGCGGAGGAGGAAGCGTCATGACGACCGAACCGCCCGCCGCCCTCCCCATGGTCGTACCGGCCCAGGGCCTCCCGCCCCAGGTCCGCATCCACGAGGTGGGCGCACGCGACGGCCTCCAGAACGAGAAGGCCACGGTCCCCACGGAGGTCAAGGCGGAGTTCATCCACCGCCTGGCCGACGCGGGCCTGACCACGATCGAGGCGACGAGCTTCGTGCACCCCAAGTGGGTGCCCCAACTGGCGGACGCGGAGGCCCTGTTCCCGCGCCTCGACGACCTCACGAAGTCGCGGGGCGTACACCTCCCCGTCCTCGTCCCGAACGCCCGCGGCCTCGACCGCGCCCTCGCACTCGGCGCCCGCCGCGTGGCGGTGTTCGCCAGCGCCACGGAGTCCTTCGCCAAGGCCAACCTGAACCGCACGGTGGACGAGGCGCTCGCGATGTTCGAGCCGGTGGTGGCGCGGGCGAAGGAGGCGGAGAGCGCGCACGACCAGGTGCACGTGCGCGGCTATCTCTCCATGTGCTTCGGCGATCCCTGGGAGGGCGCCGTGCCGATCGCCCAGGTCGTCCGGGTCTGCAAGGCGCTCCTTGACATGGGCTGCGACGAGCTGAGCCTGGGTGACACGATCGGCGTCGCGACCCCCGGCCACGTACTCGAACTGCTCGCCGCCCTCAACGAGCGGGGCGTGCCGACGGACCGCGTCGGTGTGCACTTCCACGACACGTACGGCCAGGCGCTCGCCAACACCCTGGCCGCCCTGCAGCACGGAGTGACCACCCTGGACGCCTCCGCGGGCGGCCTCGGCGGCTGCCCGTTCGCCAAGAGCGCCACCGGAAACCTCGCCACCGAAGACCTCGTGTGGATGCTTCACGGCCTCGGCATCGAGACCGGGGTCGACCTCGGCCGCCTCACCGCCACCAGCGCGTGGATGGCCGACCAGCTGGGCCGACCGAGCCCGTCCCGCACCGTGCGTGCCCTCTCCCACAAGGAGCAGTGAGAACGATGGACCACCACCTCTCCCCCGAACACGAGGAACTCCGGCGCACCGTCGAGGAGTTCGCGCACGACGTGGTCGCCCCGAAGATCGGCGACTTCTACGAGCGGCACGAGTTCCCGTACGAGATCGTGCGCGAGATGGGCCGCATGGGCCTGTTCGGCCTGCCCTTCCCGGAGGAGTACGGCGGCATGGGCGGCGACTACCTCGCGCTGGGCGTCGCCCTGGAGGAGCTGGCGCGCGTCGACTCGTCCGTCGCCATCACCCTGGAGGCGGGAGTCTCCCTGGGCGCGATGCCCCTCCACCTCTTCGGCACCGAGGAGCAGAAGCGGGAGTGGCTGCCGCGGATGTGCTCCGGCGAGCTCCTCGGCGCGTTCGGTCTCACCGAGCCGGACGGCGGCTCGGACGCGGGCGGCACCCGGACCACGGCCCGCCTGGACGAGGCCACGGACGAATGGGTGATCAACGGCACGAAGTGCTTCATCACCAACTCCGGTACGGACATCACGGGCTTGGTGACGGTTACGGCGGTCACGGGCCGCACGGACGAGGGCAAACCCCTCATCTCCTCCATCATCGTGCCGTCGGGCACGCCCGGCTTCACGGTCGCGGCGCCGTACTCGAAGGTCGGCTGGAACGCGTCGGACACGCGGGAGCTGTCGTTCTCCGACGTGCGGGTGCCGCGGGCGAACCTGCTGGGCGAACTGGGCCGCGGGTACGCCCAGTTCCTCCGCATCCTGGACGAGGGCCGCGTCGCCATCGCGGCGCTCGCCACCGGCCTCGCGCAGGGCTGCGTCGACGAGTCGGTGAAGTACGCCAAGGAGCGGCACGCGTTCGGGCGGCCGATCGGCGCGAACCAGGCCATCCAGTTCAAGATCGCCGACATGGACATGAAGGCGTACACGGCGCGGCTCGCCTGGCGCGACGCGGCGTCCCGGCTCGTCGCCGGGGAGCCCTTCAAGAAGCAGGCGGCCCTCGCGAAGCTGCACTCCTCGACGGTCGCCGTCGACAACGCCCGCGAGGCCACGCAGATCCACGGCGGCTACGGCTTCATGAACGAGTACCCGGTGGCCCGCATGTGGCGCGACTCCAAGATCCTCGAAATCGGCGAGGGCACGAGCGAGGTCCAGCGCATGCTGATCGCGAGGGAACTGGGCCTCACCAGCTGAGGCCGTGGCCGCTTTCCCCCACCCACCCGCCCTTCCCTCGCGCTGCCGTGCTCATCCTCGAACGCCGGACGGGCTGTTCCCAGCCCGTCCGGCGGCCGCTGTTAGCCTGCGGCCATGATCAAGGGGAGATCATCCGGCCGAATAGCCGTCATAGCGGGGGGCAGCAGGTCAGAGCGTGTACTGATCCTGGCCAGCTTCGTGAACCGAGTCGGCAATGGGCTCTTCAACACGGCGGCGGCGCTCTACTTCACGCTGGTCGTGGGGCTACCGGCGGTGCAGGTGGGTGCCGCCCTCACCGTCGCCGGCCTGATCGGCCTCCTCGCGGGGATACCGGGAGGTCACCTGGCCGATCGGCGTGGGCCGCGCACGATCATGATGCTCGCCCTGACGGTCCAGGCAGTGGCGATGTCCGCTCTGGTGCTCGTCGAGAGCTGGGCCGCCCTCGCGGTCGTCGCCACCGTCGATCAGCTTGCCGCAGCCGTCGGCGGCGCGGCCTGGGGAGCCCTCGTGGTCCGGGTCGGCACCGAACGCCCCGCGCATTTCAGGGCGAAGCTCCGTACGTACGTCAATCTGGGCGTCGTCCTCGGAACCGTGGGCGCCGGATTCGCGGTGGCAGCGGATACTCGCGCTGCCTACCTCGTGCTGATTCTCGGCAACGCGGCCAGCTTCGCACTGTGCGCCCTCCTCCTCTTCCTGCTGCCCCGCTACCGGGCACTGGCGCCACCGCCGCGGCAGCGCCGCGGGATCGCGCTCACCGACCGCCCGTTCGTGGCCTTCACAGCCCTCCATGGCGCGATGGGGCTGCAATACCCGGTGGTGTCCCTGCTCCTGCCGATCTGGATCTCAGAGCACACAGACGCACCGCGCTGGACCGTGGCCGCGGTGTCCGCGATCAATTCCGCAGTCTGCGTCCTGCTGCAGACCAGAATCGGATCCCGCATCGAAACCCTTCGCGACGGCGGCCGGGCGTTCCGCACGGCAGGACTGCTCTTCCTCCTCAGCTGCCCGATGATGGCCCTGACCGCGCACGCCCCCGTGTGGGCGGCCGCCGGCCTCGCGGTCGCGGCGATCTTCGTCCACAGCCTCGGGGAGATATGGGAGTCCTCGGCCGGCTTCGCCCTCGGCTTCGGCATGGCGCCCGACCACGCCCAGGGCCAGTACCAAGGGCTTCTCGGGCTCGGCTTCAGCGCGGGCCAGGCGCTCGCCCCCGCCATCCTCACCACCGCCGTGCTCGGACTGGGCACGGCAGGCTGGCTGCTCCTCGGCGGGTTCTTCGCCGTTGTGGGCGCCGTCGGACCCGCGCTCGCACGCTCGGCGGGCGCGGGGCGCGAAGCGAGCGGGCCCCGGTCGGCCGCGAAGCAAGGTTAGGTTAACCTAAGCACGACTTCCGGCCAGCGGCCCCCGCACGCACGAAAGCAGAGACCCTCATGCCCCGCCTCCCCCAGCCCAGCCGCCGCGGCATCCTCGCCGCGGGCGGCGCCCTCGGCCTCACCGCCGCCCTCGCCGCCTGCGGGGACGAGAAGGCCGGCAAGAACGGCGACAGCTCGGGCGGCGGCGGCGCCTGGTCCTTCAAGGACGACCGCGGCAAGACGGCCAAGGCGGACTCGACGCCGAAGAACATCGTGGCGTTCACGGGCGTCGCGGCCGCGCTGTACGACTACGGCATCGAGGTCAAGGGCGTTTTCGGTCCGACGAAGACCAAGGACGGCAAGCCGGACGTCCAGGCCGGCGACATGGACGTCAGCAAGCTGACGATCCTCGGCAACGCCTGGGACCAGTTCAACATCGAGAAGTACGTCGGTCTCCAGCCCGACGTGCTGATCTCCACGATGTTCGACGACCAGGGGACCCTCTGGTACGTCCCCGAGGCGTCCAAGGACAAGATCCTCAAGCTCGCCCCGAGCGTCGGCGTCTCGGTCTACGACCGGCAGATGACCAAGCCGCTGGAGCGCCTGCTCACCCTCGCCGAGTCGCTCGGCGCGGACGTCAAGGCCGACAAGGTCGTCAAGGCGAAGAAGCGCTTCGAGGCCGCCGCGGAACGGCTGCGCAAGGCCGCGAAGTCCCGGCCGGAGATCAAGGTGCTCGTCGGCTCGGCCAGCCAGGACATCTTCTACGTGTCCGGGTCCAACCTCTCCGCCGACCTGGAGTACTTCAAGGCGCTCGGCGTGAACCTCGTCGAGCCGCCCGCGAAGGCCCTGAAGGAGAGCGGCGGCTGGTTCGAGAACCTGTCCTGGGAGAACGTCGACAAGTACGAGGCCGACGTCATCATGATGGACAACCGCACCTCCGCGATTCAGCCCTCGGCGCTCGCCGAGCAGAAGCCCACCTGGGAGAAGTTGCCCGCCGTCAAGGCCGGGCAGGTCATCCCTCGCGTCACCGAGCCGATCTACTCGTACGCCAAGTGTGCGCCGATTCTTGAGGAGTTGGCGGAGGCGATCGAGAAGGCGAAGAAGGTCGCCTGACAGGTGCGCGTATGCCTGGGGCGCCGTTGATCGCGGCCTTCGGCCTGGCTCGTCCTCAAACGCCGGACGGGCTGAAATTCACGAGCCGTCCGTCTGCATCTGCAGGCGGGCGGCTCTTTGCGTTGCGGGGACTCAGAAGGGAAGGCCGGACTGGCTTAGGTTAGGCTAACCTAAGTTCCACGTCGCGCCCCCGGGCCCTCCCTGCTGTGCCCTGTTCCCGGGGGTGCGACCAAGTCCCCTCACCTGGAGGACAGTTCATGCGCTCGCACCTGCTCAATGACACCACCACGGAGCGGTACCGCGCCTCCGTGACCGAAGGAGTCGAGCGGGTGGCGGCCAGAATCGCCACCACCTCCCGCCCGTTCACCGGCGTCACCGCCGACACCCTCTCCCCCCGCGTCGAGGCCGTCGACCTCGACACCCCGCTGCACGACACCGTCGCCGCCCTCGACGAACTCGACGAGCTGTACCTGCGCGACGCCGTCTACTTCCACCACCCCCGCTACCTCGCCCACCTCAACTGCCCGGTCGTCATCCCGGCCGTGCTCGGCGAGGCCGTCCTGTCCGCCGTGAACTCCTCCCTGGACACCTGGGACCAGTCGGCCGGCGGCACCCTCATCGAGCGCCGGCTCATCGACTGGACCACCGGGCGCGCCGGCCTCGGGCCCGCCGCCGACGGCGTCTTCACCTCCGGGGGTACGCAGTCCAACCTCCAGGCGCTGCTGCTCGCCCGCGAGGAGGCCAAGTCGGACTCCACCGCCCGGCTGCGCGTCCTCGTCTCCGAGGCCGGTCACTTCAGCGTCCAGAAGGCCGCGAGGACGCTCGGCCTCGGCCCGGACGCGGTCGTCGTCATTCCCACCGACCGGAACAAGCGCATGGGGACCGTCGCTCTCGCCCGCGAACTGGCCCGCCTCGACGAGCAGGGACTCGTCCCCATGGCCGTCGTCGCCACCGCGGGCACCACCGACTTCGGCTCCATCGACCCGCTGCCTCAGATCGCCGACCTCTGCGCGCGGTACGGGACGTGGCTGCACGTCGACGCCGCCTACGGCGGTGGCCTGCTCGCCTCGCGCACCCGGCGCCACCTCCTCGACGGCATCGAGCGCGCCGACTCCGTCACGGTCGACTATCACAAGTCCTTCTTCCAGCCCGTGAGTTCGTCGGCGTTGCTGGTCCGCGACGCCGCCACGCTGCGCCACGCCACGTACCACGCCGAATACCTCAACCCCCGGCGCGCCGCACAGGAACGCGTCCCCAACCAGGTCGACAAGTCCCTGCAGACGACCCGCCGCTTCGACGCCCTGAAACTGTGGATGACGCTGCGCGTGATGGGCGCCGACGCCGTCGGGGACCTCTTCGACGAGGCGTGCGCCCTGGCCGCGAAGGGCTTCGATCTCATCGCCGCCGACCCGCGCTTCGCCGTCGTGGCCCAGCCGCAGCTCTCCACCCTCGTCTTCCGCTACATCCCGGAGGCGATCTGCGACCCGACGGCCACCGACCGCGCCAACCTGTACGCCCGCAAGGCCCTGTTCGCCTCCGGTGACGCCGTCGTCGCGGGCACCAAGGTGGGCGAGCGCCAGTTCCTGAAGTTCACGCTCCTCAACCCGGAGACCTCCGCCGACGACATCGCCGCCGTCCTCGATCTCATAGCCGGCCACGCCGAGCAGTACCTGGGGGAGAACCTTGACCGCGCCTGCTGACACCCACACGACGTACGACGTCATCGGCATCGGACTCGGCCCCTTCAACCTCGGCCTCGCCTGTCTCACCGAGCCCCTCGACGAGCTGAACGCGCTGTTCCTGGAGTCCAAGGCGGACTTCGAGTGGCACGCGGGCATGTTCCTGGAGGGCGCCCACCTCCAGACGCCGTTCATGTCCGACCTGGTGACGCTCGCCGATCCGACGTCCCCGTACTCCTTCCTGAATTTCCTGAAGGAGTCGGGTCGGCTGTACTCCTTCTACATCCGTGAGAACTTCTACCCGCTGCGCCGGGAGTACAACGACTACTGCCGCTGGGCCGCCGCGCGACTGTCGTCCGTCCGCTTCGGCACGACGGCGACGCGGGTGACGTACGAGAACGAGCTGTACGTCGTCACCACCCGCTCCGGCGACGCGTACGCCACCTTCCGCGCCCGTCACCTCGTCCTCGGCACCGGCACCCCGCCGCACCCGGACGCCTGCAAGGGGCTCGGCGGGGACTTCATCCACAACTCCGACTACCTCCGGCACAAGGTCGAGCTGCAGAAGAAGAACTCCCTCACCATCGTGGGCAGCGGGCAGAGCGCCGCCGAGATCTACTACGACCTGCTCAGCGAGATGGACACCCACGGCTACCGCCTCAACTGGGTCACCCGCTCCCCGCGCTTCTTCCCGCTGGAGTACACGAAACTGACCCTGGAGATGACCTCTCCGGAGTACATCGACTACTTCCACGCGCTGCCCGAGGACACCCGCTATCGCCTGGAGCGCGAGCAGAAGAGTCTGTTCAAGGGCATCGACGGTGAGCTCATCGACGCCATCTTCGACCTGCTGTACCAGAAGAATCTGGACGGGCCCGTGCCCACCCGGCTGCTCACCAACTCGGCGCTGCGCAGGGCTCGTCACGACAACGGCGTGTACACCCTCGGCCTGCGCCAGGAGGAGCAGGGCAAGGACTTCGAGATGACGACCGAGGGCCTGATCCTCGCCACCGGCTACCGGTACGCCCCGCCCGCCTTCCTGGAGCCCCTGCGCGAGCACCTGCGCTTCGACGGCCGCGGCCGCTTCGACGTGGCCCGCAACTACTCCGTCGACGCCACCGGACGCGGCGTCTTCCTCCAGAACTCCGCCGTCCACACCCACTCGCTGACCAGCCCCGACCTGGGCATGGGCCCGTACCGCAACGCGTACATCATCCGCGAGCTGCTCGGCCGCGAGGTCTATCCGGTCGAGAAGTCCATCGCCTTCCAGGAGTTCGCCGTATGAGCAGAGCCGCCGGGCGGCGGCGGGTCGGCACGCTCGCCCTGCGCCCCCTCGACCCCCTGGAGGACGCCGAGCTCGTGCACGCCTGGCTCACCCACCCCAAGTCGGCCTTCTGGCTGATGCAGGGCGCCCGGCTCGTGGACATCGAGCGCGAGTACATGGCCATCGCGGCCTCCGAGCACCACCACGCGTTCCTCGGCCTGCACGACGGCGAGCCCGCGTTCCTGATGGAGCGCTACGACCCCCGGCACATCGAGCTCGTCGGCCTGTACGAGCCCGAGCCCGGCGACGTCGGCATGCACCTCCTCGTCGCGCCCACCGACAAGCCGGTGCACGGGTTCACCCGCGCCGTCATCACCACCGTGATGGAGCACCTGTTCGCCGACCCGCGCACCCACCGCGTCGTCGTCGAGCCCGACATCGGCAACACCGCCGTGCACCGGCTCAACGAGGCCGTGGGCTTCGTGCCCGAGCGCGAGATCGACAAGCCGGAGAAGCGCGCCCTGCTCAGCTTCTGCACCCGCGAGCAGTTCGAGGCGGCCGGCGTACGCCACGCCGTGGCCGGGCGGACCACCGCACGCACCCGAGCCACCGCAGTTTCTGGAGCATCGACATGACCCTGACGCCCCTCTCCGAGGCCGTGGACCACCTGACCCCGGAGCGCTGGGCCGAGGCCAACCGGTTCCTCGTCCGCAAGGCCCTCGCCGAGTTCGCGCACGAGCGGCTCCTCACGCCCGACGAACTGGGCGCGGGCCGCTACGTCGTACGCAGCGACGACGGCCTGACCCGCTACCGCTTCACCGCGACCCTGCTCGCCCTCGACCACTGGCAGGTCGACGCCGCCTCGATCACCCGCCACCGCGACGGCACCGAACTCCCCCTGAACGCCCTGGAGTTCTTCACCGAGCTGCGCGGCACCCTCGGCCTGAGCGACCAGGTCCTACCGGTGTACCTGGAGGAGATCTCCTCCACGCTCGCCAGCACCTGCTTCAAACTCGCCGCACCCCACGTCAGCGCCGCCGAGCTGGCCGCCGCCGGTTTCCAGGAGATCGAGACCGGCATGACCGAGGGCCACCCCTGCTTCGTCGCCAACAACGGGCGGCTCGGCTTCGGCGTGCACGAGTACCTGTCGTACGCCCCCGAGACCGCGAGCCCCGTCCGGCTCGTCTGGCTGGCCGCCCGCCGCGACCGGGCCGCGTTCACGGCGGGCCAGGGCCTGGAGTACGAGTCGTTCCTCCGCGCCGAGCTGGGCGCGGAGACGCTCGCCCGCTTCGACGCCGTGCTGCGCGACCGGGATCTCGACCCGGCCGACTACCTCCTCATCCCCGCCCACCCCTGGCAGTGGTGGAACAAGCTGTCCGTCACCTTCGCCGCCGAGGTCGCAGAGCGGCGCCTGGTGTGCCTGGGCGAGGGCGACGACGAGTATCTGGCCCAGCAGTCGATCCGGACGTTCTTCAACGCCTCCGACCCCGCCAAGCACTATGTGAAGACGGCGCTCTCCGTCATCAACATGGGCTTCATGCGGGGGCTCTCGGCCGCGTACATGAAGGCCACCCCGGCCATCAACGACTGGCTCGCCTCGCTCGTCGCCTCCGACGAGGTCCTGCGGTCCACCGGCCTCGGCATCATCCGCGAACGCGCCGCCGTCGGCTACCGGCACCTGGAGTACGAGGCCGCGACCGACCGCCACTCGCCGTACCGCAAGATGCTCGCCGCGCTGTGGCGCGAGAGCCCCGTGCCCTCCCTGAAGGACGGCGAGCAGCTCGCCACCATGGCCTCGCTGCTGCACACCGACCGCGACGGCGCGTCCTTCGCGGCCGCCCTGATCGAACGCTCGGGCCTCGCCCCCACCGCGTGGCTGCGCCGCTATCTGCGCGCCTATCTGACGCCGCTCCTGCACAGCTTCTACGCGTACGACCTGGTGTTCATGCCGCACGGCGAGAACGTGATCCTCGTCCTGAAGGACGGTGTCGTACAGCGCGTGCTGTTCAAGGACATCGCCGAGGAGATCGCCGTCATGGACCCGACGGCGATCCTGCCGCCCGAGGTCGAGCGGATCCGCGTGGACGTCCCCGAGGACCGCAAACTCCTGTCGATCCTCACGGACGTCTTCGACTGCTTCTTCCGCTTCCTGGCGGCGAACCTCGTCACGGCGGGCCTGATCGACGAGGACGCCTTCTGGCGCACGGTCGCCGAGTGCGTACGCGACTACCAGCACTCCATGCCCGAACTCGCGGACAAATTCCGGCAGTACGACCTGTTCGCCCCCGAGTTCGCGCTGTCCTGCCTGAACCGGCTCCAGCTGCGCGACAACGAGCAGATGCTGGACCTCGCCGACCCGGCGGGCGCCCTCCAGCTGATCGGGACCCTGAAGAACCCGATCGCCTGACGGGCTACGTCGTCGGCCAGGGCACTTGCGGCGACTTGTAGTAGTTGATGCCGAGCGCGTCCCAGCGCGGCGCCTGGTCCGCGAGCCGCGTCCTGTACGTGTTCCAGTCGTGCGTGGACGCGGGCGACCAGCCGAGCTCGGCGATGCCGGGCAGGCGCGGGAACGCCATGTAGTCCAGGTGCGCGGGCGTGGACAGGGTCTCCGTCCACAGCGGCGCCTCGACGCCCAGGACCGAGTCGGCCGGGGCGCCTTGCAGATACGTGCCCGGGTCCCAGTCGTAGGCGCGCTGCACCTCGACATAGCCGGCCCAGGTCAGGCCGAGCGGCGTGTTCTTGTCGTACTTCATGTCGAGGTAGGCGCGGTCGGCCGGGGAGAGGACCAGCTTGGTGCCGTTCCTCGCGGCGTTCACGACCTGGTCGCGCTCGGCCTGGCCGGTGCGGTCGTAGCCCCAGTACTGGGCGACTGCGCCCTTGGCCGGGTTGGCGCCGGCCAGCTGGTGCCAGCCCATCACGTCCTTGCCGTACTTGGCGACGATGGGCTGCACCTTGTCCATGAACGTCACGAAGTCCTCGTGGCTCGTGGAGTGCGCCTCGTCGCCGCCGATGTGCACGGTCCCGCCGGGCGTGAGCGCGGCCAGCTCCCGGACGACGTCGTCCACGAAGTCGTACGTCACGTCCTTCTTGACGCACAGCGAGCTGAAGCCGACGTTCGTGCCGGTGTAGAGCGGCGGCGCGATGCCGTCGCAGTTGAGTTCGGCGTACGAGGCGAGCGCGGCGTTGGTGTGGCCCGGCATGTCGATCTCCGGGATCACCTGCAGCTGCCGGGCCGCCGCGTAGGCGACGATCTCCTTGTACTGGGCCTTGGTGTAGTAACCGCCGGGGCCGCCGCCGACCTGGGTGGAGCCGCCGTAGGTGGCCAGGCGCGGCCAGGAGTCGATGGCGATGCGCCAGCCCTGGTCGTCGCTCAGGTGCAGGTGCAGCTTGTTCATCTTGTAGAGCGCCAGCTGGTCGATGTAGCGCTTCACGTGCTCGACGGGGAAGAAGTGCCGGGACACGTCCAGCATCGAGCCGCGGTAGGCGTAGCGCGGCATGTCCTTGATGGTGCCGCCCGCGATCACCCACGGACCCGGCTGCTTCGTCTTCTTCTCGACGGCGGCGGGCAGTTGCTGCCGTACCGTCTGCACACCGTGGAAGAGCCCGGTGGGCGACCAGGACGTGATGGTGAGGGAGCCGCGCCCGGAGATGACGCGGTAGCCCTCGTTGCCGAGGACCTTGTTCTCCGGCTCGGCGCTGAGGCGCAGCCGGATGCCGTCGCCGCCCGCGCGGTCGGTGACGGGGAGGCGATAGCCGGTGGAGGGACGCAGGATGCCCGCGAGGTACTCGCCCACGCGGCGTTCCTCGGGCCGGTCGCCGACGCGGATGCGGGTCTTGGAGGTGATCTCGAACCCGGGGCCGCCCGGCTCGACCTTCATGGGCACCGGCACGACGCGGCCGAGCGGGATGGGCTCGGCCCGGTCGGCCGCGGGGCCGGGGGCGGCCGCCGTGGACGACGTGCCGGCGGCGGCGATCAGCAGGAGTGATCCGATGACACAGGCAGTTCTGCGGTGCTGTCTCACAAGCGGGTCCCTTCGCCGGGCAACGCGGATGTGACGCAGTCGAACCGTCACCATGCGTACCGCGCACCTCAGACCGGGTCAAGGTGTAGACCACCTGGTCCGCGGGCGATGCGAGAATCCTTGTCATGGCGGAAATCATCCAGCGCGACGGGACCTGGACCTTCGACGGAGAGACGCTGCGGCTCGTCCCGGGTCGCGACAAGGGCGTCTCGTTGCTGCGCAAGACGCTCGGCGAACTCACCCTGCCGCTGGCGGCGCTGGCGGGCATCGCCTTCGAACAGGGCAAGAAGAGCGGGCGGCTTCGGCTGCGCCTCCGCGACGGCGCGGACCCGCTCCTCCAGGCGACGGGCGGCAAGCTCGCGGACGCCTCCGACCCCTATCAGCTCACCGTGGAGTCGGACCGCTATGGCGTAGCGGAGTACGTGGTCGACGAGGTGCGCAACGCGCTGCTCCTGGAGCAGGTCCCCGCCAAGGGGTCCGACAGCTATCTGCTGCCGGGGCCGTCCGTGCCGCTCCAGGTCGCCGCCGGTGACGCCACGGTGAGCTTCGACGGGGAGCACATCCGCCTGGAGTGGAACTGGAAGACGGAGGAGGCCAAGGCCGCGGCCGGCACCCGCTCGATCGCGCTCGCCGACATCGCGGCCGTGGAGTGGCAGCCCGCCATAGGGCTGGAGAACGGCTATCTGCGCTTCTCGGTGAAGCACTCCCCCACCAAGGCCCCGCCGAAGTACGACCCCAACTCGGTGGAGCTGTGGGGCTTCAAGAAGGATCCGCTGATGGCGCTCGTCGCGGCGGCCGTGCAGGCCCGCCTTCCGCACCCGGCCGCCGCGAAGCCCGCGCTCCCGGAGGCCGCCGCCGGTGACGCGGCCGCCGCGGCCCCCGCGCCGCCCGCCGCCGAGGACGACCACGACGCGCTCCTGCGCCGCCTGCGCGAGCTGGGCGAGCTGCGGCAGAGCGGCGTCCTGACCGACGAGGAGTTCGCGGCGGCCAAGCAGGCGGTACTGAAGCGGATGTGAGCCATCCTGCCCGATATCGGGCAGGATTCTTGCGAAAGCCCCTTTGGTGCTCCAGGATCAACGGGTGCACGAAGAACTTGTCGATCACCTGACCCGGTCCACCTCGCTCCAGCGCGGTGAGGCCCTGCGGGTGATCCAGGACGTGCTCGCCTACTTCGACGAGACGACCGAGCAGTACGTGCGGCGCCGCCACCGTGAACTCCAGGGTCAGGGCCTGGTGAACACGGCGATCTTCGAGCGGATCGCCGCGGACCTGAAGTACCGCGCGGTGGCGCCGCCCGAGCTCACGCTGAGACAGCTGCGGCGCATCGTCTACGGCTAGGCCCATCTGTCCACGTACGAACCGCCTGACCCGAGGGGACCCTTTATGTGCGGAATTGTCGGATACATCGGCAAGCGTGACGTCGCCCCGCTGCTCCTGGAGGGCCTGCAGCGCCTGGAGTACCGCGGCTACGACTCCGCGGGCGTCGTGATCACCAGCCCCAAGGCCACCGGCCTGAAGATGGTCAAGGCCAAGGGCCGCGTCCGCGACCTGGAGGCCCGCGTCCCCAAGCGCTTCGCCGGCACCACCGGCATCGCCCACACCCGCTGGGCCACCCACGGCGCCCCGTCCGACGAGAACGCCCACCCCCACCTGGACGCCGAGAACAAGGTCGCCGTCGTCCACAACGGCATCATCGACAACGCCTCCGAGCTGCGCGCCAAGCTGATCGCCGACGGCGTCGAGTTCCTCTCCGAGACCGACACCGAGGTCCTCACCCACCTCATCGCCCGCTCCGACGCCGAGAAGCTGGAGGACCGGGTCCGCGAGGCGCTGCGCCACATCGAGGGCACGTACGGCATCGCCGTGCTGCACGCCGACTTCAACGACCGCATCGTCGTCGCCCGCAACGGCTCGCCCGTCGTCCTCGGCATCGGCGAGAAGGAGATGTTCGTCGCCTCCGACGTCGCCGCGCTCGTCTCGCACACCCGCCAGGTCGTCACCCTCGACGACGGCGAGATGGCCACCATCAAGGCCGACGACTACCGCACGTACACCACCGAGGGTTCGCGCACCTCGGCCGAGCCGACCACCGTGGAGTGGGAGGCCGAGTCGTACGACATGGGCGGCCACGACACGTACATGCACAAGGAGATCTTCGAGCAGGCCGACGCCGTGGACCGCGTCCTTCGCGGCCGCATCGACGACCGCTTCTCCACCGTGCACCTCGGCGGCCTGAACCTGGACGCGCACGACGCCCGCAAGGTGCGCCGCGTCAAGATCCTCGGCTGCGGCACCTCGTACCACGCGGGCATGATCGGCGCCCAGATGATCGAGGAGCTGGCCCGCATCCCCGCCGACGCCGAGCCCGCCTCCGAGTTCCGCTACCGCAACGCGGTCGTCGACCCCGACACCCTGTACGTCGCCGTCTCCCAGTCCGGCGAGACCTACGACGTGCTGGCCGCCGTGCAGGAGCTCAAGCGCAAGGGCGCCCGGGTCTTCGGCATCGTCAACGTCGTCGGCTCCGCGATCGCCCGCGAGGCGGACGCGGGCGTGTACGTGCACGCGGGCCCGGAGGTCTGCGTCGTCTCCACCAAGTGCTTCACCAACACCACCGTCGCCTTCGCGCTGCTCGCCCTGCACCTGGGCCGCATCCGCGACCTGTCGGTCTCCGACGGCAAGCGGATCATCGCGGGCCTGCGCGAACTGCCCGCGCAGATCGAGCAGATGCTGGCGCGCGAGGACGAGATCAAGAAGCTGGCGCAGGAGTTCGCCGAGGCCAAGTCGATGCTCTTCATCGGGCGCGTACGCGGCTACCCGGTGGCCCGTGAGGCATCCCTGAAGCTCAAGGAGGTCTCCTACATCCACGCCGAGGCGTACCCGGCCTCCGAGCTGAAGCACGGCCCGCTCGCCCTGATCGAGCCGGCCCTGCCGACGGTCGCGATCGTCCCCGACGACGACCTCCTGGAGAAGAACCGCGCCGCCCTGGAGGAGATCAAGGCCCGCAGCGGCAAGATCCTCGCGGTCGCCCACCAGGAGCAGGAGAAGGCCGACCACACGATCGTCGTCCCGAAGAACGAGGACGAGCTGGACCCGATCCTGATGGGCATCCCGCTCCAGCTCCTCGCGTACCACACGGCCCTGGCCCTGGGCCGCGACATCGACAAGCCGCGCAATCTGGCGAAGTCCGTGACTGTCGAGTAGTTCTGCCCGTGATCACGGCAGCGACAATTGAGCAGCCCCCGCGGCGAGCAACCACCTCCGCGAGAGCGGCGGCGGTTTAGCCGCAAAGAGGTGAACGGCCCCCGTACGTGCCACCAGGCGCACGGGGGCCGTTCTTCAAGGGACCGAGGTCGCCCATTACCCCGGCCCACGCCTGCTCAGCCGGCGGCCGTCACCCCCCGACCGGCAGGTCGCCCGGGAAGGACCGCAGGCCAGTTGGCCAGCGAGGCAGTCGCGCCATACCAAGCGAGAAGCCCCCCGCCCGCGGCGAACCAGCCGCCCACCTGGGCGAGGCCCTCACTGCCGCCGAACCGCGCGACGGCGATCAGCAACAGCGCCACGAACATCAGGGCATACGTCGCGCGCGTCAGCGCGGACCCGGACGCACCCGCGGTGAGCGTGAGCGCGACCAGCGCGAACAGAAGCAGGAAGAGCCCCGCGGCGTTGGCCGAGACCCGCGCGTCGGCCGAGACGCCCCAGGTGAACCAGAGCGCGCCGAGAGCGGCGAACGCCGTGCCGGTGAACGCGTCGCGGTCGCGGAAGGCGAGGAGCCCGGCGACGAAGAGGGCGACGCCCCCGACGTACGTGGCGAGGGTGACCGCGGCGGCGGCGCCGACGCCGTCGATCACTTCGGTGTGACCGAGGCCGAAGGCCAGCAGGGTGAGCCCGAGGGCGAGATGGCCGAGGTGTTCAAGGGGTGAGGTGGTGCGTCCCGCGGAGACGTCTTTGTCCACGGCGGGCTCCCTTCGTGCAGGGTGCGGTCGTGCTGCTGCGCGATGCCGGGCTGTGGTTCCCCGGCGAGCGGTATGTACCCTTCACAAGGGCGCAAACCACCTCTACGCACAAGTAGATTTATGCGCCGCCGCAAGGAAGTTGACGCTGCGAAACCCTCATCCCACCTGGCACGAAAGGGCGTTGCGGAAGCACGCGCAAGTGGCTCGCCGCGTCAGGGAATGACGACCACGGGCCGTTGCGCACGGCGCGCGAGACGGCCCGCGACCGACCCGAAGATGCGCCCCACGATTCCGTGCGTCGATCCGACGACGATGGCGTCCGCGGAGTACTCCCGGCCGACCTCTTCGAGCTCGTGGCAGATGTCGCCGCCGCGCTCGACCAGGATCCAGGGCACCTCGGTCAGATAGTCCGCGCAGGCCAGCTCGAGGCCCAGGACCTCGGTGCGGTGGTCGGGGACGTCGACGAAGACCGGGGGCTCGCAGCCCGCCCAGACCGTGGTGGGCAGCCGGTTGGCGACGTGCACGATGATCAGGCCGGAGCCGGAGCGATGGGCCATCCCGATCGCGTACGCGAGGGCTCGCTCGCTGGATGTCGAGCCGTCGAAGCCGACGACGACACCGTGCCGGAAGGCGGGATCGCAGGAGTGACGTGGTTCTTCCGCCGCTTGGGGGGTCGCGCTCGGATCGGCGACCTGCCGCTTGCGGTCCGCGGGTTCGGAGAATTCGTGACCGGCCATCGGTGTCTCGGCGAAGGAGTCCTCTGTGGGAGGGTCGGCTTTTGTCTGGGGCGGGCGGTGGTCACCGGATCTGCGCGGCACCGAGCCCGCAGGACCTGTGCCAGGACCTGTGTCCGGGAATCATCTTCACAACCCCTTACCCCCAAGGGTACGGCGGCACTCCTCTCCTGCCCAGGCCCTGTTCCGAGCCGTGCGAGGCTCGCTGAGGCCCCGCTGAGGCCCTGCACGGGCCGCACGGCGTTCACCGGAGCATGCATGAGCCGGGCCCGGATGGCAATGGCGGCTGCCCCGTACAGGCGGTTTGCGCCCGGTTCGGGAGCGCGCTCCCTTCAGGCCAGTGACCGGCTGCTCGGCCACGCGTTGAACCCGTGAAACCACTCTTTCGGAGACATTCGCAGCCGCCCGCCACACCACGGTGTCGGTGTCACCGGCGCGCTCCGGAAACGCCTCGG
>NZ_AOPZ01000053.1 GCF_000414115.1 Streptomyces aurantiacus JA 4570
CTGCACGACGCCAACGCGCCCGCGCACGGCGCCTCGCCGGCCCGCCGCGCCGCGGCCCGCGCGCGCTTCGCCAAGGAGGGGGCCCGGGGCACCTGGGACCTCGCCGCGTACGGCAGCACGCTGCTCGGCGCCGTCCTGACCCGGCAGATGCTGCTGTGCTGGCAGCTGGGCGACGGCGACGTGGTCCTCATCGACGACGACGGCGGCGCCCCGCGCACCCCGCTGTCCACCGGCCCGGACATGGGCGACGAGACCGACTCGCTGTGCGAGCCCGAGCCCTGGCGCAAGACCCGCACCTACTGGCAGCCCCTCACCGGCGGCCCGCCCCCGACCGTGCTGCTGTCCACCGACGGCCTCTCGAAGAGCTTCGCCGACCACCAGGGCTTCCTGGACTTCGCCACCGGCGTGCGCGCACGCGCCGCCGAGCAGGGCGTGGCCGCCGTACAGGAGCAACTGGGGGACTGGCTGGGGCGGGCGGCGAAGTACTCGGGGGACGACACCACACTCGTGGCCGCTTTCGCGGCCGCGCCCGCGACAGCGCAGGAAGGGACGACATCGGCATGAGGGAAGGAACGGGGACCGTATGAGCAACGGCATGCTCGCCGGCGGGAAGACGCTGGTGACCGAGGAAGGGGAGCGGGTCACGGTCGGCGAGCTCTTCGGGTCCGGCGGCCAGGGCGAGGTGTACCGCGTCTCGACGGCCCGCGGCGACCGCGCCGTGAAGTGGTACTACCCGCAGCTCGCCGACGCCCGGCAGCGGCACATCCTCGAAGGGCTCATAGAGAAGGGCTGGGACGACGACCGCTTCCTGTGGCCGCGGTCCATCGTCATGGACCCCGACGGCAAGGAGCCCGGCTTCGGCTACCTGATGGACGTACGCCCCGCGCGCTTCCAGGACCTGCCCGCGCTCTTCCGGCGCGACCCGTCCGTGCGGGACGCGACGATGCGCACGCTGGTGACGGTCGCCCTGCACACCGTGGAGGCGTACCGCGCGCTGCACTCCAAGGGCATCGCCTACCGCGACATCAACTGGGGCAACATCTTCTTCGACCCGCGCACCGGCGACGTCCTGGTCTGCGACAACGACAACGCGGTCGTGGAGGGCGGCACCGCGGGCGTCGCAGGGACCATGGACTTCATGGCGCCGGAGCTGGTGCGCGGCGACCGGGGCGCGCAGCCCGGCACCCAGACCGACCTGCACTCCCTCGCCGTGCTGCTCTTCCTGCTGCTGATGAACGAACACCCCTTCAACGGGGCGCTCGCCCTGCGCATCCACTGCATGGGCGAGGCCGCCAAGCGCAAGCTGTACGGCACCGACCCGGTGTTCGTGTACGACCCCGCGGACACCCGCAACCGCCCCGTCGTCGGCGAGCAGCCGACCGTCATCGCCACCTGGGCGGCGCTGCCGCCGATCCTGCGGGACCTGTTCGTGCAGACGTTCACCGACGGGCTCAGGGCGCCCGCGAAGCGGGTGCGCGAGACGCAGTGGCGGGACGCGCTCAGCCAGGTCCTGGACGCCATCACGCAGTGCCGCCGGTGCGGCAGGCAGAACCTGACGCAGCCCGACGGCGCGCCGCCGGACTGCTGGAAGTGCTCCGCGCCCCTCCAGCTCCCGCCGCGCCTGGAACTGGTCACCGCCACCGGCACCACCCTGCGCACCCGGCGCGGCATCCGCCTCGACCCGAGCGCCCGCGTCTACGCCCACCACCTGGACGGCGACCCGGACCGGCACGACTTCCGGGCCGTCGTCGGCGAGGTCACCGAACACCCCAAGCAGCGCGGCCGCTACGGCCTGACCAACCGCACCCAGGCCGTGTGGACGGTGCGCAAGGAGGACGGTTCCGTACGGGACGTCGAACCGGGCCGCACCATTGCCCTGCAGCCCGGCCTGCTCCTGGAGTTCGGGGGCGGGGTGGAGGCGGAGGTCAAGGAGTAGCGGGGCCGCCCGTCGGACAGCCCCTAGGCCCGTGGCCGCCCGGGACGCAGCCAGCGGCGCCAGCGGTGCCACCACGGCGGGGGCGCGGGCGGGGGCGGCGGCAGCGCGGGCAGCTCGGCGTGCGCGGTCGGCGCCGGTACGGCCAACGTACGGCCACCGCGTCCGGGCGGGACAGCGGGGTGACGGAGACGGTGCACGCCGTCTCCGGCACCGCCAACTCGACGGCCCCGCCCGACGCGAGATGCCTCGTGCGCGCCACGCGGTGAGCGACGCCCCGCGTGGCGTCGTGCCAGGAGACGAGGACGAGAACGGTCGGCTCCGGCCAGGCGAACCGCACCAGGGCACGGTCCGCCGAAAGCCGACGTACCGTCAGATTCCTTACCGAGTCCGGGCGTTCGACGACGACGCTCGCCCCGGCCACCGCCCGCTCGCCGAGCACGCTCACCGCGGTCATCCGCATCCGTCCCGCCGGGGGCACGGGCAGCTCCAGGTGCTGTGCCGGTTCCTCCCGCCAACGCAGGCGCGGCGCCTCCGCCCGCAGGTCCGGCGCGTCCCCGCCCGCCGCGAGGCCGGCGGCGATCCGGGCGAAGCGCTCCGACACGTCCGTGCCCGGCGCGACCGGTCCCTCCGGCCACGGCAGCAGCGTGCTCCGGCCGCGCCGCGGCGGGTGCCACCGCAGCAGCAAGCGGTCCCCGGCCTCGCCCACCCGCTCGGCCGTCAGCTTCTCGACCGGCGTCGGCCACCGCTCGGCACGGGCCGACACACGGACGCCGGGCGACCAGGCGACACCGCCGCCCGGGCCCGGATAGCCGCAGCTCACCTCGTACGTGTACGACCCCGGGTCCAGCGCGGGATCCACCGCGCCGTCGGGCCCGCCGAGCACGTGGTCCGGACCGTGGGCCGCGCCGACGTCCGGCTTGCCGTAACGCAGCACCCGGACCTCGGTGGCCGCCGGGTGCGGCCGCCAGCGCAGCCGGAGGCCGCCCGGCACGGGCCTGGCCGTCAACTCCGTCACGTCGGGGGCGATGAGCACGGGCGCGGTGACGCGCGGCACCCCGGCGACGCGCTCGCCGCGCAGCGGCAGGACGGCGTAGCGCAGGGCGCGGCCCAGCGGCGCGGCCGGGTCGTGGGCCTCCAACAGCCGTGCCTCCGGGCCGACCACGTCGACCTTCGCGATCTCGGTGGCGGCCTGCGGGGCGTCGTCGTCGAAGCGCAGGACGGCGTACGTCACGGGAGCGGCGGGGTGCGTGCCGGGTACGTGCGGCGTCCGCCAGCTCACGCCGACACCGCGGTCCTGCGTCCTCACCCAGGCCCCGGCCTTCTCGGTGGAGGACGGCGCGTCCGCCAGCGCGGTGGCCGCCCGCAGCAGGCCCGTCCGCAGCTCCGGCGCGTCCGTGGCCTGCCGCAGCGCGCGCAGCCACGCGCCGGACGCGGCCCGCGGATCGCCGTCCTCCTGGGACCGGCGGGCCGCGTACGCGAGGAAGCGCACCTTCGCGGAGCGGGCCCGCAGGGCGCGGAGCAGGGCGGCGAGGGCGTGGTCGTCCGGCGCGGCCGGCAGCAGCTCCGCGACGTGCTCGGCCCGGCGCAGCCTCAGGCCCGGCCAGACGTCGTTGATCTCCTCGGCCGCGCGGCGCGGCGCGCCGTCGGCGGGGAACACGGCGTCGACGGCGGCGGCCAGGAGGCGGGCCTCGCTGCGGTGCACGCCGAGCGCGGCGACGTCGTCGGCGGTGGTCGGAGTGCCCGCCACGGCACCGTCCTTGAGCAGACAGCACAGCTCCCACAGAACCACCCGCCGGGGCCCCATCGGGTCGTCGCGCGTCAGCGTCTCCAAGATGTCCGTGACGGCCGCCGCGGTGAGCGCCCGCGGGTCGGCCGACGCCTGCCAGGCGTCCCGCGCGCGCCGCACGAACGGCACGTCCACGCGCTGCCAGAGCCCGCCGCGCCCCGGGAACCACAGGCCGTCGAGGACGCGGAAGCCGTCGTCGGTCTCCGCCTTCGGCAGGGTGCCGAAGACACCGCCCGCCGCGCGCTGCCGCCCCGGTTCGCGCAGCAGCTCGGCGGCGTGCCGGAAACCCAAGTCGCGGATGGCCCGGCGCAGTTGGGTGTAGCCGCGCATGCCGGGGAACTGCGGCAGGACGGGCAGCGGGGGCGGGGTGCCGCTGCCGGTCGCCCGGACGCCGGGCCGCCAGGTCGTCGCCACCCGTCAGCCTCCCGGTGCCGTGAAGAAGTACACCCGGACCACGGCCGTCGACGCGTCGCTGCTCAGGTCGTGGAAGTCGTCCGTCGCCGTCTTCTTGGTGAACATCTCCGGACGGCCGGCGCCGAGCAGCGAGTTGACGCGGTGCGCGTACACCGTGCCGTTCCTGCCGCCGCCGAAGGTCAGCACGAGCGCGGCCGTGCGGCCCCGCCACTTCTTGGTGGACCGGCCGATCTGATCGGTGAGCGCGTCCTTGTCCGTGCCCTTCACCTTGAACTCCTCCGGTCTGCGCTCCACCGAACGCGGGCCCGTTGGCTTGGGTTTCGGCTTCGCGGACGCGTCCGCGCTCTTCGACGGCTTCGGGCGCGCGGCGAGGGGGTCGGGCCGGTCGGCCATCGACACCAGCGCCAGGACCAGCAGCAGGTCCGCGAAGAGCCACCCGGCGAGCACGACACCCGCGACCCGGCCCCCACCCCGCCCGCGCCGCCGCGGTCGGCTCACGTGTCACCTCCGGGCCGCGGGGGAGCGGAGGGGCGCCGGGACGGCGGGCGCAGGGCGCGGGTGCGGGGCGAGCCGACGTCGGAACCGGGGTCGGGTGCGGCGTCCGGCCCGGCGTCGTGCCCGGCGTAGTCCTGCGGGACGGCGTCCGCCGGTTCGTACGCGGGTAGGTGGTCGGAGCCCTCGGCCCGGGGGTCCGGTATGTGGGTGCCGTTGGTGCTGCCGGGGCTTGGTACGGGCGTTCCGTAGGGTTCCGTGGCCTGCGTTTCGTACGGTTCCGTCGCCTGTGCTCCGTACGCCGTGACGCCCGGCTCGTACTCCCTGGTGCCCGGCACCTGTGTCCCGGGCGCCGGGTGCGGCGTGCCGTTGTGGCCCGGCGCCCCCGCCAGCGTCCGTACGCCGGACTCCACGCGCGCCGCCGCGTCCTGCCAGTGGGCCGCGGCGGCGTCCCAGCGTTCGGTGGCCGCGCGCATGCCGTCGACCGCGTCCGTGGTGCGGCCGGTGCTGGCGACCAGGGCCTGCGACGCCTGTTCGGTGGCGCGCACCACCGACTCCGACCTGGCGACCAGTTCCTGGAGCGCGTCGGCGACGACCTGGGTCGTGGTGGCGTAGGCGGAGCTCGCGTGGGCCGTCGCCTGCCGGCTTTCGCGTACCGCGGTCTCGATGCGGTCCGCCGCCCCGCTGAGCTTCGGCAGTTCCGTGGCGAGCCGGGCCGTCGCGTCCCGCAGCGAGGTCGTCGCGTCCGTCACCGCCCCGGCCGTGCCGCTCAGCGCCTTGTGGTTCTTCTCCGCCTGGGTGGCCAGGGAGTTCATCTTGGTGGCGGCCTTGGTGAGTTCGGCCGCGAACTGCTTCGGGGAGGCGCTGCGGTGCGGGGCGAGCAGCATCTGGAGCCGGGTGAGCACGGAGGCGAGCTGGGCGAGCAGCCGCTCCCGCTCCGCCTCCTGGTCCGCCTCCTCCCTGTCGGCGCGCCAGCGCACGCGCGCGTGCACCACGGAGAGCAGCACCAGGAGGGCGATGAGGACCACCGCGGTCAGCGCCACGTTCTCGAAGCGGCCGAGCGGCGACAGATGGCCGCCGAAGCCGGACTGCCACAACTGGAGGAAGGGGCGCGTCGCCTCCTTGCGGTCGTCCTTCGCGAGTTCGCCGTACGCCCGCACGGCGTCCCGCAGGCCGAACCACGTGATCAGGAGCGGGATGAAGACGAGGACGCCGAGCGCCGCCTCCAGGAGGCCGTCGCGGCGCGCCGACGGCCGGGTGTCGGCCGTGGTGACGCTCTCCGGGCGTACGTAGGCGTGCACGAGGTCCAGTTCGGCCCACCGGTCGAGACGCTTGCTGTGCGTCAAGTCATCGGTGAGCGCGTTGAGTTCGGCGGCCCTGGGAGCGAGCGCCGGGCGGCCCGCGAGGTCCTGCAGCCGCTTGATGAGATCCTGCTTGTCCAGTAGTTCCGCGGGCGTCAAACGCGTACTCCCTGTCTCGGCTGTCGCAGCTCTCTCGGCTCACTCGGCTGTTCTCGGGCGGGGCGCCCCGCCCAGGAGGGCCTCGTCAGTCGAGGACGTCCCCCCTGCCGCGCCGGTTCCTGCCGTCGCGGCCCAGCCGGCGTGACAGCGCCTCGGCGCCGGGGTGTTCAGGGTCCCATGTGAGGCACTTGCCAAGGGCCTCAATCGCCTCATCCCGCGCACCGATCCGGTGCAGCTCCTCGGCGTGCCGGAAGGTGCGCCGCGCGAGCAGGCCCCGCACCCGCTCGTTCGTCGGATCGTGGCCGTACGCGCACCGCAGCCACCGCTCGGCGTCCGCGAAGTGGCCGGGCGCCATGTCGGCCATCGCGGCCGCGCAGTGCACCTCGATCATCGCGTCCAGGACGTCGGCGCGGGACGCGTGCGCGGTGGCCTCCTGCCAGGCCGCGTGGGAGGACTGGACGGCGTGTTCGTACTGCCCGAGGTCCAACAGGGCGCGGGCGCGGGACAGTTGGCGTGCGGCGCGGCGGCTCATGGGTGCCGGGGGAGCCCCGGCCGACTCGCTCTCCGGCTTGGGTTCCCGCTCCGGCTTCGGTTCCCGCCCCGGCTTCGGCTCCTGCCCCCGCACCGGCTCCTGCTCGTGCACCGGCTCCGGTTCCGGCTCCTGTCCCGGTTCCGGCGCCCCGGTGGGGCCCGCGTCCGCCCCCAGCCCCGCCAGCAGCTCCCGCGCCTCCGCCACGATGTCCCGCAGCAGCGCCACCGCCTCCTGCCTGCGCCCCTGCCCCGCGAGCTCCCGGGCCTGGGCGACGTCGCGGCGCCGCGGATCCGGCGGGTCCTCGGGCGGGAAGAGGGCCGCCGTGAGGGCGGGGGCGTCGGCGAGGGTGTCGCGGTTCGGGTCGGCCGGCTCAAGCAGGCCCTCCTCCAGGGCGGCCGCGCCGGACGACCCGGACGAAGACGCGCCGCCGCCCCCGAGGCGTACCGCGTGCTTCAGCGCCCCGAGGGCCAGGAGTTCCGGCGGCCCGTGCGCCGTGCGCCGGCCGAGCCCCGCCACGCCCGCGCGCACCTGCTCCATCCGCGTGCCGCCGCCGACGAGCAGCAGGGTGTCCACGTCCGCGCGGGCCACCGCGGCCTCGTCGAGCAGCGCGTGCGCGCGCCGCACGGTGCGGCGCACGTGGGGCTCCAGGAACGCGTCCAGGTTCGGCCGCGTGACGCCCATGCGCAGCGGGGGCCCGGTGCCGAGGTCGAGGGTGAGCGCCGCGAAGTCCGTGGCGGCGGGCGCCGCGGTGCCGTCGCCCTCCGGCGGGCCGCTCAGCGCCTGGCGCGTCGCCTGCGCCCGCTCGCGGTGCCCGAGCCACACCTCGGCAGGGGCGCCGGTCACGGACGCGGGCCCCCTGCGCGCGACCAGCAACTGCACCGCCTTCGCGAGCACCCCCTCGTCGAAGGCGCGGCCCCCGGAGGTCGCCGCGCCGTCGTAGCCGAGGGCGCGGCAGTGCCCGCGCACGCCGCGTACCAGGCCGAGTTCGAAGCCGTCGTACCCCATCCCGTACACCAGGAACGTCCCGCTGTCCCGGTCCGTCGTATGCCCCATGACCGCGGCCATGGAGTCGCTGATGAGCCGCACGGGCGTCAGACCGGCCTCCCGCGCGGCGTCCCGCAGGGCCTGCCGCTGCGCCGACTGGAAGGACGCGGGCACGCTGATGACGGTCTGCGCCACGAACGCCGACGCCCGCTCCTCCACGTGCTCCCGCAGCGCCCGCAGCATCCGCGTCACCACCGCGTCCGCGTCGGCCGCGCCGCCCCGCCACGGCACCGAACGCCCCCCGGCCAGCAGGGACTTCAGGCTCGGGAACGCCACCGGAAGCACCCCCGCACCGGCAGGCAGGCACACCAGCCACGGCCACCCGGCCACGGGCACGTCGAGGCGGCGCACCTGCTCCCCGGGCCCGGCGTACAGCGCCCGCACCCCCGTCGCGCCGAAGTCCACGCCGAGGCTGACGCGGGCCGCGGGCCTGGCTGCCGTCATCCGCCGGCCGTGTCGTCGGGGACCTGGAGGATGCCTCCGTAGTCCTTCTTGCTGGGCAGCGTCGGCACCGCCCGCTCCGAATAGGCCACGGCGATCATGCTGCGCAGGTTCTTGGCCTGCTCGGCGGTCTGGATGCGGTTGCCCTGCCGGTGGGCCGCCTTGACCTGCTCCACGGCGTCACTGATGGCCTTGACCGTCTCCAACGGCGCCCCGTCCGAGGCCAGTTCGGCCTGCCGGAACTGACTGGCGAGCCCGCACTGGTGGTACATGTCGTCGAGCAGCAGCTCGGTGAGGCGCTTGTACTCGCCGCTGTCGCCCATCTCCACGGCCCGCTGCGCCTGCCCGATGTCGCGGCGCACCTTCATCTCCTGCGTCTGCTCGATGTACGCGCCGTACTGCTTCAGGAACCGCTGCGCCTCCCGCACCGCGAGCCCGAGCTCCTCGCGCAGCACCGCGCTGTCCACCTCCTGCTCGGTCTCGGGCGGCGGGGTGCGGGGCTTCTCCCGCTTCGGTGTCGCCTCCAGGACCATGTCGGTGCCGCGCACGCTGATGCGTACGGTGATGATGCGGTCCGCCGAGTAGTTGAACGACACGTCCACATGGCAGTTGATCTCGATCTCCTGCGGCAGCTCGAACTCCACCACGCCCTGTTCGTGGTTCTCGCTCGCCACATGGCTGTCGCCCTCGTACACCGGCACCCGGATCAGCCGGCTGTCCGTCGCGTGGAACGTGCGCCGGCGCGGCTCGGGCAGCGGATAGGGCGAGCCCGCCGGGATGATCTCGACGAACACGTCGCGCTGCGCGCCCTTCACCGCCGCGATGCCCATCGCCATGGGCGTCGACTCGAACAGGCCCGTCGACCCCACCGGCCGCCCGTTGACCAGGCTCTGCCCGCAGTCCGCGCACGTCTCGGCGGTGTACTCATTGGTCGTGAAGCACTTCGGCGCCGGGCACTCCACGCCGTCGAGGGTCTGCGCGAGCACGCCCGCGCCGTAGGCCACGCACTCCATCGGGTTGATGTTGCGGCGCACCTTGTCCGGGCCGAAGAACGCCTCCACCGCCTCGTACACCGGCCGGGTCAGCGTGCCGCCGCCGACGAGCAGCACGTCGGAGATGTCGTCGGGCGTCAGCTCGAAGCCGGACAGCGTCTCCTTGACCAGGTCCATGGTGCGGGCCACGAGCGGCGCGATCATCTCCTGGAACTCGTCGCGGGTGAGCGCCATCTCGACGTCCACGATGCCCTCGGGCCCCCGGTAGGCGGCCGGGATCACGATGTACGTCTCCGGCAGCTCGTTCAGCTCCCGCTTGGCCGCCTCGGCCGCCTTCTTCGCCTGGAACAGGAACTCCTTGTCGCCGGACGGGTCGACGCCCCGCTCCGCGCGCATCCAGGCGATGATCCGCTCCACGATCGCCAGGTCGAAGTCGTCGCCGCCCAGCCAGATGTCGCCCGCCGAGCGCAGCACCTGGAACTGGCTGTGCCCCTCGCGGTCCTTGACCGTGTTCAGTACGGAGATGTCGAAGGTGCCGCCGCCCAGGTCGAAGACCAGGACGCGGCTGCGCGCGCCGTCCGGCTTGTGCAGGCCGAAGGCCACCGCCGCGGCCGTCGGCTCGTCGATGATCTTCTTCACGACCAGGCCCGCGCGCTCCGCGGCCTCCCGCGTCGCCGCCCGCTGCGCGTCGCGGAAGTAGGCGGGCACCGTGATCACCGCGTGCGTCACCTGCTCGCCGAGGGTGCGCGCCGCGTCCCGCACCAGCTTGTCGAGGATGACGCTGGAGATCTCCGCGGGCGTGCGGGTGCGGCCGCCGAGCGTCACGTGCGCGCGCGGGTCGTCGTCGGGGCCCGGCACGATCGCGTAGCTGAGCCGGTCGCGGGCCTCGGCCACCGACGTGTCCGCGAAGTCACGGCCCATCAGGCGCTTGACGGACACGATGGTGTCCCTCGGCTGGCGCACGGCCCAGTTGAGGGCGTCCTCGCCGACGATCGTCTGCTCCTTGCCGTCGCGCCGCACCAGGCCGACGACGGACGGCGTCAGGCGGTCGCCCTTGCTGTTGGTGAGGACCGCGATGTCGTCGCGGTGCGGATCGTGGGCGGCGACGGCGCTGTTCGTGGTGCCGAGGTCGATCCCGATGGCCTTCATCCGTGCGTGGTCCCTTCCTGGGTTCGCGGGCTGGTCCCGTCGGTTCCTGCGGTCCCGCCCGTCGGGGGCGCCTCCCCGGCGCCGCCGGCCGCGGCCACCACGACCCGGGCGGCGCGCAGCACGTGCCCCCGGTATCGATACCCGCGCCGCAGCACCTCAAGGACCTCGTCGTCGGCTGCTCCGGGCGGTGCGGCGCGCACCGCCGCGACGTGGTGCGTGGCCGGGTCCGCGCGCTCCCCGACGCGCCCGAACACCTCCAGGCCCTCGCCGGTGACGGCCGACTCCAGCTGCCGCGCGACGAGTTCGACGCTGCGGTGGTACGCGGCCGGGTCGGAGCCAGGACCGTCGGCGAGCAGCCGCCCGCAGGCGTCCAGCGTGTCCGCGCACACCAGGAGCAGCCGCTCGGTGTGCGCGCGGTGCGCGGCGTCGCGGGCGGCGAGCGCCTTGGAGCCCTCGTACGCGGCGAGGGCGGCGGCCGTATGCGGGTCGGGCGGGTCCGGGTCCGGACCCGGCGGGCCGGGCGGGTCCATCGGGTTCATGGGAGTTCCCCCTGTCGGATGTCGGGCGGTCAGACGTCGAAGCGGACGAGGTCGGCGACGAGGCGGGCGGCGGCCTCGTCGGACAGCGGCTCCCCGGAGCCGCCGCCCGGCTCGGCGAGTTCGCGGTCGATCTCCTCGACGGCGCCCGGGAGTTCGGCGGCGAGGTCCACGTCGTACCGGAGCAGGTCGACGAGCAGCCGCCCCCGCACCGTGCGCAGCTCGTCCCACGCCGTCTGCGCCGCCGGGGTCATCAGGTGCCGGGCGAGCAGCTCGAAGGGGACGTCCCGCAGGTCCGCGTGCGAGGTCCACGGGGTCACGCCGGCCTCGGCGAGGGCGTCGTACGGGTCCGGGGCGCTCTCGGGGTCCTTGATCACGGGGTGGGGCCTCCTTCGGTGGTGAGGGCCGTGAGCCAGCGGCTCACCGCGTCGAGCAGGGCGCTGCGCACCCGGCCGTCCATGACGTCGGCGCGGGTGGCGCGGATCAGGTGGTGCAGGGCCTTGCGGACGTCACCCCCGGCGATTTCGGCCTCCGCGCGGTCGGTGAGACCGGCGGCCCAGGACGCCAGGTCGTCCTCGTCGGGCGGCGGCTCGGCGCCGTCGCTGCGCATCAGCTCGCCCATGCCCAGGACGCCCAGGTCGGTGGCGAGCAGCCGGTCGAGTTCCTCCAGGCACTCGCCGAGGGTCTCGCGGTAGTTGTGCGTGAGGGCCTGGCCGAGGCCCACGTCGAGCAGGCCGAGGGCCTCGTGCAACAGGCGAAGGCGGGCCGGGAGTTCGTCGGTGCGGGCGTCCAGGGTGAAGACGAGGGCGCGGGCGAGGTTGTCGCGGGCGTGGTTCGAGGCGGGGTTGAGGCCGAGGGCGCGGCGCAGGTCGGCCTCCGCGCCGTAGACGTCGGAGCGCATGCCGTGCTTGGTGCGGGTGTAGCCGCGCCACACGCCGCGCATCGAGTACAGCGAGGAGAGGCGCCCGTCGAGCTGGTCGCGGACCTCGCGCTCCAGCGGGTGCAGCACCGGCGGCACCGCCTCGATCAGCGCGATCGCCTCGTCCAGGACGTCGCCGCGGCGCGCCCGCTCCTCGTCGAGCAGCGCCTCCACACGGCCGAGCACGGTCCGTACGAGCGCCTTCTTCGCGCGGGCCGTCATCCCCGCACGGCGCGCGACCGCCACCAGCCGCTCCCACTGTTCGAGGGCCCGGCCGAGCCCGCAGGCGCCGTCGGCGAGCGCCGTGCGCGACAGCTCCAGGCGGACCCGGACGGCGAGTTCCACGCCGTCCTGGAGCAGCCGCGCGTGCCGGTGCGGCAGATGGACGTACGCCGGATTGCGGCGCAGGAAGTCCTGGCAGTGCGCGCAGGCGTCCAGGTGCCGGCGCGGGTCGGGGGCGGCGGCCGGGCCCGCGCAGTCCGCGGGCAGCGTGGTCAGCGTCGGGAAGGCGGGCAGGGCGCGCAGGGCGGGCTCGAACTTGTGCACCGCGCACAGCACGAGGCCGCGCGCCAGCTCCGAGAACGCCCAGCGCAGCTCGCGCACCGCGTACTCGCCCGGGTCCTTGCCGTCCTTGGCGGCCGCGTCCAGGTCCGCGGCCAGCTCGGCCAGGGGCAGCTGGAGGTCGAGGAGGCGTGCGTAGCGGGGTCCGCAGGCGAGGGCGGTGCGCGCGCCCGGCACGCCGGGGAGCCCGCCGACGTCCCTCAGGACCCGCGCGCCCGTCAGCTCCGCCTCCAGCACCTCAGCCAACTCCTCGTAGAGCGCGGCCTGTTGCGGGCGGTCCTGCTCGGCGTGGCGCTGTTCGTACGCCGAGAGCAGTCCGAACAGATGACGGCTCAGCTCCCAGCGCAGCCGGGTCATGTCCTCGTGCGTCAGCTCCCGCTCGTAGCAGGCGGCCCGCTCGGCGCGCCAGCCGTCCCAGTACACGTCGTCGCTCAGCAGCGTGGCCCAGTGCGCGAGCGCCGACTCCCAGGTGCGCACGGCGTGTTCCCAGGCGCCGCTGTGCTCAAGATCCTGCGCCTGCCACAGCCGGGCCACGGCGAGGCCGTGCGCGACGGCCATGTCGCCCGGCGCGGCGGCCAGGCGCCGCTCCCACTCGGCCGTCGCCGCGTCCCGGCCCCGCGCGAGCAGGAGCAGCAGCGGCGCGTCGTCCGGGAACCGCTCGCACAGCACGTCCACGAAGCCGGGCCCGGCGTGCTCGTCGTCCGGCGAGAGACCGGCCAGCTCGGCGCGCAGCGCGTCCGGCTCGTGCCAGCGGTACAGCAGCGCGTCCACCTGCAGCCGCCGGCCCGGCAGCCGCAGCCGGTCCCAGGCGACGCGCTCGGACCACGACATGCGGCCGCGCTCCAGGAGCGTGTACGAGGCGTCGCTGACGGCGGCCATGGACACGCCCGGGTGCACGCCCGCCGCGCGCAGCGCGCGATAGGGGTACGTCTCGTCGCGCAGTGCGAACGGGTCGGCGGCCAGCGGGGCGTGGGTGGGGCCGTCGGCCCAGGGGAGCAGGTCGATGAGGCGGCGCAGCCGGCGGCCGCGCACATCGGCGCGGTCGAGGCGGCCCGCGGCCCGCTCGTACGCGCCGACGGCCTCGGCCCACCGGCCCTCCGCCTCCAGCAACCGGCCCTCCGCGTACGCCAGATGGGCGTCGGCGTCCCGGTGGCCCGGGCAGCCGCGGAACGCCTCGGCGGCCCGTCGCCACTCCTGGTGCGCGTCGGCGAGGCGGCCGCGGGCGTACGCGGCGACGGCGGGCGCGTCCCGGTACGTCCCCAGCGCCTCGGCCGCCGCCACGACCGCCGCCCACTCGCCGTCGGCCTCGGCGGCCCGCACCCGGGCGTACCGCCCCCGCACGGCGCAGTCGCCCTCCGCGCCCCTCGCGAGCGCGGCGAGTTCGTCGTATGCCGCGGCCACGTCCCGCCACCCCCGTGCCCCCTCGGCACCTTCCTCGGCCACCCGGGCCCGCGCGTACCGCCGCCGCCCGGCCATGTCGGCCCACCCGTCGGGCAGCACGAGGAACACGCGCAGGGCGTCGCCCCACCGCGAGGCGAGTTCGTGGGTGCGGGCGAGGGCGTAGAGGTACAGGTGGAGGGGCTCGGGGGTGGCGAGGTGAGGGGAGGCCGGGGCGGCGGGGGAGGGGGCGGAACCGGTGGGCGGCGAGTGGCCGTTGGGGGATGCTGTGCCCGTGGGGTGGAGCGCGGGGTTGCGGGTGGCCGTCGCGCTGGGGGTGGGGGTGGTGGTGGGTGCTGGGGTGGCGGGTGTGGGGGTTGCGGTGGGTGTCGGGGCGACGGGCGTCGGGGTTTCGGTGGGTGTTGGGTCGATGGGCCTTGGGGTTTCGGTGGGTGCTGGGTCGATGGGCGTCGGGGTGTCGGTGGGTGTCGGGGCAACGGGCGTTGGGGTGTCGGTGGGCGTTGGGTCGATGGGCGTTGGGGTTTCGGTGGGTGTCGGTTCGATGGGCGTCGGGGTGTCGGTGGGTGTCGGGGCAACGGGCGTCGTTGTGGCGGTGGGCGTCGGGGCGGTGGGCCTTGGGGTGGCGGTGGCTGTCGGGTCGATGGGCCTCGGGGTTGTGGTGGGCGCCGGGCCCACGGGCCCTGGGGCTCCAGTGGGCGTCGGGCCCACGGGCCTCGGGGCTCCGGTGGGCGGGGGCAGGGCCGTGCCGCCGGTGAACGCGCGGGCGTAGATCGCGCAGGCCGCCGCCCAGTCGCCCCTGGCCTCCGCCCGGCGGCCCTCCGCCTTGCGGCGCAACACGGCGACGGTGCCGTCGCGGGCCGTGTCGGGGAGGTCGGCGAGGAGCCCGGCGGCGGCGGTCCAGTCCCCGCGGCCGTCGGCGGCGGCGCGGGCCCGGGCGTAGAGGCGGCGCACCTTCACCTCCCCGCCGGCGTGCTCGTCCGGGAGCCCGCCGAACCCGTCGATGACGCCCTCCCAGTCGCCCCGGGAATCGGCGAACATGCCCTGCGCGTAGAGGAGTTGGACGGGCACGTCGGCGAACTTGGCCGGCAGCGCGGCGAGGTGGGCCACCGCGCCGCCCCAGTCCCCCCGCTCCTGGCAGACCCGCGCCTGCGCGTAGGCCCAGCGCAGGGTGACGTCGCCGTACGGGCCGCGGGACCCGACGGCGCGGGGCGCCGCGGCGGG
>NZ_AOPZ01000054.1 GCF_000414115.1 Streptomyces aurantiacus JA 4570
GGGCGGGCGGGCGGGAAAGAAGAGCGCATCCGCACCGCAAGCAAGAACCCCCCGGAGGGGGTGAATCCGCGCAGATGGCTTCCCAACGCGGGATGTGAGGCGCGACACTCGCAGGCGCATGAGCGTTGCGACCGCACCCGCGAAGTGAGGGCAAGTCATGGCTCTGCAAGATGATCTGACGGCTATTCAGCGATGTGTGGACGACCTGGTCCGCACAGTGGACCAGGTCGAGCGGCGGGCCGGCGCGGAACTGGCGGGCGTCGACTTCCGCCGGGTCCGCATGGACACCGAGCACCTGCGCGAGAGCGTCGCCCTGCTGCGCGCCGCGGCCACCGACACCCCGACGTCCCCGTCCCCGCCCGCTCCCCCGGGGGCCCGCCCCGAGCTGGTCACCATCCCCGACACGCCGTACGACCGGTCCCTGTGGACGGACTCGGACGACGAGGGCCTCGGCGCCCGCGACCGCCGCGCCCCCTAGCGGCACGCCCCGAGCGGGCCGAAGCCTCGCCGCACCCCCCGGCACCCCCGCCTACGAAGGAGTGGAGCCTCGTTGGCCACTGGCACGGAACCCCATCTGAAGAAGGGCACGGCCCCCGGCGGCGTACGGCACGGCACGCGCGCCGCCATCACCGCTGCCCATTTACGGACGGACCGCTGGTGGCTGCAGCCGGCCGCGACCGCCGCGGGACTGTTCGCCTTCGTCGTGTACTCGACGTGGCGAGCCTTCGCGAACGCCGACTACTACGAGGCGCCCTACGTCTCGCCGTTCTACTCGCCGTGCATCGCGGAGAACTGCGAGCCGATGAGGAACGGCCCCAACTGGGAGATCTTCGGAAGCTGGTGGGGCCTCTCCCCCGCCCTGCTCATCCTCATCTTCCCGCTGGGTTTCCGGCTCACCTGCTACTACTACCGCAAGGCGTACTACCGCGGATTCTGGGCGTCCCCGCCCGCCTGCGCGGTCGCGGAACCGCACGCGAAGTACACCGGTGAGACGCGTTTCCCGCTGATCCTGCAGAACATCCACCGGTACTTCTTCTACGCGGCGGTGCCGGTCGCGGGCATTCTCACGTACGACACCGTGCTCGCGTTCCGTGACGAGCACTACGAGTGGGGACACATGGGGCTCGGCACCCTCGTGTTCGTCGTCAATATCGCCCTCATCTGGGCCTACACGCTGTCCTGCCACTCCTGCCGGCACATCGTCGGCGGCAAGCTCAAGCACTTCTCCAAGCATCCGGTGCGCTATCGGATGTGGCGCTGGGTCGGCTGGCTGAACGGCCGTCACATGCTGCTCGCCTGGGCGTCGTTGATCAGCGTCGCGCTCGCGGACTTCTATGTGTATCTGATCGCTTCTGGCGCCTTCGACGATCCGACCCTCTTCTAAGCGACAGGTGCTTCTGACATGGCTCAAGTGGAACGGCAGCAGTGGGACGTCGTCGTGGTGGGGGCCGGCGGCGCCGGGCTGCGGGCCGCCATCGAGGCGCGTGAGCAGGGCGCCCGTACGGCGGTGATCTGCAAGTCACTGTTCGGCAAGGCCCATACGGTGATGGCCGAGGGCGGCATCGCGGCGTCCATGGGCAATGTGAACTCCGGCGACAACTGGCAGGTGCACTTCCGCGACACCCTGCGCGGCGGGAAATTCCTCAACCAGTGGCGGATGGCGGAGCTGCACGCGCGCGAGGCGCCCGACCGGGTGTGGGAACTGGAGACCTGGGGAGCGCTCTTCGACCGTACGAAGGACGGCCGGATCTCGCAGCGGAACTTCGGCGGGCACGAATATCCCCGGCTCGCGCATGTCGGCGACCGTACGGGACTTGAGTTGATCCGTACGCTCCAGCAGAAGATCGTCGCCCTGCAGCAGGAGGACGAGCGCGAATTCGGGGACCACGAAGCCCGGTTGAAGGTATTCCAGGAGTGCACGGTCACCCGGGTGCTCACAGCGTCCAATAGCGGCTCCGCCGCGGGCGGCGATCGGGTCAGCGGCGCTTTCTGTTACGAGCGCGAGAGCGGGCGGTTCTTCGTCATCGAGGCGCCGAGCGTGGTGCTCGCCACCGGCGGCATCGGCAAGTCCTTCAAGGTGACGTCGAATTCGTGGGAGTACACGGGCGACGGGCACGCGCTCGCGCTGCTCGCCGGGGCGCCGCTCCTGAACATGGAATTCGTGCAGTTCCATCCCACGGGAATGGTGTGGCCGCCCTCGGTGAAAGGCATCCTCGTCACCGAATCCGTGCGCGGCGACGGCGGCGTACTGCGCAATTCCGACGGCAAGCGCTTCATGTTCGACTACATCCCGGACGTCTTCAAGGAGAAGTACGCGGAGTCGGAGCAGGAGGGCGACCGCTGGTACGAGGACCCCGACAACAACCGCAGGCCGCCCGAGCTGCTGCCCCGCGACGAGGTGGCGCGGGCCATCAACTCCGAGGTGAAGGCGGGCCGCGGCTCGCCGCACGGCGGGGTGTTCCTGGACGTGTCGACGCGCATGCCCGCCGACGTCATCCGGCGCCGGCTGCCGTCGATGTACCACCAGTTCAAGGAGCTCGCGGACGTCGACATCACCGCCGAGGCGATGGAGGTCGGGCCGACCTGCCACTACGTGATGGGCGGCATCGCGGTCGAGTCGGACACGGCGGCGGCGCGCGGCGTGCCAGGTCTTTTCGCGGCCGGTGAGGTCGCGGGCGGCATGCACGGCTCGAACCGGCTCGGCGGCAACTCGCTCTCCGACCTGCTGGTGTTCGGGCGGCGGGCCGGTCTGTACGCGGCGCGGTACGCGACCGAGTCGGCCACCGCGCCCGTGGTGGACGAGGCGTTGGTGGACGCCGCGGCCGCGGAGGCGCTGCGACCGTTCAGCGCGGAGGGACCGCAGGCCGGGGCCACCCCCGAGAACCCGTACACCCTGCACCAGGAACTCCAGCAGACGATGAACGACCTGGTGGGCATCATCCGCCGCGAGGGCGAGATGGCCGAGGCCCTGGACAGGCTCGGGGAGCTGCGGCAGCGGGCCCGCCGGGCGGGGGTGGAGGGGCACCGCCAGTTCAACCCGGGCTGGCACCAGGCCCTCGACCTGCGCAACATGCTGCTGGTCAGCGAGTGCGTGGCGCGGGCCGCCCTGGAGCGGACCGAGAGCCGCGGCGGGCACACCCGCGAGGACCACCCCGGCATGAACCGCGACTGGCGCCGCGTGAACCTGCTGTGCGCGCTCGCCGATCCCACCGGCGTCCTCACGGCGACGGACCCGGCCCGCGGCCAGATCGCCCTCACCCGGGTCACCACCGACCCCATCCGCCCCGACCTGCTCGCCCTCTTCGACAAGGAAGAGCTGGTCAAGTACCTCGCCGAAGAGGAGCTCTACGAGTGAGTACGAGTACGACTTCCGGCACTGATCCGGCTTCCGGCGCGGGCGGCGGGGGCGCCTACGACGCGCGCTTCCGGGTCTGGCGCGGCGACGTCGACGGCGGCGACCTGAAGGACTTCACCGTCCGGGTCAACGAGGGCGAGGTGGTCCTCGACATCATCCACCGCCTCCAGGCCACCCAGGCCCCCGACCTCGCGGTGCGGTGGAACTGCAAGGCGGGCAAGTGCGGTTCGTGCTCCGCCGAGATCAACGGCCGCCCCCGCCTGCTGTGCATGACCCGCATGTCGGTCTTCACCCGCGACGAGGTCATCACGGTGACGCCGCTGCGCGCCTTCCCGGTGGTGCGGGACCTGGTGACCGACGTCGGCTTCAACTACACCAAGGCGCGGGAGGTCCCCGCCTTCGTACCGCCGAAGGACCTCGGCCCGGGCGAGTACCGCATGATGCAGGAGGACGTGGACCGCTCCCAGGAGTTCCGCAAGTGCATCGAGTGCTTCCTGTGCCAGGACACCTGCCATGTGGTGCGGGACCACGAGGAGAACAAAACGGCCTTCGCGGGTCCCCGCTTCCTGATGCGGGTGGCCGAACTCGACATGCACCCGCTGGACGCCGCCGCCTCCACGGGCCTGGACCGCAAGGCCGCCGCCCAGGAGGAACACGGCCTCGGCTACTGCAACATCACCAAGTGCTGCACGGAGGTGTGCCCCGAGGGCATCCACATCACGGACAACGCGCTGATCCCCCTGAAGGAGCGCGCCGTCGACCGGAAGTACGACCCGCTGGTCTGGCTGGGGAACAAGATCCGGCGGCGGCCGACATAGCGAGCCGGAGGCGGGGGCGGGCGGGCCGGTGGGGGTAATCCCCCACCCCGGATTCTCCTGATTGCCTCCATGGTCACGGGCGTTGCACGGGAACAGCATGGAGGCATGAACCTCCGCGATCTTCGCTCTTCCCGTTCCCGGTCCCGTTCCCGCAGGGGCGCGCTCGCCCTGGGGCTCGCCGTGGCCACCGTGCTCGCGGCC
>NZ_AOPZ01000055.1 GCF_000414115.1 Streptomyces aurantiacus JA 4570
CGCCCGCTCCGGCGAGGTCGGGCAGCTCGCCGCGGCCGGAGCGCGAGGACCTGTCGTGCGCGTCGCGGTCCTCCTTCGGCAGCGAGTTGAGCAGCTGCCGGGCCTTGGCGAGCTTGCTCTCCACGGTGCGCTTGTGCCGGGCGACCGTCTTGCGGCTCTTCTCCAGCTCGGCGAGTTTGCGGGTGGCCTCCGCGCGTTCCTGGGCGAGGTCGCGCTGGGCGCGCTGCAGCTTGGTGAGTTCGCCGCTCTGCCGGGCGGTGAGGCGGCTCAGGGCCGATGCCTTGTCGAGATAGCCGTCCGGGTCGGAGGACAGCATCAGGGCGAGCGCGGGGTCGATGCCGCCCGCGCGGTACTGGGCGCCGGCCAGTGAGCCGAGGGCGCCGCGCATCGTGTTGATGCGCTCCTGGCCGCGGGCGACCTTGTCCTTGGCACGGTCGACCTGGCCGCGCAGGGTGTCCGCGCGCTCATCCGCCTTGTTGTACGCCTCCGTTGCCTGCTCGGCCTGCTCGTACAGGCGGTCCACCTTGGCCTTGGTGTCGGACCGGGGGTCCTGCGGGGCGGCGCCCGCGGGTGCGGCCAGGGCCGCCGCGGTGGCCGCGGCGGACAGGACGGTGATGGTGGCGGTGCGTACGCACCGGTCGGGACCGGTGGGTGCTGCGGGACGGCGATGGGATCCCACGGGCAGCCGCTCTCCCTTCCGCTGGAACTCGACCTCCGCGCGAGGCGGAGGACTGCCGGTCCCCCGCGAACGGGCGGGGGCTGCGCCCCGGATGTCGGGGAACGCGCGCGACAGTAGCGGCGTGATCACGTCGCGGCCAAAGACCCTTGCCGTCCGCGCATGCTGACGCCCCGCCTCTGACGCAGGTCATCGGCGGGGCGCGGGGTCAGCGGAAGTTACCGGAATTCGCTCGATCGGACGGATCCGGCGCGGCGGGTCAGATGCGGACGCCGAACTGGAACGGCATGTTGTTGATCGACTCGTAGCGGACCACGGTGCCGCTGCGCGGGGCGTGCAGCACCTGGCCGTTGCCCGCGTAGAAGCCGACGTGGTGCAGGTCGCCGTAGAAGATGACCAGGTCGCCGACCTTGAGGTCGCTCTGCGATGCGATGCGCGTCCCGAAGTTGGCCTGGGCCTGCGAGGTGCGCGGGATGGTCATGCCTGCCTGGGCGTAGGCCCAGGAGGTGAGGCCGGAGCAGTCGAAGGAGCTCGGGCCGCTGGCGCCGTAGACGTACGGCGAACCTATCTTGCTCTGCGCGGCGGCGTACGCGGACGAGGCGCGGCCGGAGCCCTTGGGGGCGGTGCCCGTGCTCGTGTCCGTGCCCGCCGAGGTGTCGGGCTTGTCGAGGGCCTTGCGCTCGGAGGCGCGCGACGCGCGGTCCTCCTTGGCCTTCAGGGCGGCCCGCTCCTTGGCGGACAGGGAGTTCAGCAGGCGCTGCGCCTCGCCGAGCTTGCCCTGCACCTCGCGCTTCTTCTTGCCGAGCTCCGTGCGCGTGGTGGCGAGGTCCTCGAGCTTGTCCGCGGCCTCCTTGCGCTGCTGCGCGAGCGTGCGCTGCTTGGCCTGGATCTTCTTCAGGGCCTCGGCCTGCTTGCTGCTCAACTGGTCGAGCGCGGACGCCTTGTCGAGGTAGTTGTCCGGGTCCGAGGAGAGGAACAGCTGCAGCGAGGGGTCGATGCCGCCGGAGCGGTACTGGGCGCTGGCGAGCGAACCGACGCCGCTGCGCAGCTCGTTGAGGTCGTCCTGGCCGCGGGCGACCTTGTCCTGCAGGGTGTCGACCTGCTTCTCCAGCTTCTGCTGCTTCTCCTTGGCGCCGTTGTACTTCTCGGTCGCCTTCTCGGCCTCTTCGTAGAGCTTGTCGACCTTGGACTTGACCTCGTCCTTGCTCGGCTTCTCACTCGGGGCGGCGTTCGCCGACTGCGACGTGAGCGCGACGGCCGCGGCGGCGGTCGCGGTGAGCACGGTCACACGGGCGCGGCCCGGCTGCTTGGGTCGACGGTGGGACGCCACGAAGGCGGCTCCTTCGATGAGTGATCAACAGAGCGGAGGTCTGGGCGCGACCCTAGTGACCCTCATGTGATCAGATCAAATCCTGACCATGAAAAAGTCGGTCAACGAGCGTTTTCTTTACGGATAATCGACGGCCGGTAACGACCACTTGACGCTCCGTCGCGCACGACAACGGACCAATTCGGTCATAGGGAACGGGAGTTGCGTACGCCGACCAGTCGCGCGAAAGACGACCAGCCCCGCGAAAGCCGACTAGCCGCGCGAAAGCCGCTTCAGGAGCACCGCGGACGCCACCGGGCGTGCCCCCGCCTTGGCGATCCCGTCGGCCACCTCGCGGTCGGTCGACACGACGATGACGGGGCGGCCGGGCGGCTCGGCGCGCACCAGCTGCCGGATCAGTTCGTCCGCCGTCACGCCGGGCTTGGAGAACAGCACCCGGACCCCGCGCGGCGGCGCGAGCAGCACCGGCGCGGCCAGCTCGGCACCGTCGAAGACGCAGGTCACCTCGGCCCCGGTCTGCAGGGCGAGCTGCGAGAGCGAGCCGAGGAGCCGCAGCCGCTGCTTCTCGAGGGGCATCGTGGGATAGCCGGTCTTGGTGACGTTGTATCCGTCCACGACCAGATGGGCCTGTGGGAGTGCGAGCAATTGGTCGAGAATGGCCGGATCGTTTTCGGACAGCGCGCGGGCGGCGATGTCCTTCGGCGTCATCCGCCCCGGCTCGACCGCGTCGACGGTCTCGGCGGGCCGCACCGACACCGGCGGCAGGGCGAGTTCGCGGCGCAGCCCCTGGGCGGCGTCGAGCACCGTGTCGAGCAGCAGCCGCACCCGCATGTCCTCGACGCTGCGGCCCTCGCGGGCGGCCCTGCGGGTGGCCTCCAGGGCGGCCTCGGCCTCGCCGAGCCGCGCCTTGAGGCGGCGCGCCTCGCTCTCGGCGGCGGAGAGCTGGGCCTGGCTCTCGGCGCGCGCGGTGTCGGCCTCGGCGGCGGCCTTGCGCAGCGCCGCCTCGCCGCGCTTGATGTCGCTGAGCGCGCCGCGCAGCTTGCGGTGCGCCGACTCGGCCTCCCTCTTCGCCGCGTCCAGCTCGGCGCGCAGCCGCTCGGTCTCGGCCTTGGTGTGGGCGCGGGCGGCGGTCAGCTCGGCGCGCAGCCGGTCCAGTTCGGCCCGGGTCTCCTCGTCGGCCCGCTCGGCGTCGGCGCGCTGGGCCTCCTCGCCGGCCGCGGTGACCAGCTTCACCCAGCCGGGTGGGCGCAGCACATAGGCGGCGGCCGCCACGTCCAGCGGGTCCGCGGCGGGCGGCGGGGTGCCGGCGTCGAGGGCCCCGGCCAGCTCGGGCTGGGCCTCGCGGAGGCGTTCGCCGATGCGCTGGCGGAACAGCGGGTCGCTCTCCAGGGCGGCGGCCATGGCGTTGGCCGCGAACTTCACCCGCCGGGTCGGGGTGAAGCGCGCGTACTGACGCAACTGCGGCGGCAGTTCGGCGACCGTCAGGCCGCCGAAGCCGTCCGACACGATCTGTACGACCGCCCGCCGCACGCCGTCGGGCAGCGGACGGTCGAGCACCTCAGCGGCGCCGTCCTCCGGCGTTCCGCCCGCGCTCTCCACCATCGGTCACCCCACTAGCTGTGCGGGGCCCGCTCCCTCAGGAGCCGGCCCCGGGCCTGTCCACGAGTTCCACCTGGTCCACCGCGTTGCACCAGCGGCAGCGAACCGACTCGATGGTCTCACTGACCACCTCGCGTTCCTCGACCTTGGGCGCCCCGGCCAGGTCGAGGTGCACGTACTCGACGACCTTCGACGAACGCGTCACGTCGAAGCGCGTGAGGTTGCCGCAGAGGGTGCAGCGCCATCGGGTGGTGTCGGTCGGCAGGGGAACCGTCATCGTGACGTTCGCTTTCCTTCGGGAACCGTGGTGCGTATTGCCCGTAACCCTACGGCCTGGGTAAGGGGCTCCGTACGCACTCGAGTGGGCGAGGCGGTCTGGGCTGTTTGCCGTCGTTACGTCATGCTCTGTCCATGATCGCTGCGTGGGTGCAGGGCACGGGCCGGAAGGTCAGGCAACAGGCGGCTCCGGTGACGTACGCGCTGATCGTCGCGTGCTGCCTGGTCTTCCTGATCTCTCCGAACTCCGGACTCAACCCGGCCTACGGCACCGGCGACGCGCTCATCACCGCGCAGCGGGCCTACTTCGAGCGCTGGGGGGTGGTACCCGTCGAACTCCTCAGCGGCAAGCCGCGGGCCGCGCTCACTCCCGTGACGGCGCTGTTCGTGCACGGGAGCTGGCTGCATCTGCTCGGCAACATGCTGTTTTTGTACGTGTTCGGGATGATGGTCGAGGAACGCATGGGCCACCTCCAGTACGGGCTCTTCTACCTCGGCTGCGGATGCCTCGCCCTGCTCGCCTACGCGATCGCGCACGCGGACTCCGGCCAGACCCTCGTGGGCGCCTCGGGGGCGATCTCCGCCGTGCTCGGCGCCTTTCTGTATCTCTTCCCGAAGGCGCGGGTCACCAGCCTCTTCCCGTTCCTGTTCTTCCTGCCGCTGCGGTTTCCGGCATGGGTGGTGCTGCCGTTCTGGGTGGCGCTGCAGTGGGCGGCTGCGGGGCAGGAGCGGCAGGGGCCCGGGGTGGCCTATCTGGCGCACCTGGTGGGGTTCTCCCTGGGGTTCGTCTACGCATGGGGGTGTCGTCACCGGCCAAGTAGAGTGAAAGCCTCTGGAACGGCCACCGAGGGAGACAGTCAGCCGTGATCACCGCGATCGTGCTCATCAAGACCAGCGTGGACCGGATCCCCGAGATCGCCGAGTCGATCGCCGCCCTCGACTGCGTCAGCGAGGTCTTCTCCGTCACGGGTACGTACGACCTGATCGCCATGGTCCGGGTGGCCCGCCACGACGACCTGGCGGACATCATCCCCGGCCGGATCAGCAAGATCCCCGGCGTGGAGGGGACGGACACGCACGTGGCGTTCCGTACGTACTCGCAGCACGACCTGGAAGCGGCGTTCGCGATCGGCCTCGACTCGTAGTCCGGCCCCCGGCCCGCCCCTGGATGAGGGTTTCCTCATCCGCGCCTCATCCTGATGAATCGGTACGCCGCCGACCATCGCTGCCATGGTCTTCTCCCATCGCATCGCGGCCCTGGCGGCCGTCGTGGCGATTCCGCTGGGCATCGCCGTGACGAGCTACGCCCTCACCGACAGCCCCTCCACCCCCAAGGTGCCTCCCAAGGTCGAGCTGGACAGCGGCTCCCCGTCGACGGCGCCGAGCAGGCCGCAGCCCACCCCCAGCGACCAGGTGGTCTCCCCGCCGCCGGTCGGCGAGAACTCCACGGACGGCACGGGCCGGACCGGCAGCGGCGACGACCGGGGCGATGCGGGTGACGCGGGTGACGATGACGACGGAGCAGGTGACGACGGAGCCGACGACGGACCGGGCGACGACGGCTGAGCCGCCCGGTGCCGCGCACCACCGCGTCTCCGCGCGCGTCCGCATCCTGCTGTGGCTGCTCCTGGTGATGGCCGTCGCCCTGGCCGCGGTCGCCGCGACCACCCGCTCGATCCTGCTGCGCGACGTCGACCACCGCGTCGACCGGCTGCTCACGCAGGAGACCGGCGAGTTCACCAACTTCGTGGACCGGGGCGTCGACCCGGACACCGGCAGACGCTTCAACGACCCGCGCCGGCTGCTCAAGGTCTTCCTGGAGCGCCAGTACGCGGACCCGGGCGAGGAACTGATCGGCCTGGTGCGCCGCGAGGGCGCGGGCCCGGCCCAGTACACCCAGCCCCGCGAGCTGTCGGTGCGCCACCCGCTGCACCGCGACCCCGGGGCCCGCCGCGCGATCTTCGCGGCGGACGGCTCCACCGGCACCCTGGACCGCCCGTCCGGCGAGCTGCGCTGGGCCAAGGTCGAGGTGGCCCGGCACGGCGACGAGCCGGAGGCGGCGTTCGTCGTGGCCTTCCACCCGGCCGCCGAACAGGCCAAGGCGGACGACGTGTTCCGCATCCTGCTCGCCATCTCCGGCGTCGCGCTCGTCCTGACGACGGGCATCGCGTGGGCCGTGGCCGGGCGCATCCTCAAGCCCGTACGGGTGGTGCGCACCGCCGCCGCCCAGCTCACCGAGCAGGACCTGACCCGGCGCATCCCGGTGCACGGCAAGGACGACATCGCCGCGCTCGCGGAGACCTTCAACGGCATGCTGGACCGCCTGGAGCGGGCCTTCGCCGCGCAGCGCGAGTTCGTCGACGACGCCGGGCACGAGCTGCGCACCCCCATCACCATCGTCCGCGGCCACCTGGAGCTGATGGGCGACGACCCGTCCGAGCGCGAGGAAACGGTCCGGCTCGTCACCGACGAACTGGACCGGATGAGCCGCATCGTCGAGGACCTGCTGCTCCTCGCCAAGGCCGAGCGCCCGGACTTCATCAGGCCCGAGCCGGTACAGCTCGCCGAGCTGACCGCCGACGTCTTCGTGAAGGCCCGCACCCTCGGCGACCGCCGCTGGGAGCTGGCCGAGACCGCCGACAGCGAGGCCCGGCTCGACCCCCAGCGCATCACCCAGGCGATGGTCCAGCTCGCCCAGAACGCCGTCCAGCACACGGTGGCAGGGCAGCGCGTCCGCGTCGGCTCCCGGGTCACGGACGGGCGGATCGAGCTGTACGTCGCCGACAGCGGCCCCGGCGTCCAGGCACAGGACGCCGAGGTCATCTTCGAACGCTTCCGGCGCGGCACGTCCCGGCGCGGGGCGCGCACCAGCGGCGCGGGCCTCGGCCTGTCGATCGTCCGCGCGATCGCCCACGGCCACCGCGGCGAGGTCCGCCTGCGCGCCACCGAGGGCGGCGGCGCCACTTTCGTACTCGTACTGGAGGACCAGACGTGAACCCTGCACCGACCACCGGGGAGCGGACATGAATCGCGTCCTGATCGTGGAGGACGAGGAGCGCATCGCCTCCTTCGTCGACAAGGGACTGCGCGCCAACGGCTTCACCACGACCATCGTGGGCGACGGCGACGCCGCGTACGACTACGCCCTCACCGGCGGCTTCGACCTGATCCTGCTGGACATCGGGCTGCCGGGCCGGGACGGCTTCACCGTGCTGCGGGAGCTGCGCGAGGCCCGCGTGTCGGCGCCGGTGATCGTGCTGACCGCCCGCGACTCCGTGCGGGACACCGTCGCCGGTCTGGAGGGCGGCGCGGACGACTGGATGACCAAGCCGTTCCGCTTCGAGGAACTGCTCGCGCGGGTGCGGCTGCGCCTGCGCACGGCGGCCCGGGCGCCGGAGGTGACGGTCCTTCGCGGCGGCGAGGTGACGCTCGACCTGCGCACGCGCCGGGCCCGCTCGGGCGAGCGGACGGTGGACCTGACGGCGCGTGAGTTCGTGCTCCTGGAGCTGTTCCTGCGCCACCCCGGGCAGGTCCTCTCGCGCGAGCAGATCCTGTCCCACGTGTGGGGCTACGACTTCGATCCCGGCTCCAACATCGTGGATGTGTACGTGCGGGCGCTGCGCAAGAAGCTGGGGGCGGAGCGGGTGGAGACGGTGCGCGGGATGGGGTACCGGCTGCCTGCGTGAGCGTGCCGCCCTGCGGGGGCCCGCCCGGGTTCCGCCTCGCGGGGCGGTGAAGTTCCTTTCATCTGCGGCTCATTGGGGGCTCACGGCGCGCCGGAACGCTGGATGCCGTGACACTGACCCCGCGGCACACGATGCTGCTCTGCCTGGCCCTGAGCCTGTGCGCGCTCCTCGTCGTGCCGGGCAACTTCCCCGGCCTGAGCGGTGACGCCCGCCTCACGCTCGCCGTCTTCGCGCTGGCCACCTGTGCCTGGATCGGCACGCCGATCGACGACACGTACATCGCGCTCGGCGCCGGCCTCGCCCTCACCGCGACCGGTGTGATCAGCAGCGAGACCCTCTTCGGGACTCTCGGCGACGAGACGGTGTGGCTGCTGATCTGCGCGTTCGTGCTCGCGGCCGCGGTGGCGCGCAGCGGGCTCGCGGGGCGGGCGGCGGCGTTCCTGGTCAGCGGGGCGCGCAGCGTCCGGCAGTTGACGCACCTGACGACCGCCGCGCTCGTCGTCACGGCCTTCGCGGTGCCGGCCACCTCCGGCCGGGCCGCGCTGGCGCTGCCCGTCTTCCTCGCGCTCGCCAAGGTCCTGGCCGACCGGAGGCGCCTTGTGGTGATGCTGGCGCTGCTCTTCCCGACGGTGATCCTGCTTTCGGCGGTCGCGACCCTGATCGGCGCGGGCGCGCATCTGATCACGGTGTCGGTGCTGTGGGAGAGCACCGGGGAGCGGATCGGCTTCACGCAGTGGCTGCTGCTCGGCCTGCCGCTGGCGATCGCGTCGTCCCATCTGGCGGCCGAGGCCGTGCTGTGGACGACGACCCGCAAGGCCGACCGGAAAGGTCCCGTCCACATCACCGCCGACGACATACAGGCGCACAGTGAGCAGCCCGTCACCGGCCCCTGGGAGCCCGCCGAGACCCGCTGCGCCCTGCTCCTGGCCACCGTCGTCGCGCTGTGGTGCAGCGAGCCGCTGCACCAAGTGCCGCCCGCCGTGGTCGCGTTGATCGGCGCGGTCGTCGCGTCGTCGCCCGCGCTCGGCACCGTACGCCTGAAGGACGCGCTGAAGACCGTGCCCTGGTCGCTGCTGCTCTTCATGGCGGCGACGATGGCGATGGGCGTGGCGCTCGCCGACTCGGGCGCGGCGAAGTGGCTGGTGTCGGGGCTTCCCGTCGACTTGTCGCCCTGGCTGTTCCTGGCCGTCGTCATCGCCGTCAGCACGGCGGCGCACCTGGTCCTGCAGTCCCGCTCGGCCCGTTCGTCCGTCCTGGTGCCGCTGGTGGTCGCGGCGGCCGTGGGCGCCGGCGTGAATCCGGTCGCGGCGGCGCTCGCGTCCACGGCGGCCGCCGGTTTCTGCCACACGCTGCCCGCGTCGGCGAAGCCCGTCACGCTCTTCGCCGAGATACCCGGGACGCCCACCTACACCTCGCGCGACCTGCTGCGCCTGTCCGCCGTCCTGGCTCCCCTGACGGCCGCCCTCGTCCTGCTGTTCGCGCTCGCGGTGTGGCCGCTGCTCGGCGTGCCGGTCGTCCGCTGAGCCCCGCCCGCTCACCCCACTCAAGGAGTACGTCCATGCCCCTCACCCGTTTCGCCGTCGCGCCCAGCGGCTTCAAGGAGTCCCTGTCCGCCCAGTCCGCCGCGGAGGCCATCGCCGACGGTGTGCGGCGCGTGGTGCCGGACGCCGAGGTCGATCTGATCCCGCTGGTCGACGGCGGCGAGGGCACCGCGCAGGCGTTGGCCGCGGCGACCGGCGGCCGGCTGGTGGCGCTGCCCGCGACGGGCCCCGTGGGCGAGCGCATCGGCACCCACTTCGCGCTGCTCGGCTCCGGCACCGCCGTCGTGGAGATGGCCGCGGCGGCGGGCCTCAGCCTGGTCCCGCGGGACCTGCGGGACCCGGGCGCCACCACGACGTACGGCGTCGGCGAGCTGATCCGCGCCGCCCTCGACACGGGCGCGCGCCGCATCCTGGTGGGCTGCGGCGACTCCGGCACCTCGGACGGCGGCGCGGGCGCGCTGCAGGCCCTCGGCGCCCGCCTCCTGGACGCGGACGGCTGGGAACTGCCGTACGGCGGACGGGAGTTGACGCGGCTGCACCACATCGACACCACGCGTCTCGATCCGCGCCTCGCCGAGACCGAGCTGCTGGTCGCCTGCAACCCGCACAACGTGCTGTGCGGCGAGCGCGGCGTGGCCCGGGTGTTCGGCCCGCAGAAGGGCGCGACGCCGAGGCAGGTGGAGGAGCTCGCGGCGGGCCTGGAGCACTGGGCGTACGTCCTGACCCGCGACCTGAACGTCACCACCGACCTCTACGGCGGCGTCGGGACCGGCGCTTCGGGCGGCCTCGGCGCGGGTCTCGCCGCGCTCGGCGCCCGGCTCCTCCCCCGCTTCGACGTGCTCCTCGACCACCTGGACCTGGACGCCCGCCTGGCCCGCGCCGACCTGGTCGTCACCGCCGAGGGCGCCCTGGACCACCAGACGCCGCACGGCAAGGTGCCGGCCGAGGTGGCCCGCCGCGCCAAGCGGTTCGGCCGCCCGGTCCTGGTGCTCGCGGGCACCATCGGGGAGGGCGCGCAGGACGTGCGGGGCCTGGGCGTGGACGCCTACAGCGCGATCCTGCCCGCCCCGGTGTCGCTCACGGAGGCGCTGAACCGGGGCGGCGAGTTCCTGACGGACGCGACGGAACGCGCCCTGCGCATGATCGTCCTGGGGTCCCGGCTGCGGCGTCAGGCGGCCGTGGCCTCGGCGGCCGCACCGGTGTCCCCTGTTTCCACGGCGCCGGTGTCCGGCACGCAACGCCCGTCCTCGGTGCGGTAGTTCCACCGGGCGCCGTCGGTCACCAGCTCCTTGACGGCACGTACGAAGCGCTCCACGTGCTCGTCCGGGGTGCCCGCGCCGAAGCTCACCCGGATCGCGTTCAGCGACCGCTCGCCGGGCGCGGCCTCCGGGGCGCCGCACTCACCGGGCTCGTCGGACTCGCCGCCGAGCAGGGTGCGCACGAGCGGGTGCGCGCAGAACAGGCCGTCGCGCACCCCGATGCCGTACTCGGCGGACAGCGCCGCCGCGAAGTGCGAGCTGTTCCAGCCGTCCACCACGAACGAGATGACGCCGACGCGCGGCGCGTCGTCCCCGAACAGCGAGAGCACCCGCACCTGCGGCACCGCCGCGAGACCGGCGCGGACCGTGCCGATCAGGTGCCGCTCCCGCTCCACGAGCGCGTCGAACCCGGCCTCGTCGAGGGCCTTGCAGGCGGAGGCGATGGAGTACGCGCCGATGACGTTGGGCGACCCCGCCTCGTGCCGGGCGGCCGTGTCGTGCCACTCGACGTCCACTCCCCCGTCGGCGCGCCGCGCGACCTTCCGCGAGGCGCCGCCGCCCGCGAGGTACGGCTCGGCGCCCTGCAGCCAGTCGGCCCGGCCCGCGAGCACTCCGGAGCCGAACGGGGCGTACAGCTTGTGCCCGGAGAAGGCGATCCAGTCGACGTCCAACTCCCGTACGTCCACCGGGTGGTGGGGCGCGAGCTGGGCGGCGTCGAGGACGATGCGGGCGCCGTGGGCGTGCGCGGCGGCGGCCAGCTCGCGCACCGGCCACAGCTCGCCGGTGACGTTCGAGGCGCCGGTCACGCAGACCAGGGCGGGCCCGTAGGGGTCGCGGTCGGCGAGGGCGCGCTCCAGGGTGTGGACGGCCTCGTCGTGGGTGCGCGGGGCGTCGAGGTAGGTGACGCGGGCGTCGCGCCAGGGCAGCAGCGAGGCGTGGTGCTCGGTCTCGAACACGAAGACCTGGCAGTCGGCGGGCAGCGCGGCGGCCAGCAGGTTCAGCGAGTCGGTGGTCGACCGCGTGAACACCACCTGGTCGCCCTCGCGGCACCCCAGGAACTCGGCGACGGTCTTCCGCGCGTTCTCGAACAGGTCGGTCGACAGCTGCGACAGGTACCCCGCGCCGCGGTGCACACTCCCGTAGTAGGGCGCGTACGCGGCCACGTCGTCCCACACCCGCTGCAGGGCCGGCGCGCTGGCGGCGTAGTCGAGCGCGACGTACGTGACCTCGCCGCCGGTGACGAGGGGGACGGTGACGTCGCGCCCGAGGACGGGCAGCGGGGCACAGACGGAGGGGTCGGCGGCAACGGTGGTGGCAGGCATGACGAACTCCCGTAAGAGGTAAGCGAATTCGCTGCGCGACGCGCGTACGGCGACCGGCTCAGCGATGAAGGAGAAGAGGTGCGCGGAAAAGGGGCGTCGACGCCCTATCGCATTCGCTGACTCACGAGACTGCTCCCTTGAGGACCAGGACCCCAGGGTTCAAAGGGGTCCGCGCTTGCCATACGCCTTGTTGCGTACGGCCTGGTCTTCACCCGGGGCACCCCGCCACGGACGGAGGGTTGCCGGACAGCGGGCCGGGGCCGTAGTCGCTGTCACTCATGACCTGCGCAGCATCTTGCCACACGATCTTGGAAGCGCAACACCGCAGTCCAGGATCCGGACTGCGGCGTACACCACAAGCCCCGTAAGGGGCGCGGGGAACTGCGCGCTCAGCGCGCGAAAAGCCGCAGCCGCGGCTGCCGGGATCTGGTCGCGCAGTTCCCCGCGCCCCTTACGGGGCTCAGCTGTTACTGGCCGCCACCCACCGCGCCAGCGCGGACTTCGCCGCGCCGGAGTCGATGGCCTCGGCCGCCTTGGCCATGCCCGCGCGGATCTGGTCCGCGAGCGGGCCCGCGCCCGGCGACAGGGCGACCAGCGCCGCGGCGGCGTTCAGGAGCACCGCGTCCCGCACGGGCCCCGTCTCGCCGTCCAGGAGCCGGCGCGCGACCTCGGCGTTGTACGAGGCGTCGGCGCCGCGCAGGGCCTCGACGGGGACGAGGTCGATGCCGACGTCCCGGGGGTCGAACGCCTCCTCGCGGACGCCCCCGTCCCGTACCACCCACACCCGCGAGGTGGCCGTCGTGGTCAGCTCGTCGAGTCCGTCGTCACCGCGGAAGACGAGCGCCGACGAGCCCCGCTCGGCGAGCACGCCGGCGAGGATCGGCGCCATCCGCGCGTCCGCGACCCCGGTGGCCTGGGCCCGCACCTTGGCGGGGTTGGTCAGCGGACCGAGGAAGTTGAAGGTGGTCCGGATGCCCAGCTCGCGCCGCGCGGGCGCCACGTGCCGCAGCGCGGGGTGGAACTTCACGGCGAAGCAGAAGGTGATCCCGGCCTCCTCGGCGACCTGCCGCACCCGCTGCGGGGTCAGCTCCAGGTTGACGCCGAGCTTCTCCAGGACGTCGGAGGCGCCGCTGGCGGAGGACGCCGCGCGGTTGCCGTGCTTGACGACCTTCGCGCCGGTCCCGGCGACGACGATCGCCGACATGGTGGAGATGTTCACGGTCTTGGCGCCGTCGCCGCCGGTGCCGACGATGTCGACGCTCGGTCCCGGCACCTCGATGGTGTGGGCGTGCTCGTACATCGCCCGGACGAGCCCGGAGATCTCCTCGACCGTCTCGCCCTTGGCCCGCAGCGCCACCGCGAAGCCCGCGATCTGGGCGTCGGTGGCCTCGCCGCGCATGATGCGGTCCATGGCCCAGGCCGTGTCGTCCGCGCTCTGGTCGCGCCCGTCGAGCAGCCCGTTCAGCACGTCGGGCCAGGAACGGGCCGCCGCGGTGTCGCCTCCTGCGGGGGTCACAGCGCTCATGGCCGCTCCTGGGTTCGTAGACGATGGCACCCCGACACATGGGGTGGCCACCACCCTATCCAGCCCGGGGGACGGCGAAGAGCCCCGTCCATGCCCTGGACGGGGCTCCTGCCGTGGCGACCTTCAGGTCAGCGCGTCACCGCGCTCTCGGTGATCAGTGGTGGCCGTGGCCGCTCGTGATCTCCTTGTACTCCTCGGCGGTCGGCTTGGGGATCTGGCTCTCCTCGCCGTACATGCCCTTGGAGAGCTTGGCCCGCAGCTTCTCCGAGCCCTTCACCTTGCGCTCGACACCGTTCTCGTCGACGGTCGGGCCGATCTCGACCGGCTTGTACTGCTCGTGCGCGGTGAGGGTGTGCAGCTGGTCCTTGTCGAGCGGCTCGTGCACCTCGATGAACTCACCGTGCGGCAGGCGCTTGATGAGGCCGGACTCGCGTCCGTGCAGCACCTTGTCCTTGTCGCGCCGCTGGAGGCCGAGGCAGATCCGCTTGGTGACGATGAACGCGACGACCGGTGCGACGAAGAACGAGACGCGCACGAACCAGGTGATGGCGTTGATCGACAGGTGGAAGTGGGTGGCCCAGAGGTCGTTTCCACCACCGATCAGCAGCACCATGTACCAGGTGATCCACGCGACGCCGAAGGCCGTGCGCGTCGGCGCGTTGCGCGGGCGGTCCAGGATGTGGTGCTCGCGCTTGTCGCCGGTGACCCAGGACTCGATGAACGGGTAGACCGCGATCGCCACCAGGACCAGCGGGAAGATCACCAGCGGGATGAACACGCCCAGGACGAGCGTGTGACCCCAGGCGTTGATCTCCCAGCCCGGCATGACACGGATCAGGCCCTCGGAGAAGCCCATGTACCAGTCGGGCTGGGCGCCCGTGGACACCTGGTCCGGCCGGTAGGGGCCGAGCGCCCAGATCGGGTTGATCGTGGCGATCGCCGAGATGGCCGCGATGACACCGAAGACCAGGAAGAAGAAGCCTCCGGCCTTGGCCATGTAGACCGGAAGGAGCGGCATGCCGACGACGTTCTTGTTGGTCTTGCCGGGACCCGCGAACTGCGTGTGCTTGTGGTAGAAGACCAGGATCAGGTGCGCCACCACGAGGCCGAGCATGATGCCCGGCAGCAGCAGGATGTGCACCGAGTAGAAGCGCCCCACGAAGTCGCCGCCGGGGAACTCCCCGCCGAACAGGAACATCGACAGGTACGTTCCGACGATCGGCACCGACAGGATCGCGCCCTGCATGAAGCGGACACCGGTGCCGGAGAGCAGGTCGTCCGGGAGCGAGTAGCCGGTGAAGCCGGTGAACATGCCGAGGACGAACAGCAGGAAGCCGAACACCCAGTTGACTTCGCGCGGCTTGCGGAACGCGCCCGTGAAGAACACGCGCATCATGTGCACGAACATGCCCGCGAGGAAGATCAGCGCCGCCCAGTGGTGGATCTGCCGGATCAGCAGACCACCGCGCACATCGAAGGAGATGTGCATGGTCGAGTTGAACGCCTCGGACATCAGCTGGCCCTGCAGGGGCACGTAGCTGCCGTGGTACTCCACCTCGTTCATCGACGGGTGGAAGAACAGCGTCAGATACACACCCGTGAGGATGATGATGATGAAGCTGTAGAGGCAGATCTCACCGAGCATGAAGGACCAGTGGTCCGGGAAGATCTTGCGCATGTTGGCCTTGGCCAGGGAGTAGATCCCCAGGCGGCCGTCGGCCCAGTCGGCGACCCGCTCGCCGGCGGGCGCCTGCTTGCGGGTGTCCGTCGACGCGCCGGCCGGCGCCGTCTTTGCTTGATTCTCGGTGCTCATCCGCGCTCCCAGAAGGCAGGACCGACGGGCTCTTCGAAGTCGCCGAGCGCCTCGAGGTAGCCCTCCTCGTTCACGGCGATGCGCAGCTGCGGCAACGCGTGACCGGCCGGGCCGAAGATCACTCGGGCACCGTCGGAGAGGTCGAAGGTGGACTGGTGGCACGGGCAGAGAGCGTGGTGCGTCTGCTGCTCGTACAGGGAGATCGGGCAGCCCACGTGGGTGCAGATCTTGGAGTACGCGACGATGCCGTCGTGGGACCACTCGAGCTCACGCTTGTCCTTGATGTTGTCCGGCTGGATCCGGACGATCATCAGGGCCGCCTTGGCGATTTCCTTCTGGAAGTCGTGGTCGTGCTCCTCCAGGCCCTCGGGCTTGGCGAAGGTGAGCGAACCGACCGGGACGTCCGAGGGGCGCAGCGGCTCGTTCGTGTTCATGTTCACGAGCAGCTTGCCCTTGGACCACAGGGTGTGCCGCAGCTTGTCCTCGGGCAGCGGACCGAGGTCGCGCAGCAGGACGACGCCGGAGAGCGGGACCATGGCCAGCGCGCCGAACATCGTGTTGCGGATCAGCTTGCGCCGGCCGAGCTGGGACTCCTTCGCACCCGCCGCGAAGTCCGCCATGACCTTGGCCTTGACCTCGGGCTCGGCCTCGATCGGGTGCCGCTCGTCGGCGACCTCCACGTCGGACATCAGGGTGCGGGCCCAGTGGACCGCGCCCGCGCCGATGCAGAAGAGCGCCACACCGAGGGTCATGCCCAGGGCGAAGTTGAGCGCGCTGATGTGGCCGATGGGCCAGATGTAGACGCTCTTGTCGACCGGGAAGGCCACGAACGAGGCGATGAAGCCGACGGTGGCCAGCATCGAGATGGTGAACAGGAGCGCGACCGTGCGCTCGGAGCGCCGGGCGGCCTGCTCGTCGATGTCCTGGACGCGGTTCTCGTGGGGCGGCAGCCCCGGGTCCGCGAACGGGTCGGCCTCGTCGGCCACGGCTACCGCGCCGTGGGCGGATTCCTGCTCGCTGGGCAGGTTCTCTTCTGGAATCTCTTGGCTACTCATGACTTCTTGGCCTTTGCGGTCCGGGCGGCGACCCACACGGCGACCGCGATCAGCGCGCCGAGGCCGAAGATCCAGGCGAACAGGCCCTCGCTGACCGGTCCGAGACCGCCCAGCTTGAGACCGCCGGGGCTCTCGGTCTTCTCACCGTTGACCGCGTCGAGGTACGCGATGATGTCCTTCTTGCTCTTCTCCGGCATCGTCGTGTCGGGGAAGGACGGCATGTTCTGCGGGCCGGTCTGCATGGCCTCGTAGACATGCTTGGGGCTGACGCCCTCCAGGCTCGGAGCGAACTTGCCGTGCGTCAGCGCGCCGCCTTCACCGGTGAAGTTGTGGCACTGCGCGCAGTTGGTGCGGAACAGCTCGCCACCCTTGGCGATGTCGGCGCCCTCGGGGCTGACCTGCTTCTCCGTCGGGATGTTCGGTCCGGCGCCGAGAGAGGCGACGTACGCGGCGAGCTGGTCGATCTGGGCCTGGTTGTAGATGACCTTCTTCTTGGGCGCCTGGGCGCCCTGCTGCTGGAGCGGCATCCGGCCGGTGCCGACCTGGAAGTCGACAGCGGCGGCGCCCACGCCCACCAGGCTCGGGCCGTCGGAGGTGCCCTGACCGCCGGTTCCGTGGCAGCTGGAGCAGCCCACGGCATAGAGCTTCTTGCCCTCGTCGATGGCGAGGGACTGAGCGGTTTCGTCGGCCTGCGCCTTGTCCGCCGGAGCGAACGCGGCGTACAGCCCCCCGGTGGCCGCCAGCGCGAGGAGTAGGACGACGACCGCCGCCAGCGGATGGCGTCGTCGTGCGGAGAGCTTTTTCACGGATTACCCCGGTGTCAGGATCTTCTGCGTCGATGCTTCTGGAATGTGTCGGTACGTCGGGTGCGTCGGGGCGGCCGAGAGCCGCCGCGGTCCCCGGTGCCGATTACTTGATCATGTAGATCGTGGCGAAGAGGCCGATCCAGACGACATCGACGAAGTGCCAGTAGTAGGACACGACGATGGCGGCGGTCGCCTGCTCGTGAGTGAACCTCCGAGCCGCGTAGGTACGGCCTAGGACCAGCAGGAAGGCGATGAGTCCGCCTGTCACATGCAGTCCGTGGAAACCGGTGGTCAGGTAGAACACCGAGCCGTACGGGTCCGACGAGAGCGAGAGGCCCTCGTGCTTGACCAGCTCCGTGTACTCGAAGACCTGACCGCCGATGAAGACCGCACCCATGATGAAGGTGACGATGAACCACATCCGGAGCTTCTTCACGTCCCCGCGCTCGGCGGCGAACACGCCGAGCTGACAGGTGAGAGAGGAGAGCACCAGGATCGTGGTGTTCGTCGCAGAGAACGGGAAGTTCAGGCTTGACGCCATTTCCTTCCAGTGATCTGGACCGGTCACCGATCGCAGGGTGAAGTACATCGCGAAGAGGGCCGCGAAGAACATCAGCTCGGAACTCAGCCAGATGATGGTTCCGACGCTGGTGAGGTTCGGTCGATTGACCGGCGGGTGCGCGTGCCCGGTATCTACTGTCGTTGCTGTCGCCACGACCGACATTATGTCGGTCGCTTATCCCGCCCTCACCCCGGGGGGTGCCGTTCGGAGTGTCTGCGGGGTGTGTCCTGCCCGTATGGCCCATCGGAGCGGTGTCCGAACCGGTGTTGACGAGGTGTCGGGAGGAGTAGCATCCGCGCGAGATCACCTCGACGAAGCGGAGGAACCATGCAGCCGACCGCCACGGTCCTTGTCTACAGCGACAACGCGAACACCCGTGAGCAGGTTCGCCTGGCCACCGGGCGCAGGCCGGCCTCCGACGTCCCGGAGGTCCGCTTCATCGAGTGCGCGACGCTCCCGGCGGTTCTCCAGGAGCTGGACCGCGGTGGGGTCGACGCCTGCGTGCTGGACGGGGAGGCCGTTCCCGCCGGTGGCATGGGCGTGTGCAGGCAGATCAAGGACGAGGTCTTCCAGGCCCCGCCGGTGCTTCTGCTCATCGGGCGGCCGCAGGATGCCTGGCTGGCCACGTGGAGCCGGGCCGAGGCCGCGGTGACCCTGCCGGTCGAGCCGGTGGAGTTCGCCTCGGCGTTGGCCGGTTTGCTGCGCAGCAAGGCGGCCCTGAGCGCTTGAGCGTCCCTGACGGGGCTCAGGCCGACTCCGGGCGGAGCCTTGCCCGGTCGACGGAGGATCGGCCCTCCTTTGTGTTCTTGAGGAGGGCGCTGCCCTTGCGCCATTTGTCCCAGCTCACGTTCCAGTCCCCGAAACCGTTCCCGAACGGGTCCATGTCGGCGCCGTAACTGTTGACGACCTTCACGATGTCGCCCTGGCGGACGGTCTCGTAGAACCAGGCGGCGTTGCCGGTGCTCATGCCGGTGCAGCCGTGGCTGGTGTTCGCGCTGCCCTGGGAGCCCACCGACCAGGGGGCGGCGTGGACGTACTCACCGCTGTCGGTGACCCTGGTCGCGTAGTAGACCATTTTGTCGTAGAAGTCCGACGCGCCGATGCTGGCACTGGTCATGCGGACGACGTACTCCTTGCCGAGGACCACCTTGATGCCGTTGCGGGTGGCATAGCCGGGCTTGCCGGTGGTGACGGGGATGGAGTTGATCTGCTGGTCGTTGCGGTAGACGGTCATCCAGTGCGAGCCGGCGTCCGTCACGGCCACGACCTTGTCGCCGGTGGTGAACCGCAGGGGCTTGGCCGCGGCGCCCCAGAGCCTGTCGGCGACCTTGATGCCGTCGAGGTTGCTGTGGACGTCCACGGTGGCGTTGGTGGGCCAGTAGTCCTTGGGGCGGTAGTGCAGCGTCTGGCTGTCCACCCAGTGCCAGGCGCCCTCCGTGGCGGGCTTGGAGCGCACCTGCAGCGCCCGCTCCACGGTGGCCCGGGCCTCCTTGCCCTTGACCTTGGCGCTGAGCTTCGCGGTGACGGGCTGGCCGACGCCGTACTTGCCCGCCTGCGGGCCGAAGGTGACCTTGAGTTGCTTCTTCTTGGCGGCCTGGTTCGTGGCGAAGTCGAGGACCTTGCGGCCGGGTGAGCCGTCGTCGTCCTCCGTGCTCACCCGCACCGTGTAATGCGCGCCTGCCGCCAGCGGGGCGGTGCTGTGCCACCGGGAGCCGTCGGCGGAGAGTTCGCCCGCCACGTAGCGGCCCATGGCGTCGGTGGCGGTCACATCGGTGATGCGTCCGTCCTCGCCCTGGGCGGTGACTTCGAGCGGCTTGTCGGGGTCGGCCTTCTGGCTGCCCGCGGGCCCGTTGAACGCGATCTGGCTCGCCGCGTCGTACGGCTTGGCCGAGAGCGGATGGCCGTCGCTGCCGCAGGCCGCGGCCCCCGCACCGAGGGCGACCACCAGCGACGTGCAGCTCAGTACCGTGCGGATACGCGGTGAATTCCTCATGAGCACACGGTATGAAGGTTCAGCATGTACGGCGCGCCGAGTGATCCGTACGAGTTCCCCCGGACGGCCGAACGGAAAAGGCCCCGGGGCCCGGACTCTCCGTCAGGAGCGTCCGGGCCCCGGGGCCCTGCGATGCGGCAGACCTACTGGGTCTGGTTCTCACCGCGGTAGTACTCGAAGACCCAGCCCCACAGACCGATCAGGAGGAGCGGGGCGGAGAAGTACAGCAGCCACCAGCCGATGGCGATGGCCAGGAAGGCGAGCGCGCCGCCGACGGCCAGGGACAGCGGCTGCCAGCTGTGCGGGCTGAAGAAGCCCACCTCGCCGGCCTCGTCCGCGACGTCGGCCTCCTTGTTGTCCTGTGCCGCGGCGTCGACCCGCCTGGCCGTGAAGGCCAGGTAGTAGCCGATCATGATGCACAGGCCGAAGGCCAGGAAGAGCGCGGTGGTTCCGGCGGGCTCCTTCGACCACCAGCCATACACGATGGCCATGATCAGCACGAAGACGCTCAGCCAGATGAACATCTTGCCCTGGATCTTCACTTGCCGGCCTCCTTGCCGCCGGCCAGGGCGGCGTTCTGTGAGCCGCCGTGACCCGCGTTCTCAAGCTGGTCGATCGCGGCGATCTCCGGGTGGTGCAGATCGAACGCCGGGGATTCGCTGCGGATGCGCGGCAGCGTGAGGAAGTTGTGCCGCGGCGGCGGGCACGAGGTCGCCCACTCGAGTGAACGGCCGTAGCCCCACGGGTCGTCGACCTCGATCTTCTTGCCGTACTTGGCCGTCTTCCAGATGTTGTAGAAGAACGGCAGGATCGACAGACCGAGCAGGAACGAGCAGATCGTCGAGATCGTGTTCAGGGCGGTGAAGCCGTCGGCGTCCAGGTAGTCCGCGTACCGGCGCGGCATGCCCTCGGCACCCAGCCAGTGCTGGACGAGGAACGTGCCGTGGAAGCCGACGAACAGCGTCCAGAAGGTGATCTTTCCGAGGCGCTCGTCGAGCATCTTGCCGGTGAACTTCGGCCACCAGAAGTGGAATCCGGAGAACATCGCGAACACCACGGTGCCGAAGACGACGTAGTGGAAGTGCGCGACCACGAAGTACGAGTCCGACACGTGGAAGTCCATCGGCGGCGAGGCCAGGATGACACCCGTCAGACCACCGAAGGTGAAGGTGATCAGGAAGCCGACCGCCCAGAGCATCGGGGTCTCGAAGGACAGGGACCCCTTCCACATCGTTCCGATCCAGTTGAAGAACTTCACGCCTGTTGGCACGGCGATCAGGAACGTCATGAAGGAGAAGAACGGTAGGAGTACGCCGCCCGTGACGTACATGTGGTGCGCCCACACCGTCACCGAAAGACCGGCGATGGCGATCGTCGCGCCGATCAGGCCCATGTAGCCGAACATCGGCTTGCGGGAGAAGACCGGGATGACTTCGGAAATGATTCCGAAGAATGGCAGGGCGATGATGTACACCTCTGGATGGCCGAAGAACCAGAAGAGGTGTTGCCATAGCAAGGCCCCGCCATTGGCGGCGTCGAAGATATGGGCACCGAATTTACGGTCCGCCTCCAGGGCGAACAGCGCGGCGGCCAGAACCGGGAAGGCGAGCAGCACCAGCACGGCGGTCAGCAGCACGTTCCACACGAAGATCGGCATGCGGAACATCGTCATGCCGGGGGCGCGCATGCAGATGATGGTGGTGATGAAGTTGACCGAGCCGAGGATCGTGCCGAAGCCGGAGAAGGCCAGACCCATGATCCACATGTCGGCGCCGATGCCCGGCGACCGGACCGCGTCCGACAGCGGCGAGTAGGCGAACCAGCCGAAGTCGGCGGCGCCGTTCGGGGTGAGGAAGCCACCGACCGCGATCAGCGAGCCGAACAGGTACAGCCAGTAGGCGAACATGTTCAGACGCGGGAAGGCCACGTCCGGGGCGCCGATCTGGAGCGGCATGATCCAGTTCGCGAAGCCCGCGAACAGCGGCGTCGCGAACATCAGCAGCATGATCGTGCCGTGCATCGTGAACGCCTGGTTGAACTGCTCGTTCGACATGATCTGCGTACCCGGGCGGGCGAGCTCGGCGCGCATGAAGAGCGCCATGACGCCGCCGATGCAGAAGAACGCGAACGACGTGACCAGATAGAGCGTGCCGATCGTCTTGTGGTCAGTGGTGGTCAGCCACTTGATGACGACGTTGCCCGGCTGCTTGCGCCTGACCGGCAGCTCGTTCTCGTACGAGTCCTCCGCTGCCGCGGCACCCTGGGGTTCGTTGAGGATGCTCACAGTTGGTTCGTCTCCCGGTTCTTCTCGCGGTCCGTCTGCTCGATGCCGGCCGGGATGTAACCGGTCTGGTTCTTCTTCGCGAGGTCTTCGAGGTGCTGCTTGTAGCGCTCGGGAGAGACGACCTTGACGTTGAAGAGCATCCGGGAGTGGTCGACGCCGCACAGCTCGGCGCACTTGCCCATGAAGGTGCCCTCCTTGTTCGGAGTGACCTCGAAGGCGTTGGTGTGACCCGGGATGACGTCCTGCTTCATGAGGAACGGAACCACCCAGAAGGAGTGGATGACGTCACGCGAAGTCAGGACGAAGCGGACCTTCTCGCCCTTGGGGAGCCAGAGGGTCGGGCCCGGGTTGCCGTTCTGCGGGTTCCGCTCGCCGGGCGTACCGACCTGGTAGACGCCGCCGGCGTTGGCCGGGAAGTCCTTGCGGAACCGCTCCGGGATGGCGTCCAGTTCCTTGGCGGTCCTGGCGTCGGCCTTGTCGGAGCCGGGCACGTTCTCGACGTAGTTGAAGCCCCAGCTCCACTGGAAGCCGACCACGTTGATGGTGTGGGCGGGCTTCTCGTCGAGCGCGAGGAGCTTGGACTCGTCACGTGCCGTGAAATAGAAGAGCACCGAGACGATGATGAGCGGGACCACCGTGTACAGCGCCTCGATGGGCATGTTGTAACGCGTCTGCGGAGGGACCTCCACCTTGGTGCGGCTGCGCCGGTGGAAGATGACGCTCCACAGGATCAGGCCCCAGACCAGCACGCCCGTGGCGAGCGCAGCCGCCCACGAGCCCTGCCAGAGGGAGAGGATCCGCGGGGCCTCCTCCGTGACCGGGGTCGGCATACCAAGGCGGGGAAAGTCCTTGTATGTGCAACCGGTGGCGGTTACCAGGACCAGGCCCGCAGTCAATGCCTGCAGCAGCTTCCGCCGCATCGGGCGCCGCGGCGAGCGGTCGGAGCCGTTGGGACTCACGTAGCGCCTTCCCGAGAGTCTCGCCCGCGCTGTTGGCTGCGGCCTTCTCGGTGGTCGGTCGCCGCCCTGCGTCGGGCAGGGGTTTGGATGTTTATGCGGACCAAACCCTACTGGACGCTATTTGGGGTCGCGCGGGGAGGGTGCCTAACGCGCCGCGGGTCACTCTGTCGGGGTGGGATGGGCCTCCGTCGGCCGGTATCTGACGGAGGATTGGGTCGCCCAGGAGCTCGGCGGGAGCTCTTCGTCGGCGGGTGCGGGTTTCGTTGTGGCCTGTCGCGCAGTTCCCCGCGCCCCTCAGGTTGGTCACCTAGCCGCACGCCTTAGCGTGACCCCGTGGCTTACTTTGACGTCGCTTCGTCGGCTCCTCTGCATCCGGTTGCTCGGCAGGCGCTTGTTGCTGCGCTCGATGAGGGATGGGCCGATTCCTCGCGGCTCTATCGGGAGGGGCGGCGGGCCCGGCTTCTGTTGGACGCCGCTCGGGAGGCGGCCGCGGAGGCTGTGGGGTGTCGGCCGGATGAGTTGGTGTTCACCCCTTCGGGGACGCGGGCGCTGTACGACGGGGTCGCGGGGGCGCTGGCCGGGCGGCGGCGGGTCGGCGGGCATCTGGTGGTGTCGGCCGTCGAGCACTCGGCGGTGCTGCACGCGGCGGCCGCGCACGAGCGGGGCGGCGGCACGGTGACCGAGGTCGGCGTGGACCGGGCCGGCGCGGTGTCGGCCGAGGCGTACGGGGCCGCGCTGCGCCCGGACACCGCGCTCGCCTGTCTGCAGTCCGCCAACCACGAGGTGGGCACCGAGCAGCCGGTGGCCGAGGTGGCGGACGGCTGCCGGGCGGCCGGGGTGCCGCTGCTCGTGGACGCGGCGCAGTCGCTGCCGTGGGGGCGGGTGGACGGGGACTGGTCGCTGCTGGCCGCGAGCGCCCACAAGTGGGGCGGGCCCGCGGGGGTCGGGCTGCTCGTCGTGCGCAAGGGGGCGCGGTTCGCGCCGCGCGGGCCGGTGGACGAGCGGGAGTCGGGGCGTGCGCCCGGATTCGAGAACATTCCGGCGATCGTGGCGGCCGCCGCGTCGCTGCGGGCGGTGCGGGCCGAGGCGGCGGCGGAGGCCGGGCGGCTGCGTGAGCTGACGGAGCGGATCCGGGCGCGGGTGCCCGGCCTGGTGCCGGATGTGGAGGTCGTCGGCGATCCGGTGCGGCGGCTGCCCCACCTCGTCACCTTCTCCTGTCTCTATGTCGACGGAGAGACCTTGCTGCACGAGCTGGACCGGGCGGGCTTCTCGGTGTCGTCCGGCTCCTCCTGCACCAGCAGCACGCTGACGCCGAGCCATGTGCTCAAGGCGATGGGTGTGGTCAGCGAGGGCAACGTGCGTGTGTCGCTGCCGTTCGGCGCCGACGCCGCCGAGGTCGAGCGGTTCCTGGACGTGCTGCCGGGCGCGGTCGCCGGGGTGCGCGAGAAGCTGGGCGCGCCCGTCGCCCCCGCCGCCGCCGGCACGCTGGACGAGCTGACCGTCGACGCCCTGGGCGAGCGCTGCCCGCTGCCCGTGATCGAGCTGGCGAAGGCGCTCCCCCGGGTCCGCGTCGGCGGCACGGTCACCGTCCTGTCGGACGACGAGGTCGCGGCCGTGGACATCCCGGCGTGGTGCTGGACGCGGAAGCAGGAGTACGTGGGGCCGCGGGAGCGGGAGCGCGGGGTGGCGTACGTGGTGCGGCGGCTGGTGTAGCCGGGCGGCCCGCCGGTGGGTCCGCGTGGCGCGGCCGGGTGCGGGAGCGGTCGCTTCCGCACCCGGCCGTCGCGCTACGGCAGGCGGGACCTGACCTCTTCGGCGGCCTCGTGGCCGTACTGCTTGGTGAAGCGCTCCATGAACTGGGCACGGTGCAGCTCGTACTCCTGGGTGCCCGTGGTCTCGATGACCAGGGTGGCGAGCATGCAGCCGATCTGGGCGGCGCGCTCGTGCGAGACGCCCCAGGACAGGCCGGAGAGGAAGCCGGCGCGGAACGCGTCGCCCACGCCCGTCGGCTCGACCTTGGCCTTCTCCTCGGGCACGCCGACCTCGACCGGGTCCTGGCCGACGGCCTCGATGCGGACGCCGTTCGCGCCGAGGGTGGTCACGCGGTGGCCGACCTTGGCCAGGATCTCGGCGTCGCTCCAGCCGGTCTTGGACTCGATGAGCCCCTTCTCGTACTCGTTGGAGAACAGGTACGTCGCGCCCTCCAGGAGGTTGCGGATCTCGTCGCCGCCCATGCGCGCGATCTGCTGGGAGAAGTCCGCGGCGAACGGGATCTTGCGGGAGCGGCACTCCTCCGTGTGGCGGAGCATGGCCTCCGGGTCGTCGGCGCCGATCAGGACGAGGTCGAGACCGCCGACGCGGTCGGCGACCGTCTTGAGCTCGATGAGGCGGGCCTCGCTCATCGCACCGGTGTAGAAGGAGCCGATCTGGTTGTGGTCGGCGTCCGTGGTGCACACGAAGCGGGCGGTGTGCAGCGTCTCCGAGATACGGACCGAGGCGGTGTCCACCCCGTGCCGGTCGAGCCAGGCGCGGTATTCGTCGAAGTCGGCGCCGGCCGCGCCGACGAGGATCGGGCCGGTACCGAGCTGACCCATGCCGAAGCAGATATTGGCGGCGACGCCGCCGCGGCGGACGTCGAGGGCATCGACCAGGAAAGAGAGGGAGACCGTGTGGAGCTGGTCGGCGACCAATTGGTCGGCGAAGCGGCCCGGGAAGGTCATGAGGTGGTCGGTGGCGATGGAGCCGGTGACTGCGATTCGCACGGCTGGAAGCTCCTGCAGCGAGGTAGCGGTTGACGGTTAACGCTATCCGGTCGAACACCCCTCGTTGTAGTGGCCAAAAATACCCAATAGTAGGTCTTTCTTCGTCGGGCAAGCGGTGCATACGGTTCCGTTATGGCCGTCAACGCGAAACACCGCATGCCGCAGTACTCCGCCGAGCGCGCCCCCGAGACCCCGGAGACCCTGGAGTCGCTGCGCGGCGACTGCGTCCGCATGGTCCCGCACTGGGCGGTGCCCGCCGTGCCGGCCGCACCCGTGCCGCCGTCGCTGATCCACGGGGTCACGGTTTCGGCCGCCTCCGCCCGCGTCATCGACGGCATGGCGGAGTACGGCGACTGAGTACACCCCGGCGTGCGCTGAGGGAACCGCGCGCTCCCCCGCCGCGTCCCACCGCTGTCCCCTACAGAGGGGACGCGGTGTACGCCGAAACCTCATGAGTGGGGTTTCCGGGACACCTGGGCGTTCTAAGGAGCGATGCGGTGAGCAGCGAGCAGACGCAGGACGGACAGCGGCGGCGGTCGGCGCTGATGGTCTCCTCGGTGGCGGCCGCGGTGCTGCTCGCGGGCGGCGGCGGGGCGTATCTGGCGGCGTCGTCCGACGACACGGGCCGGGACGCCTCGGCGCGCGACGGGGGCGGTCCGCCTCCGCTCACCCTCGACGGGTACGCGGGCGACCGCGACGGCCGCTCGGACCAGGGCCCCGACGGGACCACCGAAGGCATCGCGCCGGGCGAGCCCGACCCGACCGGCGCGACGTACAAGGCCGTGGGCGAGCTGCCCGACGGGCCCGGTTCGGCGGCCGTGCACCACGTGCGCGACGAGGTCTCCCGGGAGCGGGTGAGCCGCCTGGCGAAGGCGCTCGGCCTGTCCGGCACCCCGGTCGCGGGGGACGGCGCCTGGCGGGTCGGCCCGTCGAACGACGGCGCGGGCCCCTCGCTCCGGGTCGGCAAGGCGGCGCCCGGCACCTGGACCTACACCCGGCACGCGGCCCCCGGCAGCGACAACTGCCTGAAGGGCAAGCGGTGTCCGGGAGCCGGCACCCGCACCGCCGACGACTCCGGCGACGCCGTGAGCGAGGCCGCGGCGAAGAAGGCCGCCGCCCCCGTCCTGAAGGCCGCCGGCCTGGACGACGCGAAGCTGGACGCGGGCCAGCTCATGGGTTCCGTACGGGTGGTGAACGCCGACCCCGAGGTGGACGGGCTGCCGACGTACGGCTGGTCGACCGGGATCCAGGTCGGCGCCGACGGGCAAGTGGTAGGCGGCAGCGGCCACTTGACGGAGCCGGAGAAGGGCGCGACGTACCCCGTCGTCGGCGCTCGGAAAACACTCGATCTGCTGAACAAGTCCGGCCGGGGCAACGGACGCGGGGGCATCGGCGGCTGCGCGACGCCGGTGCCGCACGCGGACGGCGGCGCGGGGGACGGCAAGGACGCCCCTTGCGAGCCGGTCTCCGCGCCGCCGAAGCCGCAGCCGATCGCCGTCGAGGACGCCGAGTTCGGCCTCGCGGCACAGTTCGTGGACGGCGGCACCGCGCTCGTGCCGTCCTGGCTGTTCCAGGTGAAGCCGCAGGGCGCGCCGGAGGCGTACACGGTCACGCACCCGGCCGTGGACCCGAAGTATCTGCGGGCGCCCGCGCCCGGCACGGTCGGCCCGTCGCACGGCCCGACCGTCGAGCCCGGCGATCCGGACACCCGGACCGACGAGGTGAAGGCCGACGGCTACAGCACGGCGGGCCGGACGCTGACCGTGCACTTCACGGGCGGCGTGTGCAGTACGTACGCGGTGTCGGCGGACGAGCGCGCCGGGCAGGTCGCCGTGAAGATCACCGAGACCGAGAAGAAGGACACCGTGTGCGTCGCGATGGCGCAGTTCTACGAGCTGTCGGTGACGTTGGACAAGCCGCTCGGCGACCGGAAGGTCGTGACCGGCGACGGCAAGGCGGTGCCGCGCGACGACGGCACCCGCGAGGGTGTTCCCGCACCCCGCAAGTGACCAGCCGGCAGCGGCGTGCCCGGACCGCGGGGCCCGGGCACGACGAAGGCGGCGGCGCCCCTGAGGGGTGCCGCCGCCTTCGTGCGTACGTGCCGTTCAGCTCGCTGAGCGTCGCTCAGCTGAAGGAGTCGCCGCAGGCGCAGGAGCCCGTGGCGTTCGGGTTGTCGATCGTGAAGCCCTGCTTCTCGATGGTGTCCACGAAGTCGATGGAGGCGCCGCCCAGATACGGAGCGCTCATGCGGTCGGTGACAACCTTCACACCGTCGAACTCCTTGACCACGTCGCCGTCCAGCGAGCGCTCGTCGAAGAAGAGCTGGTACCGCAGGCCGGAGCAGCCGCCGGGCTGAACGGCCACGCGCAGCGCCAAGTCGTCCCGGCCTTCCTGGTCAAGGAGGGCCTTGACCTTGGCCGCGGCGGCGTCGGACAGGAGGATGCCGTCGCTCACGGTGGTGGTCTCGTCCGATACGGACATCTGCTTCTCTCCCGGGTTGTACGGAGACTGCTTGCCGACGGTTGCAACCGGCGGGGCCGCGTGTTCATTCCCATGCTCGCACACAGGCCCGGGCGGGGGATGCGTCACATCGACACAATGGCCATCGTCAAACTGACGTGAAGCGGTTATGATAGATAACGTCAATTCGACGAAAAGGATCCGTGGTGCCGGTCCCCGGCCCACTCGAACGCGGCCCCGGCCGCGTCCGTCACAGAAGAAAGGGTGTGTGTCGTGACCACCGCCCAGTCCACCGTGGACCGCACCGAGCTGGACGTACAGCCGACGCCGCTCGCCCTGCTGCTGCTCGGCCGCGAGGCCGACCCCAGGAGCGAGCGCGGTGTGGAGTGCCCCGGAGACCTGCCCTCTCCCTCGGACCCCGGCCTGGTGGAGCGCGCCCGCGCCGCCAAGGAGAAGCTCGGCGACAAGGTGTTCGTGCTCGGCCATCACTACCAGCGCGACGAGGTCATCCAGTTCGCGGACGTCACCGGTGACTCCTTCAAGCTGGCGCGCGAGGCGGCCGCCCGGCCGGACGCGGAGTACATCGTCTTCTGCGGCGTGCACTTCATGGCCGAATCCGCGGACATCCTGACCGGCGACGACCAGAAGGTCGTGCTCCCGGACCTGGCCGCGGGCTGCTCGATGGCCGACATGGCGACGGCCGAGCAGGTCGCGGAGTGCTGGGACGCGCTGGCCGAGGCCGGCATCGCCGAGCGCGTCGTCCCCGTCTCGTACATGAACTCCTCCGCCGACATCAAGGCGTTCACGGGCAAGCACGGCGGCACGATCTGTACGTCGTCGAACGCGAAGCGGGCCCTGGAGTGGGCCTTCGAGCAGGGCGAGCAGGTGCTCTTCCTGCCCGACCAGCACCTCGGCCGGAACACCGCCGTGCGGGACATGGGCATGTCCCTGGAGGACTGCGTCGTCTACAACCCGCACAAGCCGAACGGCGGCCTGACCGCCGAGCAGCTGCGGAACGCGAAGATGATCCTGTGGCGCGGGCACTGCTCGGTGCACGGGCGCTTCTCGCTGGAGTCGGTCGAGGACGTGCGGGCCCGCATCCCCGGTGTCAATGTCCTCGTGCACCCGGAGTGCAAGAACGAGGTCGTGGCCGCCGCGGACTACGTGGGCTCCACGGAGCACATCATCCAGACCCTGGAGGCGGCCCCGGCCGGCTCGAAGTGGGCGATAGGCACGGAGCTGAACCTGGTGCGCCGGCTGGCGAACCGGTTCGCCGCCGAGGACAAGGAGATCGTCTTCCTCGACAAGACGGTCTGCTTCTGCTCGACCATGAACCGCATCGACCTGCCGCACCTGGTGTGGGCCCTGGAGTCGCTGGCCGACGGCAAGCTCGTCAACCGCATCGAGGTCGACCGCGAGACCGAGCAGTTCGCGAAGCTGGCCCTGGAGCGGATGCTGGCGCTGCCGTAGACGTCTTCCCACCCACCCGGTAAGGGGCGTCCGCCATTGCGGACGCCCCTTACGGCGTTCTACGGTGCATTGCGGGACCGACGTGGGCTCGGCGGCCGCGTCAGCCACCACGCCCTACGGCGCCTTGCGGCGCTCCTTCAGCGCCGCACCCAGCGCCTCCAGCGCCGGGACGGACGCGAGCAGCGATTCCCGCTGCCCCTCGGTCAGTACCGCCAGCGCGTCGGCGAAGATCTCCGCCCAGGCGTTCTCGATCAGGGCCATGCCCTGCTCCGCCTTGAGGGTCGGCCTCAACCGTGACACCCGGCCGTCGTCCGGGTCCTTCTCGCGCTCCAGCAGACCGCCGTTGACCAGGCCGCGCACGGTCGCGCTCACATTGCTGACCTGCATGCCCAGTTCGCGGGCGAGCGCGCCGACCGTGACGCCCGGCTCGGCGTGGACGTAGCGCATCAACTCCAGCTCGGAGGGCGGAAGCCGCCACAGTCCCGCCTCGTCCATGCCCTGGAAGCGCAGCACCCGCGAGAGCGCGTAGAGCGCCGGGGTCAGCTCCCTGGCCTGCCCGAAGAGCTCCTTGTCGGCCTCGCGGCCCCCGCTCCCGCCCCGCGCCCCGGCCGCCGACCGTCCCTGCTTCCCCTGCTGCTTCTCGTCACTCACCCGTCCATGATACCTATAGCTATAGTTATATAACTATCCCCTCCTCTTCCCCCTTGAAGGGTTCCTTCACCATGCCCTTGCTCACCGCGGCGCTCGCGCTGCTGTCCTTCATCGGTCCGCTGTCGACCGACATGTATCTGCCCGCGTTCCCGCGCATGGCCGAGGAGTTCGGCACGGACGCGTCCGGGGTGCAGCTCACACTCACCGCGTTCCTGGTCGGTATGACGGTCGGGCATCTGGTGTTCGGCGCGCTCTCCGACCGGTGCGGGCGGCGCGGGCCACTGCTCGTGGGCGCCTTCGTGTGCGCGGCGGGCACGGCCCTGTGCGCGGTGGCGCCGTCCCTGGGCTGGCTGGTCGCGCTGCGGTTCGTGACCGGGTTCAGCGGGGCCGCGGGCGTGGTGATCAGCCGGGCCGTGGTGACCGACGTCGTCCAAGGGGCCGCGGCGGCCCGCATGTTCGGGATCCTGATGACGCTCGCCGGCATAGCCCCGATCCTCGCGCCGCTCGCGGGCGGGGCCGTGATCGGGGCCGCCGGGTGGCGCGGGGTCTTCTGGGTGCTCGCCGGGGTCTCGCTGGTGGTGGCCGTCGGCGTCCTTGTGGCGGTGCCGGAGAGCCTGCCGAAGGAGCGGCGGCGGGCGGGCGGCGCGGGGCGGCTCATGGCCTCGGTGCGGGAGGTCGCGGGCGACCGGGCCTACGTCGGGTACACCCTGGCCTTCACCTTCGGCTTCGGGATGCTCTTCTGCTACATCGCCGGGTCGCCGTTCCTGCTCCAGAACGTCCTCGGTCTGAGCGTCGGCGTCTCGTCGGTGGCGTTCTCCGGCGGGGCCGTGGTCGCGACGCTGTCCAGTGCGGCGGGGGCCCGGCTCGTGGGGCGGGTCGACCCCGAAGTGCTGCTGCGCGGCGGCCTGCTGACCATGTTCGCCGGTACGGCGGCGCTGCTCGCCATGAGCGTGGCCGGGTTCCTCGGCGTGGTCGTCTGCCTGACCCTGATGGCGCTGGTGTGCGGCGGCCTCGGCCTCGTGGTCGCGAACGCGGCGGCGCTGGCCATCGCCCGGGTGCCCGCCGCGTCCGGCACCGGCTCCGCGCTCCTCGGCACGGCCCAGAGCGCGCTCGGCGCGGTGGTCGCCCCCCTGGTCGGCCTCGGCGGCGAGGACACGGCGGTGCCGCTGTTCGTGGGGATGACGGTGTGCGGGGGGCTCGCGGTGGCGTCGCTGCGGCTTACGCGGGGAGCGTCGGAGGTGGCGCCGGTGCGGGTGGAAACGGGAGTCTGAGGCGACCGCCCCTGGGCTGCTCGCCCCTCTGGGGCGGCCGGCCCGGGACTACTCGCCCCGTGGCCGCACCAGCCCCGACTCGTAGGCGATGACGACGAGTTGGGCCCGGTCGCGGGCGCCGAGCTTGGCCATCGCGCGGTTCACATGGGTCTTCACGGTGAGCGGGCTGACCTCGAGGCGTTCGGCGATCTCGTCGTTCGACAGGCCGCCCGCGACCTGCACCAGGACCTCGCGCTCGCGGCCGGTGAGCGCGTCCAGACGCTCACTGCGGGCGGGCGCCTCGCTGTCGGAACCGTCGCCCTGCGCCAGGAACTTGGCGATGAGTCCCTTCGTCGCCACGGGCGAGAGCAGTGCCTCGCCGGCCGCCGCGATCCGGATCGCCCCGAGCAGTTCGTCCGGCTCGGCGCCCTTGCCGAGGAAGCCCGAGGCCCCCGCCCGCAGCGACTGCACCACGTACTCGTCGACCTCGAAGGTGGTCAGCATGACCACGCGTACGTGGGACATGGCCGGGTCGTCGCTGATCATCCGGGTGGCGGCGAGACCGTCGGTGCCGGGCATGCGGATGTCCATCAGGACGACGTCGGCCGACTCGGCCTTCGCGAGCCGCACGGCCTGTGCCCCGTCGGACGCCTCGCCGACGACCTCCATGTCGGGTTCGGAGTCGACGAGGACCTTGAACGCGCTGCGCAGCAGCGCCTGGTCGTCGGCGAGCAGCACCCGGATCGTCACGCGGAAGTCCCTCCCTTGACCGGGGAGTTCCCCCGGTCGCCCTGTTTCGCGGTCGCGACCGGCAGGATCGCATGGACGCGGAAGCCGCCGCCGTAGCGGGGCCCCGCGCTGCACCGCCCGCCGAGGGCGCTGACGCGCTCGCGCATGCCGAGGAGGCCGTGCCCGCCGCCGCGGTCCGGGTCGTCGGCGGCCTGGGCGTCGTCGCCCGCGCCGTCGTCCAGGACGGTGATCTCCAGGTTCGGGCCCACGCGTACGACGCTGACCTCGGCCTTGGCGTGCTCCCCCGCGTGCTTCTGCACGTTGGTGAGGGCCTCCTGGATGATGCGGTACGCGGCCAGGTCGACGGCGGCCGGGGGCGTCGGGCCGGCGTCGCCGCGGACCACGTCCACGGGCAGGCCCGCGTGCCGGAAGGTGTCGACGAGGTCGTCGAGGCGGCCGAGGCCGGGCGCCGGCTCGGTGGGGGCCTCCGGGTCGCCGGTCTGGCGCAGCAGGCCCACGGTGGCGCGGAGCTCGCCGAGCGCGGAGCGGCTGGCGTCGCGGACGTGGGCGAGGGCCTCCTTGGCCTGGTCGGGCCGCTTGTCCATGACGTGCGCTGCGACTCCGGCCTGCACGTTGACCAGGGCGATGTGGTGGGCGACGACGTCGTGCAGATCGCGGGCGATGCGCAGCCGCTCCTCCGCGACGCGGCGCCGCGCCTCCTCCTCACGGGTGCGTTCCGCGCGCTCGGCCCGTTCCCTGATGGCGTCGATGAAGGCGCGGCGGCTGCGGACGGCGTCGCCCGCGGCGGCGGCCATGCCGGTCCAGGCGAAGATGCCGAGGTTTTCCTGCGCGTACCAGGGCAGGGGGCCCGCCAGCATGGCGACGCCGGTCAGGCCCGTCATGGTGACCAGGCCGATGCGCCAGGTGGTGGGGCGGTTGGTGCTGGCGGCGACCGTATAGAGGGCGATGACGGCGCACATCACGACCGGGGCGCGCGGGCCGCTCGTCACGAGCTCCACGAGGGAGAAGGCGGAGGTGGTCGCGAGCACGGTCCACGGGGTGCGGCGGCGGAAGACGAGGGCGGCGGCCGCGAGGAACATGAGGGTGAGGCTCAGGACACCCGGCGCGTGCATGTTCCAGGTGGAGCCCCGTTCGCTGTAGGGCTCGGCGAAGGAGCCGATGACCATGCAGACGAGGGCGGCAGCCGCGAGAATCGCGTCGACGGCCAACGGGTGCGTTCTGGCCCAGCCACGGCACCGTTCAAAGTTGGTCACGCGCTAAACGGTACGGCGCCGTTCCGGCAGGGGGAACGGAAAGCGGGTTCCCCGGACCAGGGTTGACGCGTCGCTTGACACGCCTGCCGCCGGACCCGGGGGCTAGCCCGGGATCAGGCCGTCGTCGGAGAGCATGGCGCGGACCTCGTCGAGGGTCGCGTCGGGCGCGGGGAGGATCAGCTCCGAGGGCTCCAGCGCGTCGTCGGGCAGCGGCTCGCCGAGCTTGCGCACCGCGTCGAGGAGAGCGTGCAGCGTCCGGCGGAAGCCGGCCTCGTCCCCGCTCTCCATCTCCTCGAGCAGTTCGTCGTCCAACGTGTTCAATTCGGTGAAGTGGCTGTCGGCCAGCTTCACCTGCCCCTCCCCCATGATCCGTACGATCATGACGCCCTCCTCGGACGTGAGCGGTTCGGTCACAGCGCTACTGGATGCTGCTTGCCCTACTGCTTGTCGAAGCGGGGGGTGTCCTGCGGCTGCCCCTGCTGGCCCTGAGCGCCCTTGCCGCCCTCGATGGCCTGCTGCGACGTGCTGGATCCGCCGGCCAGCTCGGCCTTCATGCGCTGCAGCTCCAGCTCTACATCTGTACCACCGGAGAGGCGGTCCAGCTCGGACTGGATGTCGTCCTTGGCGAGCCCGGAGGAGTCGTCGAGGGCGCCGGAGGCGAGCAGCTCGTCGATCGCGCCGGCCCGCGCCTGGAGCGTCGCGGTCTTGTCCTCGGCGCGCTGGATCGCCATGCCGACGTCGCCCATCTCCTCGGAGATGCCGGAGAACGCCTCGCCGATCCGGGTCTGGGCCTCGGCGGCGGTGTACGTCGCCTTGATGGTCTCCTTCTTCGTGCGGAAGGCGTCCACCTTGGCCTGCAGGCGCTGGGCCGCGAGGGTGAGCTTCTCCTCCTCGCCCTGCAGGGTCTGGTGCTGCACCTCCAGGTCGCTGACCTGCTGCTGGAGGGCGGCGCGGCGGGACAGGGCCTCACGGGCCAGGTCCTCGCGGCCGAGGGCCAGCGCCTTGCGGCCCTGGTCCTCAAGGGTGGAGGACTGCTTCTGGAGCTGGTTGAGCTGCAGCTCGAGACGCTTGCGGGAGGTCGCCACGTCGGCGACGCCGCGGCGCACCTTCTGCAGCAGCTCCAGCTGCTTCTGATACGAATAATCGAGGGTTTCGCGCGGGTCCTCGGCCCGGTCAAGGGCCTTGTTCGCCTTCGCGCGGAAGATCATCCCCATACGCTTCATGACACCGCTCATGGGCTTCGCGCGCCCCCTTCTGACGGACTTCCAGCTCCAGCTACTGCGACAGAACCCACGGTACGGGGTCTGTATCCATTACCGCACTGTTCGCGAGCGGATGCGCTCATCCCCAAGGACGACTGCCCCGCCCGCCTCTCCGGCGCAAGGAGTAGGTGCGCCCCTGGGAAACTGCCCGCAAGGCCCCTTTAGCCACATAATCAAGACGCTCGGCGTTGCGGGATCGTTCCCCGTGCGACGGTCATCCATACCCCGGCACCACGTACCCTTGGTCTTTGTGTTCCGTAGCCGATCCAAGGACGAGAAGGCCCCGGCAGCCAAGGCCCCGGTGACCGACGATTCGTCCGCGCAGACCCGTGACCCGCAGGCCCCCAAGGGCCGCCCCACCCCCAAGCGCGCCTTGGCCCAGTCCCAGCGCCGCAGCGTGATGAACACGCCGACGACGCGCAAGGAGGCCGCGAAGCGTCAGCGCGAGGAGCGCCGCATCCAGATGGCGAAGCAGCGCGAGGCGCTGGCCAGCGGCGACGAGCGGTTTCTGCCCGCGCGGGACAGGGGCCCGGTGCGCAAGTTCGCCCGCGAGTTCGTGGACTCGCGGTTCAACGTCGCCGAGTTCTTCCTGCCCATGGCCGTGGTCATCCTCGTCCTGAGCATGGTCCGCGTCCCGCAGCTGCAGAACATCGCGCTGCTGCTGTGGCTCGTCGTGATCGTCCTGATCGTTCTCGACTCGATCACCAATGTCTTCCGGCTGAAGAAGCGTCTCGCCGAGCGCTTCCCGGACGAGAACAAGAAGGGCGCCGTCGCGTACGCCCTGATGCGCAGCCTCCAGATGCGCCGGCTGCGGCTGCCGAAGCCGCAGGGCAAGCGCGGAGCGCGGCCCTGAGCGAGGACCGGGGCGCGAGCCCTGGGGCCGGCGAGGCCGTCCGGCTGGAGCTGGTCGGACGGCAGCTCGACGAGCGGATCGCGGCGCGGTTCCCCCTGGGAAAGCGGCTGCGGGTGCTCGACGTCGGCATGGGCCGCGGGACGCAGGCGCTGCGCCTCGCCCGTGGCGGGCACGAGGTCACGGGCGTCGAGCGGGAACCGGAGCATCTCGCCGCGGTGCGGGCTGCCGCGGCCGCCGAGCCGGAGGGCATCCGGTCGCGGATGCGGGTCGTCGAGGGCGACGGGCGGGACACCGGGGTGCACTTCCTGCCCGGGAGCTTCGACGTCGTGCTGTGCCACGGCGTGCTGATGCACGTCGAGGAGCCCGACGCGCTGCTCGCCGGCCTCGGGCGGATGCTGGCGCCCGGCGGGCTGCTGTCCGTGGTGGTGCGCAACGCCGACGCGTTGGCCATGCGGCCCGGGCTGCGGGGTGACTGGGGCGGGGCGCTCGCCGCGTTCGGCGCGCATACGTATCGGGACGAGGCCGGGGGCGAGGTGCGGGCGCATCGGCTCGACGCCCTCAGCCAGGCGCTGGCGGGAATCGCCGCGCCGCTGGTCGCCTGGTACGGGGTTCGCGTCTTCTCCGAAGCCACCGAGATCCCGGAGGCCGGGGCCGCTCTTGACGCGCTGCTCGCCGCCGAGGAGCGGGCCGGACGGACGGAGCCCTATCGGCGGGTGGCGAGCATGCTGCATCTTTGCGGCGGGCGGGACTGAGCGCTTCGCCGGATGTGCGGTGCTGATCCTGCGAGCCGGTGGGGGCTTGTCGCGCGGTTCCCCGCGCCCCTTCCAGGGCGCGGTGCCCCCTGTTTGGGCGTGCAACGCAGGACCGGTCCACGGGCGGGCCTGAAACTCGGCGTATGAGAGTGCTGCGTACGCGAGTGACGGTGACGTCGATGGCCGTGGCCCTGGCCGCGTTCGTCTCAGGGTGTTCCGGCAACGGTGACGGAGACGGCCCGAGGGCGGACCGTTCGACCACGCAGGCCGCCCCCGCCGCGGCGAGCGACCTTCAGGACGACTACCAGAAGGTGATCAAGGACGTGCTGCCGTCCGTCGTACAGATCGACGCGGGCGACAGCCTCGGCTCCGGCGTGGTGTACGACGACAAGGGCCACATCGTCACCAACGCCCATGTCGTGGGGAACGAGAAGACGTTCCGGGTGACCACGGCCACCGGCGAACAGCCGCTCGGCGCGAAGCTCGTGTCGGCGTACCCCGAACAGGATCTCGCCGTCATCAAGCTGGACTCCGTACCGAAGGGCCTGAAGGCCGCGGAGTTCGGGGACTCGGCGAAGGTCGAGGTCGGCCAGATCGTCCTCGCGATGGGCTCTCCGCTCGGCCTCTCGTCGAGCGTCACGCAGGGCATCGTGTCGGCGACCGGCCGCACGGTCAGCGAGGGCCGCGCGGGCGGCGGCACCGGCGCGACGATCGCGAACATGGTGCAGACGTCGGCCGCGATCAACCCGGGCAACAGCGGCGGCGCCCTCGTCGACCTCGACGGCCGGGTCATCGGCATTCCGACGCTCGCGGCGACCGACCCGGACATGGGCGACAGCGCCGCGCCCGGCATCGGCTTCGCGATCCCCGCGTCCATGGTGAAGACGGTGGCCGACCAGATCGTGAAGAGCGGCCGGGTCACCGACTCGGGCCGTGCCGCGCTCGGCATCACCGCGCGCACGGTGCTCGGCGACGACTACCGCCCCGCGGGCGTGGCGATCGTCGAGGTGCGGGACGGCGGCGGCGCGGCCAAGGCGGGCCTGCGGCCCGGCGACATCCTCACCGCGCTCGGCGACACCCCGATCACCACGATCACCTCCCTCTCCGAGGCCCTGGCAGCGGTCAAACCGGGCGACAAGGAGCGGGTGACGTACGTACGCGACGGCGACGAGCGGAAGGCCGAGGTCACCCTCGGCGAGATGTAGGCCCCAAGGGGCGCGGGATGTGCCGTAAGCCCCGTAAGGGGCGCGGGGAACTGCGCGAGCAACCACAAGCAAGCCGCAGACGCGTCTGCTCGCTGTCTCGGCAGACGCGTCTGCGGCATTTCCTGGGCTGATCGCGATTTCCTGGGCTGATCACGCCCCGGCCCACGCGGCGGAGCCGCATGTCCTACACAGCCCCGTGCCCCTTACAGGGCACCCTCGGCGTGCAGGCTCATCGGGCCGTAGATCTTCGTGGTGTCCTCGAAGAGCGCCACCTGGTCCGCGCCGCCCTCCGCGAGGTCCTTCCAGTGTTCGCCGATCCAGGATTCCGCGTCTCCCTGGGTGGTGAACTCCTCGGGCTGCACGGCAGGCTGGACCTCCGTCCCGTCCGCCTTCTCGAACCGCCACGTCCATGCCGCCATGTCAGCCTCCCGAGGTCCAGTGGGTGTCCCGGCAGCCGCCCGGAGCGGGAGCCGGAGCCGCTTGAAGCCTAGCCGGGCGCGCGGCGCCGGGGGCGACGCGGGAGGATCTTCCTGTGGAACTGACTCTGCTCGGCACCGGAGCCCCCGAAGGGCTGCCGCTTCCCGGCTGCCCCTGCGCCGTGTGCGCGACCGCGCTCGGCGACTCCGCGCGGGCCGCGACCGCGCTGCTGCTCGACGGCGTGCTGCTGCTCGACCTGACGCCCGGCGCCGCCTTCGCCGCCGCGCGCGCCGGGCACTCCCTCGGCGGGGTGCGCCAGGTGCTGCTCTCGCACCCGCACGACGGCCCCGCCGTGGAGGTGCCGGCCGGCCTTCCGCAGCCCGGTCGCGTGCCCGACGGCCGGGAGCTGGCGCTCCTGACCGGCCACCGGGTGCGCGCGGTCGCGACGGACGCGCCCGGCACCGGCTACGAGGTGACGGGGCCCGACGGCGACCGGCTGCTGTATGTATCTGCCGCCGGGTGCCGCGCCCGCCGGTTTCCCCGAGGAGCAGGCTCCGTACGAGATGGTCGTCGCCGACGTCGTCGGGCGCCCGGACGGCCTGGCCCGGCTGCGGGCGGCCGGCGGCGTGACCCCGACGACGGACGTCCTGGCCGTCCACATCGGGCACGAGGCGCCCGCCGGGCCCGAGCTGACGCGCCGGCTCGCCGCGGCCGGCGCACGGGCGGTCCCGGACGGTACGACGCTGATCGTCGGCGCCTACGAGGACGTACCGGACCTGCCGCGCCGCACCCTCATCCTGGGCGGCGCCCGCTCCGGCAAGTCGATGGAGGCCGAGCGGCGCCTGGAGGCGTTCCCCGACGTGCTGTACGTCGCCACGGGCGGCAGCCGCAACGGCGACTCCGAGTGGGCGGAGCGGGTGCGGGCGCACCGCGAGCGGCGTCCCGGTTCCTGGCGGACCACGGAGACCTGCGACCTCGTGCCCCTGCTCGCGGAGCCCGGGCCGCCGCTGCTCGTGGACTGTCTGTCGCTGTGGCTCACGCATGTGATGGACGAGGTGAACGCGTGGGACGACGCCGAGTGGGCGGGCGGCGGGGAGCGGTCGCTGCGCAAGCGGGTCACGGAGCTGACGGACGCGGTGCGCGCCACCCGGCGCACTGTCGTCGCCGTGTCCAACGAGGTCGGCTCGGGCATCGTGCCCGCGACCGCGTCGGGCCGCCGCTACCGCGACGAACTCGGCCGCCTCAACGCCGCGTTCGCCGCCGAGTGCGAGCATGTGCTCCTCGTGGTGGCGGGGCAGGCGCTGGCCCTGCGCGGCTGACGGCCCGCGGTCTCAGGCGCCGGGCTCCTTGCGGGCGATCACGCGGTACGCGTTGGCGAAGCCGGTGCGGGTGAGCAGCGGGGCGAGCAGTACGTCGGCCGCGTACGCCAGCGCGAGGAGCGGGGCGGCCGCCCACGAGGCCGCGCGCCGCAGCGCTAGCCGCGGCCCGCTCGGCGGCTCCGCCCGCCAGGGCACGTCCGCCTCGGGCAGCAGCCGGTTGAGGAGCAGGGCGCAGGCCGTGCTCAGGTCGGCCGGCACGTGCGGGGCGCGGCGGTCGACGTCGACGACGGTGAAGCCGAGCTCGTCCAGCTCCCGGCAGAGGTTGGCGAGCGGCACGAAGTGCAGATGGCGCGGCTGGCGGTAGGACGCCCACCACTTGCCGAGGAGCCGGGCGGAACGGCTCTCCGGGTCCGGCGCCTCGATCAGCAGATGCCCGCCGGGCCGCAGCACGGTGGCGGCCGCCCGCAGTTCCCCGCGCGGATCCGGCCGGCGTTGCAGGTAGTGGACCATGCTGAGCGCGTCGTAGCGCCCCGCGAGGTGTCTGGCGAGGTCGGTGAGGCGGCCGCGGTGGGCCTCCTCGATGCGGCCGTGCCGCACCCCCTCCACCAGGTCGGGGTCGCTGTCGAGCCCGTCGAAGGCCGTGTACGGCAGCACCTCCCTGGCCTCCGCCGGAAACCGGGCGCGGCCGGTGCCCACGTCCAGCCAGCTCTCGGGCTCGTCGAACCGGCTCAGCGCGCGGACGCCGGCGAGGCGCCGGGAACGGCCCGCCCCGGCGCGGGCGAGCAGCGCGGCCGCGCCGCCGCCGAGCCCGTGGCACAGGTCCTGCCGCCAGAAGTCCCGGTGGCCGAGGTCCTGGCGGCCGGAGCCAAGACGGTAGAAGTCCAGGCCCTCGGCGCTGAGCAGGGGGTTCTGGAAGGTGTGGGCGCAGTCCGCGCACCGCTCCAGCGTGAAGGTGCCCGGCTTGCGCTGGATCAGGTCGGCGGTGCGCAGCCGCACGCGCAGCCGGGGCGAGCCGCACCAGGGGCAGTCGGCGCGGCGCGGCGCGTGGAAGGGGCCGGTTCCGCAGGCGAGCCGGGCGAGGCAGCTCGGGCGGCGTTCGGCGGTCTGCCGCGCGAGGTCCATGACGTACTCCTGGATGCTTGCGGCCAGCGATACGACGACGCGGTACGTAAACCAGCGATACGACGACGCGGTACGTAAAAGCGATACCGGCAATTCTGGACAAACAGACTGTACGGACCGTAAGGGATGCCCCACGCCGATTCAATGACGTTCGAGGACGTCGCGGCGCGCCTGCCGCGCATGGCCCGGGCACGTGGGGCCGTTCGCGCGAACGTCACGCCCCGCCGGTACTGTTCGCCGAATGAGCTCGCTGATTCTCGACGACTTCACCGACCTGATCGAGCGGCCCGACGGCGGGGTGCGCCGTGACGCCGAAGAGCGCAGGGAGCGCCAGGCCGTGCCGCCCGGATCGCTCGGCCGCCTCGACGACCTCGCCGAATGGCTGTCGGCGGCGCAGGCCGCGGTCCCGGTCAAGCCGGTCGAGCGGCCGAAGGCCGTGCTGTTCGCGGGCGATCACGGAGTGGCCGAGCTCGGTGTCTCCGCGCGGGCGGCGGGCGGCGCGGCCGAGCTCGTACGCGCCGTGCTGGCCGGCGCGAGCCCCGCGGCCGTGCTCGCGCGGCGGCTCGACGTGCCCGTGCGGGTCGTCGACATGGCCCTTGACTGCGACGCGGACGAGCTGCCCGCCGAGGTCGCCGGGCACCGGGTGCGGCGCGGCTCCGGGCGCATCGACATCGAGGACGCCATGTCGGAGGAGGAGGCCGAGCGGGCGGTGCGGGCGGGCGTCGCGCTCGCCGACGAGGAGGCCGACTCCGGCACGGACCTGATCGTGCTCGGCGACGTCAGCGTCGGGGGTACGACACCGGCGGCGACCCTGATCGCGGCGCTGTGCGGGACGGACGCCTCTGTCGTCACCGGGCGGGGCGGGGAGCCGATCGACGACCTGGCGTGGATGCGCAAGTGCGCGGCCGTACGGGACGCGCTGCGGCGGGCGCGGCCGGTGCTCGGCGACCAGATGCAGCTGCTCGCGGCGGTGGGCGGGGCCGACGTGGCCGCCATGACCGGGTTCCTGCTGCAGTGCGCGGTGCGGCGTACGCCGGTGATCCTCGACGGGGTGGTGTCGGCGGCCGCGGCGCTGGTGGCCCAGCGGGTCGCGTTCCGGGCGCCGGACTGGTGGCTCGCGGGGCACGACAGCGGGGAGCCGGCGCAGGCGAAGGCGCTCGACCGGATGGCCCTCGAGCCCCTGCTCACGCACGGCGTGAAGATCGGCGAAGGGGTGGGGGCGCTGCTGGCCGTGCCGTTGGTGCGGGCCGCTGCCGCCCTGTCCGCGGAGCTCCCCGTCGAGGAGACCGAGCAGGCCGAGCAGACTGAACAGGGCGAGCAGACCGGACAGGCCGAGCAGACCGAACAGGCCGAGCAGAGCTAGCGAAAGCGAGTTCCGTCGCCGCATATCACACCAGACAGCCCCATAAGATCCGTTTCATGGGAGATGTGCGGGTAGGGGAAGAGCGGGTTCGGGCATCCACGGTGGCCTCGCGGCGGGGGGCGGCCGTGGCCGTCTGGTATCTGCGTGCCGTCACGTTCGTGAACTTCCTCAGCGCCGTGTGGGTCTCCCTCGGCCAGGACCTGCGGCGCCACAACACGGAGAACTTCTTCACCCCGTACCTGCTCACCGCGGGTTTCGCCTCCGGCGTCTTCACGATGTTCCTGGCGATCACCATGCGGCGCCGGAAACGGGCCGCCTGGATCCTCAACCTCGTGCTCAGCGGCCTCTTCCTGCTGCTCTTCGCCTTCGCGATGTGCTTCGCGGAGATCAGGCAGTACGCGCAGAACTGGGTCTCGCTCGGCCTCACGGCGCTCTTCGTGGCCGCGCTCCTGGTGGGCCGCCGCGAGTTCTACGCGAAGGGCGACCGCTCGAACCCCAAGCTCGCGGCGGCCGTCGCGGCCGGCGGGCTCCTGGTGACGTCCCTGCTCGCCGCGTTCCTGGTGACCGTCACCAACCACGCCCACGACGACTACCGCTCGACGTTCCTCGACCGCTGGCGCTACGGCACGATGCGGCTCGTGTCGCTGGCCGCCGACGACTCCCGGTTCGCCGGGATCGCCACGCCTGGCTGGGTCAACGTCACCATCAACGTACTGAGCACGGTGCTGCTCTGCGCCGTCCTGTACGCCGCGTTCCGCTCCCGCAGGGCCGTCGACCCGCTGTCGGAGGACGACGAGGCCCGGCTGCGCGCGCTGCTCGACCGGCACGGCGAGCGCGACTCCCTCGGGTACTTCGCGCTGCGCCGCGAGAAGAGCGTGGTGTGGTCGCCGACGGGCAAGGCGGCGGTCGCGTACCGGGTGGTGAGCGGGGTGTCCCTCGCCTCCGGCGATCCCATCGGCGACCCGGAGGCATGGCCCGGCGCCATCGAGCCGTGGCTGGCCGAGGCCCGCGAACACGGCTGGACCCCGGCCGTGATGGGCGCGAGCGAGGAGGCCGGCACCATCTACGCCCGGCACGGCCTCGACGCCCTGGAGCTGGGTGACGAAGCGATCGTCGAGATCAGCGACTTCACCCTGGAGGGCCGGGCCATGCGGACCGTCCGGCAGGCGTACAACCGGGTGAAACGCGCCGGGTACGAGGTCCGCATCCGCCGCCACCACGACATCCCCGCCGACGAGATGGCGTACCTCTTGGAGCGTGCCGACGACTGGCGCGACGGCGCCACCGAGCGCGGCTTCTCCATGGCGCTCGGCCGGCTCGGCGACCCGGCGGACGGGGAGTGCGTGATGCTGGAGTGCCGGGACGGCGACGGGGCGCTGCGGGCGGTGCTCTCCTTCGTGCCGTGGGGGCCGAACGGCCTGTCGCTCGACCTGATGCGGCGCGACCGCGACTCCGAGAACGGCCTGATGGAGTTCATGGTCATCGAGCTGCTCCAGCGCGCCGCGGAGATCCAGATCACGCAGGTGTCACTGAACTTCGCGATGTTCAGGTCGGTCTTCGAGCGTGGCTCGCGGCTCGGCGCGGGCCCGGTCCTTCGACTGTGGCGCTCGCTGCTCAGCTTCTTCTCCCGGTGGTGGCAGATCGAGTCGCTGTACCGCGCCAACGCCAAGTACCGGCCCATCTGGGAACCCCGCTTCCTCCTCTTCGAGAAGAGCGGCGACCTGCTGCGCATCGGCATCGCCGCCGCCCGCGCCGAGGGCTTTCTCGAGGCGCCGGGTCTGCCGAAGTGGCTGCACCGCACACATCTGGAGTCCCGACGATGAGCACCCTGACCCGGCTGGCCCGTGCCGAGTGGGGTCCGCTGTACGCCACCGTGCGGGGCGCGCTCGTCGCCCGACGATGGCGCGCGATCCCGCTGACGCTGGCGGCCGTCTGCCTCACGGCGGCGTTCCAGTTCGTGCAGAACCAGTCCTGGGGCTACCAGTTCGTGCAGAACATCGGCTGCGTACGGGCCGAGGACCCGCTGTGGCTCGCGCTGCTTCGCACCCCGCTGTCGCTCTTCGTGCCCGCGCTCGACCTGCCGGTGTGGGGCGCGCTGGCGCAGATCCTGCTGGTCTTCGGCATCGCGGAGATCTGCCTCGGCTGGTGGCGCACGCTCGTCATCGGGTACGTGGCGACGCTGGCGGGCACGCTGTACGCGCGCGTGGGCATCGCGTTGGGCTACGACAACTGGTTCGGGCTGCCCGCGTCGGACGCGCAGGTCGCCGACACCGGCCCGTCGGCGGCAGTGGTCGGGCTCGCGGTGTTCGTGTGCTGGCGCTACCGGGCGTACTTCACGGCGGCGCTGGTGGTCGTGCTGATGGTCGTCGAGGTGCTGTTCAAGAACAACCTCGCGGGCAAGGAGCACCTGGCGGCCATCGCGGCGGTGCTGGTGGTGTGCGTGATTTCCGACGTACGTCACCGGGGGCGCGGCGGACGTTCCGGTTCCGGCCGCTCGGGCACCGCCGGGTCCGGTTTGCCGCCGATCAGGTCCTGAAACCTGCGCCGCGGCCCCGTCCAGCGGCGGTCGTGGCGGAACGCGCGCAGGCCGGCGCGGGCCCGCGCGCGGGGGCGGTTGCGGTAGAACTTCCGCGCCCACGCCGAGCCTGGCCGGGCAAGGCGGACCGCGCCGACCAGCGCGACGAACGGCACGACCATCCCGATCAGGGCCGTGCGCAGCTTGCCCTTGGCCAGCGCGATCACGGCGAAGCCGCAGTTCAGGGTGATGTTCAGGGCGAACGCGACGCGGTCGTGGCGGTCGTCCGCGGTGAGTTCGTTGACGCCGAGCGGGCTGAAGCCGGTGAGGATCAGCACGACCAGGGCCGTCGTGAGGACGACGACCTCCACGCTCTTGCGGCCCTGCTCGCTCCAGTAGACGTCGTCCAGGTGCAGGATCAGGGCGAACTCGTCCAGGACCAGGCCCGCGCCCAGGCCGAAGATGACCGCCGCGCACATCGACCCGAAGCTGTGCCGTCCCGCGGCGACCGCCCAGAAGCCGCCGACCAGCATCAGGAAGATGCCCGGCACGACGTGGTGGATGTGGACGTCGCCCGTCGAGATGTTGCGGAACGGGCCCTTCCCGGCGCGGATGAGGCGCGTGATGGTCCGGGTGACCAGGAAGGACCCCACGAAGGCGGCAAGGGCGAGCAGCAGCGGCAGCTTCCCCGGCTCCACGATTTCGCGGTGCCACCAGTCGTTCATGGGCCCGTCCCGTCCTTCGTCATGGGCCCGTCCAGTCGTTCATGAGGCCATCCTCCGTTTCGCCGCGGGCTTTCGCAGGGCGGGCCGCGGCCGTGCCCCGGCCCCCGGGTAACCTCACCGGATGCCCAGACCCACCCCCGCCGACGGCCTCCGGTTCGCCTTCGGGACGCTGACCGTGGTCCCGGCCCGGGTCCGCAGGTGGGACCGGGAGGCCGCCCGCGCGGGCATGCTGTGTGCCCCGCTCGCGGGGCTCGCCGTGGGCCTGGCCGCCGCCGCGGCGGGCTCGGCCCTCCTCGCCCTCGGCGCGAGCCCCCTGCTCGCCGCCGTCGCCGCGGTCGCCCTGCCGGCCGCGGGCACCCGCGGCCTCCACCTGGACGGTCTCGCCGACATCGCCGACGGCCTCGGCAGCGGCAAGGACGCCGAGGGCGCCCTGCGCGTCATGAAGCAGTCCGACATCGGGCCGTTCGGCGTGATCACCCTCGTGCTCGTGCTGTTCGCCCAGGTGGCGGCCCTCGCCGAGCTGTACGACGAGAGCCGGACGGGCGGCGCCACCGCCACCGTGCTCGCCGCCGCCACGGCCCGCCTCGCCCTCACCCTCGCCGCCCGCACGGGCGTCCCCGCGGCCCGCCCGGAGGGCCTGGGCGCCGCCGTCGC
>NZ_AOPZ01000056.1 GCF_000414115.1 Streptomyces aurantiacus JA 4570
CGCCGAGGGCCCGCACCGCGGCCAGGACGAGGGCGGGCCTGATGGCCTTGCCCGCGTTCCCGGCCGCGGGCGCGCCGTCGGCGTGCTCCCATCCGAAGTGGTACAGCGCGATACGCCGCATGGAACCCGGCAGCGACTCGATCGCCGCGCGCAGCTCCGGGTCGACGCACAGCCGCGCCGACGCCAGGATCTCCGCGGCTTCGTACCCCTCACCGGAAGGGAGCCCTCCGGGTTCCCCGGGGTCGTGCCCCCGGGGTCGCGGCGCGCGTTCCGTCATGTCCGTGGTGTCCGTCATGGACTCACTCCGGCGGGGAGTCGGACGGTGGCGGATCCTGGGCCTGCGGGCGCGTACGCCGAGGGTCTACCCGGTGTCGCTCCCATCGACGCGGACGGCGACCGACCGCCCGCCGGCACGGGGCCTCGCCTCACCTCCACCGGCCGATCTCGACGTTCTCCAGGATGCCGAGGGCGTCCGGCACCAGGACGGCCGCGGAGTAGTACGTCGAGACCAGGTACGAGATGATCGCCTGCTCGCTGATGCCCATGAAACGCACCGACAGGCTGGGCTCGATCTCGTCGGGGATGCCCGCCTGGTGCAGTCCGATGACGCCCTGCTCGTCCTCGCCCGTACGCATGCAGATGATCGAGGTGGTCCGCTCCTCGGTCACCGGGATCTTGTTGCACGGGAAGATCGGCACGCCGCGCCAGGTGGGGATGCGGTTCCCGGACACGTCGATGGACTCCGGGACGAGCCCGCGCCTGTTGCACTCGCGGCCGAACGCGGAGATCGCGCGCGGGTGGGCCAGGAACAGCTTCGACCCGCGCCGGCGGCTGAGCAGTTCGTCCATGTCGTCCGGGCTGGGCACGCCGTCGTGGGGCTGCAGGCGCTGGTCGTACTCGCAGTTGTTGAGGAGTCCGAACTCGCGGTTGTTGATGAGCTCGTGCTCCTGGCGCTCCTTCAACGCCTCCACGGTGAGCCGCAGTTGCTGCTCGGTCTGGTTCATCGGCTGGTTGTAGAGGTCGGCCACGCGCGTGTGGATGCGCAGCACGGTCTGGGCGACGCTCAGTTCGTACTCACGTGGGCGCGACTCGTAGTCCACGTACGTACCCGGGAGGACGGCTTCCCCGACGTGGCCCGCGGAGAGGTCGATGGGCGCCTCTCCGTAGTTGTTGGTGCGCTGGGCGGGGATGGAGCGCAGCCGGTCCAGGTGGGCGCGCAGGGACTCGGAGCGCTCCGCGATCTGTTCCAGGTCCTGGCGGGGGAGGGTGAGGACCGTGCAGGCCGTCACCGCGCGCACCGTGTACTCCCAGATGGTCTCCGGGTCGATGAGGGCCTGCTCGCCGAAGTACGCCCCGTCGGCGAGCGTTCCGAGGACGGTGTCGTCGCCGTACGGCCCGGTGCCGATCTTCTCGGCCCTGCCGTGGGCGAGCAGGAACACCTCGTCCGCCTGGTTGCCGAACGACGTGAGGACCCCGCCGGCCTCGAACTCCCGCTGCTGGCAGCGACGGGCCAGCTCGGTGAGCACCTCCTGGTCCTCGAAGTCCCGCAGGACCGGCAGTTCGCCCAGCTCCGCCGGGATCACCTCGACACGGTCCCCGGTCTTGACGAACGTGACCCGGCCGTCACCGACCGAATAGCTCGTCCTGCGGTTCACGCGATATGTGCCGCCCTGCACCTGCACCCAGGGCAGCATCCGCAGCAGCCAGCGGGAGCTGATCTCCTGCATCTGCGGCGCGGACTTGGTGGTGGTGGCCAGATTCCGCGCGGCGGATGTGCCGAGACTCTGCTGCGGCGTGTCCTGCTCCGTACGGATCTCTTCGCCTACCGACATTGAAGTGCCTCCCGATCATGCGCTGACCTGCGATGCCCAAGCCTTCCAGCACGGTGAGTACGGGCGCCATTACACATATGAGCGGGAATGGATCTCAGCGGACGGGGCACGCTGCCGTTTAGCCAGGCCGGATCCTTCGTACGTTCGTCCAAGGGCGCCGCGGACGGCGGTCAGCGCGGAGCGGAGCGCGGAATACCGGCCGCCGACCCGACCGATTCAGGCCAACCAGTGGGTGCGGGCCGACCGGCTGACGCGGGCCCGGGCCGGGTACGGCGGCTGCCCCGAGGGGAACTCCACGTTCCGGGCACTCGTTCAGACGACGAGCGCAGCGCAAGCACCATCCGCACCACATTCATCAGGAGAAGCGACATGGCAGGCTTCCTGGACCGCGCCAGAGAACAGGTGCAGCAGGGTCTCACCCAGGGCAAGCAGAAGCTGGACGACGTGCAGGCACAGCGGGCGGGCAACGACCTGCTCAAGCAGCTCGGCGCGGCGTATTACGCGGAGCGGCGCGGCAGCGGCACTCCGGACGCCACCCAACAGGCCCTCTCCGCCCTCGAGGCGCACATCGCGACGCACGGCGACGGCTTCCTGCGCGGCTGAGTCCCCCGCGCCGCGCGACCCGCGCCACCGCGCTGACCAGCCTCTCGGCTGACCGGATCGGCTCGCACGGTGCCCGAACAAATGGTTCGGGCACCGGCGGATCCGGTACAAGCTGCGTACGAGGCGGACCGCGACCGGCGGCCGTCGCGCCCGCAAAGGAGGCTGCCATGGCCTCACCCATGTCCGCGAACAGATTCCTGGACGCGCTGCAGGACGAAGGCGTCACGATCGTCGAGGTCGGCGACTGGCGCGAGCACAACCGCAATCACGTGGGCCCGTGGGGCCCGGTGCACGGCGTGATGATCCACCACACGGTCACCTCCGGCACCGAGGAGACGGTGCGCCTGTGCCGCGACGGCCACCCCACGCTTCCCGGTCCGCTCTGCCACGGCGTCATCACCAAGGACGGCCGTGTCCACCTCGTCGGCTACGGCCGCGCCAACCACGCGGGCCTCGGCGACGACGACGTCCTGCGCGCCGTCATCGCGGAGAAGGCCCTCCCTCCGGACAACGAGGCCAACACCGACGGCAACCGCCACTTCTACGGCTTCGAGTGCGAGAACCTGGGCGACGGCGAGGACCCCTGGCCCGAGGCCCAGCTGGAGGCCATCGAGAAGGTCTCGGCCGCCGTCTGCCGCCACCACGGCTGGACCGCCCGCTCGGTCATCGGCCACCTGGAGTGGCAGCCCGGCAAGATCGACCCCAAGGGGTTCACGATGAACTGGATGCGGGACCGCATCGAGGAGCGCCTGAAGTAGCCCACCACCTCTCCCCCTACGCCGACAAGAGGGAGAATGGCGGGGTGCCCGCCACCCCGCCCACCTCCGCGCTCCACCCCCGGCTCCCCACCCCGCTGCAGCCGGTCGCGGACCCCCGTTTCGAGGCCCGCGGCGTCCGGCTGCTCCTCAAGCGCGACGACCGGATACACCCGGACCTGCCCGGCAACAAGTACCGCAAGCTCGTCCTCAATCTGGACGAGGCGAGGGCGGCGGGCCGCACCACCCTGCTGACGTTCGGCGGCGCCTACTCCAACCATCTGCGGGCCACGGCGGCCGCCGGCCGTCTCCTTGGCTTCGCCACCGTCGGCGTGGTGCGCGGCGACGAGCTGGCCGGCCGCCCCCTCAACCCGTCCCTGACGCAGTGCGCCGCCGACGGCATGCGGCTGCATTTCGTCGACAGATCGACGTACCGGCAGAAGCGGGACCCGGCCGTCCTGGCGCGGCTGCGGCGCGCGACGGCCACACAGGACGCGTACGTCATCCCCGAAGGGGGCAGCAACAGCCTCGCCGTCCGGGGCTGCACGGCGCTCGGCGAGGAACTGCGCGGCCGCACGGACGTCGCCGCCGTCGCCTGCGGCACCGGCGGCACCCTGGCGGGCCTGGCGGCGGGCCTCTCCCCCGGCCAGCGCGCGCTCGGCATACCCGTCCTCAAGGGCGGCTTCCTCGGCCCCGAGATACGGGATCTGCAGCGCGCCGCGTTCGGCACCCCCGGCGCCAACTGGACCCTCGACGAACGCTTCCACTGCGGCGGCTACGCCCGCGCCACCAGCGAACTCACCGCCTTCGCCGACAACTTCGAGGACCGGCACGGCCTCCCCGTGGAGCGCGTCTACGTGGCCAAGCTCCTGTTCGCGCTGACCGCACTCTCCGAAGAGGGCGCGTTCGCCCCGGGGACGACGGTCACGGCGGTCGTCACCGGCACGCCGCCCGCGTGACCCGGGGCCCCAAGGCCCGGTCCGCGCCTCACTCCTCGACCTCCCGGTGGGCCGCGGCCTCCTCCAGATCCAGCTTCCGCAGCAGCGTCCGCAACAGCTCGTCGTCGATGCGCCGCTCGTCCCGCATGCGCACGAACACCTCGCGCTCCGCGGCGATCGCCTCGCGCGCGAGCCTGCGGTAGGTGTCGTCCGCGGACTCGCCCGTGACGGGGTTGGACTGGCCAAGCCGCTCCCACACCGAGTTGCGGCGCCGTTCGAGAACCGTGCGCAGACGGTCCTGGAGCGGCCCTGGCAGGCTGTTGCGCTCGTCCTCCATCAGCTCCCGCAACCGGGCCTCCGCGGCCTGTGAGGCGGCGTTCTGCGCCTGCGCCTCGGCCAGCGTCTGCGCCTGCGCGTCCCGCCCCGGCAGCTTCAGGACCCGGATCAGCCACGGCAGCGACAGCCCCTGCACGACCAGCGTCCCGATGACCGTCGTGAAGGTCAGGAAGAGCACGAGGTTGCGCGCCGGGAACGGCTCGTCGTGGTCGGTCACCATCGGGATGGAGAACGCGATCGCCAGGGACACCACACCCCGCATCCCGGCCCAGCTCACGATGAGCGGACGCCGCCAGTCCAGGTCGTCCTCACGCTCCCGGATCCGCGCCGACAGCACGCGCGGCAGATACGTCGCCGGGTACGACCACACGAACCGCACCGCCACGACGCACACGAAGACCGCGACGGCGTACCAGACCGCCTGCCCCACGCTGTACTCGCCGAGCTCCCCGAGAACGACCGGAAGCTGCAGACCGATGAGGGCGAACACCGCCGACTCCAGGAGGAAGCCGACGACCTTCCACACCGCGGCCTCCTGGAGCCGCGTCTCGAAGTCGACCTGCCAGGAACGGTGCCCCAAGTAGAGGGCCACCACGACCACGGCGAGCACTCCGGAGGCGTGCACCTGCTCCGCGGCGGCGTACGCGACGAAGGGGATGAGCAGCGACAGGGTGTTCTGGAGCAGCGACTCCTTCAGGTGGGCGCGCAACCAGTGGATCGGCACCATCAGGAGCAGCCCCACACCGATGCCGCCCACCGCCGCCACCAGGAACTCCTGGATGCCGCCCGCCCAGCTCGCGCCCTCGCCGACGGCTGCCGCGAGCGCCACCTTGTAGGCGGTGATCGCGGTCGCGTCGTTCACCAGGGACTCGCCCTGGAGGATCGTGGTGATGCGCGAGGGCAGTCCCACGCGGCGCGCGATGGCGGTGGCCGCGACGGCGTCCGGCGGCGCGATCACCGCTCCGAGGACGAGCGCGGCGGTCAGCGGGAGATCGGGGATCAGCAGATACGCGAGCCAGCCGACGACGAGCGTTGCGAACAGAACGTAACCGACCGACAGGAGCGCGACGGGCCGGACATTGGCCCGCAGGTCCAGATACGAGCTCTCCAGAGCGGCCGTGTGCAGCAGCGGCGGCAGGATCAGCGGCAGCACCACGTGCGGGTCGAGGTGATACTCCGGCACCCCGGGGACGTACGCGGCGATCAAGCCCACGCCGACCAGGAGCAGCGGCGCGGGCACCGGGGTGCGGCGCGCGGCGCCGGCGATCGCGGCACTCGCGGCGATCAGCGCCACCAGGGGCAGTACGTCCATCGGCCAGGCCCTCCGCCGTCCGCTCTCCCGTCGTAACCTGGCCATCATGAACGAGTGCTCGCACGTCAGCGCGCTGCCCCACCCGGAGCCTGCACCTCTGAGCGACACCTGCCTGGAGTGCCTCGCCGCAGGCAGCCACCCCGTGCAACTGCGGCTGTGCCTGGTCTGCGGGCACGTGGGCTGCTGCGACTCCTCGCCCTTCCAGCACGCGACGGCACACTTCAAGGAGACCGGGCATCCGGTGATGCGGACCTTCGAGCCGGGCGAGAAATGGCGTTGGTGCTTTGTCGACGGTTCGATCGTCTGAGGGCTGGGTACGTCAACCCGACGCTCGTTCTTTCCAATTGGGCTCGCGAAACCCCTAGCCACTGTCCGTACCCGTAGGCTTACTATGAGTGACAGCAACGGGATGGGGTCCCCGGGACACGGAACTGAGCAGCGCGGTAGCGTCACCGCTGAAACGTGGTGCGTCACCCGTGTGACGCAGTCCGGACCGCCGCGGCGCGACGGCCGGAGCCCCGAAAGTGCTTGTACCACCTTGGAGGTGAGGGTGTCCCAGATCGCAGGCGAGCCCGGGAATCAGGACTTCGTAGAGGTCCGCCTTCCGGCTGCGGGTGCCTACCTGTCGGTGCTGCGTACGGCCACGGCCGGCCTCGCGGCGCGCTTGGACTTCACCCTGGACGAGATCGAGGACCTCCGCATCGCTGTCGACGAGGCCTGCGCGATCCTGCTCCAGCAGGCCGTGCCCGGCTCCGTGCTCAGCTGCGTCTTCCGGCTCGTCGACGACTCCCTGGAGGTGACCGTCTCGGCACCCACCACCGACGGCCGTGCCCCGGAGCGTGACACCTTCGCCTGGACTGTGCTGTCGGCCCTCGCGGGCAAGGTCGACTCCTCGGTCGCAGACGACAAAACCGTTTCGATCAGCCTCTACAAACAGCGCGGCGCGGGACCCGGGCCGGCGTGAGGAACGGGGACGGGCCCGTGCGGGACGAAGAGCGCGGAACACGTGGCACACACGGTCTGCCCGCCCGCGGCAGGGGCGGCACGCGTCCGGCCACGGGACGCGGTCCGGTGGAGCCGGGGTCTGCCCCCGGAGGCATCCCCGAACAGCAGGCCAGGCCGCACCCACAGGATCCGGAACAGCCGGGTGCGCCGGCGGTGGCCGACACGGCCGCAATGCCAGAGCAGGCAGAGCCGACCGCCGGGGACGGGATCGACGAGCCGTCCGGCCCGGGCGGGCGACAGGACCAAGTAGGCGCCGCACGCAGGGGGTCCCCCCGGGCGTCCAGCACTGGGGGCGGGTCCCCAGAAGGGCGGCGGCTGGTGACGGGCGGGACGATGAGCGAGCACGAGCAGCACAGCCGGCACGATCCGCAGGACCGCAGCGGTGCGCGAGCGATGTTCGTCGAGCTGCGTTCACTGAAGGACGGCAGCCCCGAGTACGCGGAGCTGCGCAATCAGCTCGTCCGCATGCACCTGCCGCTCGTGGAGCACCTGGCCCGCCGCTTCCGCAACCGCGGCGAGCCGCTGGACGACCTGACGCAGGTCGCCACGATCGGTCTGATCAAGTCGGTGGACCGCTTCGACCCGGACCGCGGCGTGGAGTTCTCCACGTACGCGACCCCGACGGTCGTCGGCGAGATCAAGCGCCACTTCCGCGACAAGGGCTGGGCGGTGCGGGTGCCGCGGCGGCTGCAGGAGCTGCGCCTGGCCCTGACGACGGCGACGGCCGAGCTCTCCCAGCTGCACGGCCGCTCCCCGACGGTGCACGAGCTGGCGCAGAAACTGGCGATCTCCGAGGAGGAGGTCCTGGAGGGCCTGGAATCGGCGAACGCCTACTCCACGCTGTCGCTGGATGTCCCGGACACCGACGACGAGTCACCTGCCGTCGCGGACACCCTCGGCGCCGAGGACGAGGCCCTGGAGGGCGTGGAGTACCGCGAATCCCTCAAGCCCCTCCTGGAGGACCTGCCGCCGCGCGAGAAGCGCATCCTGCTGCTGCGGTTCTTCGGGAACATGACGCAGTCACAGATCGCCCAGGAGGTCGGCATCTCCCAGATGCACGTCTCCCGGCTCCTCGCGCGCACGCTGGCGCAACTGCGCGAGAAGCTCCTCGTGGAGGAGTGAGCGGGTCTCCCTGACCGGGTGAAGCACGACTGTCCGGAACGGCACCAAAGGGCGGCGAGCACAGCGCTCGCCGCCCTTTGCGCTGCCCTGTGCAGCCGTGCCGCTACTTGCCGCTCTCTTGTACGTTGCCCGGGGCGCCGATGCCGAGGGCCTCGGTGGTGGCGGGGTTGACCAGGAGGACCAGCGTCGCGACGGCGACCGCGGCGAGCGCGATGCCTCCGGGGATCATCGCGCTGTCCGCCTGCAGCAGCTGCCAGGCCACGGGCAGCGCCATGATCTGCGTGATGATCGCGGGGCCGCGGGCCCAGCGGCGCAGCCGGAGCAGACCGCGCGCGGCGAGCAGCGGCAGCAGCGCGAGGACGATCAGCGTGACGCCGCCGGTCGTCGCCTGCCGGGGGTTGTCGGGGTCGCCCGCGAGCCCCATCACGAGCATGTAGGCACCGCCGACGACGAGGGCCAGGCCCTCAAGCCCGGCGAGCGCCGCGGCGGCCGTCAGGCGCCCGGGGCGGGGTCCCGGCGCGGGGGCTTCTGGGGTGGTCTTCGGCTCAGTGCTCACGCATCGAGGGTAGCCCCGGGCGTCCGGAGCCCGGCACGTCGGTGCGGCCCGTGCGCGACCTCGGTCTGGGCCAGGTAAAGACCGCTAGGTAGTCTGCTGCGCATGCGTGCACTCCTCGTGGTCAATCCGGCGGCTACTACCACCAGTGCGCGCACACGTGACGTACTGATCCACGCCCTCGCGAGCGAGATGAAGCTGGAAGCGGTCACTACGGAGTACCGCGGTCACGCCCGCGACCTCGGCCGGCAGGCCGCGGAGAGCGAGGACATCGAGCTGGTCGTGGCCCTCGGTGGCGACGGCACCGTCAACGAAGTCGTCAATGGTCTGCTGCACAACGGGCCCTCTCCGGAGAACCTGCCCCGCCTCGCCGTCGTCCCCGGAGGCTCGACGAATGTCTTCGCGCGCGCCCTGGGGCTGCCGAACGACGCCGTGGAGGCGACCGGCGCCCTTCTGGACGCGTTGCGTGAGGGAAGCGGACGGACAGTGAGCCTCGGCCGGGTCTCGGGCACACCGGGGACCGACGACGAGGCGGTGCCGCCGCGCTGGTTCACGTTCGCGGCCGGGCTCGGTTTCGACGCGGGTGTGGTCGGCCGGGTCGAACAGCACCGGGAACGCGGCAAGCGCTCGACGCACGCCCTTTACGTGCGCCAGGTGGTACGCCAGTTCCTCGGCGAGGGCGACCGCCGGCACGGGTCGATCACGCTGGAGCGGGCCGGCGAGGAGCCGGTGACCGACCTCGTGATGTCCATAGTGTGCAACACCTCCCCCTGGTCCTACCTGGGCAATCGTCCCTTGTACGCGTCTCCGAAGGCGTCCTTCGAGACGGGTCTCGACGTGCTCGGACTGAAGCGTCTGTCGACCGCCGCGGTGGCCCGTTACGGCACCCAGTTGCTGCGGTCTACGCCCGAGCGCGGACCTCACGGGAAGAACGCCGTCTCGCTGCACGACCTGACGGACTTCACCTTGCATTCGAAGGCGCCCCTGCCCCTCCAGATGGACGGTGACCACCTGGGGCTGCGGACGAGCGTGACGTTCACAGGCGTACGCCGTGCACTGCGTGTGATTGTGTGAGTGGAAGGGCCTAAAGTCCTTTCACTCGAACGTTTAGGCCAGGCTCCACCCCATGGAAGTACGGCTGTGACTCAGTCGACACCGAGGAATCAAAAAAAACTTTCCGGAAGGGGTTGTATCCGCCGCCGAGGTTTGCGAATCTCTACATGGCGATCGGGACGGCCCGCAACACCGGCCTCTACTAAGTCGCCAGAACCCCTCCTCACCACAAGGTCCACACCAGGCAACTGGGAGTCGGCCCTTCCCGCGCGGGGGGATTCGTGAAAGCGTTCACATTCACAAGCAATCTTCATGTAAGACCAAGGAGAGGTAGCAGCCATGGACTGGCGTCACAACGCCGTTTGCCGCGAGGAAGACCCCGAGCTGTTCTTCCCCATCGGCAACACCGGTCCTGCGCTGCTGCAGATCGAGGAAGCCAAGGCCGTCTGCCGTCGCTGCCCCGTCATGGAGCAGTGCCTGCAGTGGGCGCTCGAGTCCGGCCAGGACTCCGGCGTCTGGGGTGGCCTCAGCGAGGACGAGCGCCGCGCGATGAAGCGCCGCGCCGCCCGCAACCGGGCGCGCCAGGCCAGCGCCTGACGCCCACGCCCCTTACGAGCCTGAGCCCGGCGGCGCGTGTGCCTGACGGCATTACTCCGTAGACAGCGCGTACGCAACCCCCGCCCCCGAGCCGCAGCCGCGCAGTACCCCCGGTGCGCATCGCAACGTGAGCAAGAAGCCCCGGACCGACCAGGTCCGGGGCTTCTTGCTGTGCGCGTCAGGTTCAGTCGCGCGGGACGATGGCGGCGCGTGTCATCGCACCCCCGGGATCGCGCCGCTTGTCGCCGCGCACCGGAATCGCTACTTGTCGCCGCGCACCGGAATGTCGAGGACCACGCGCGTCCCCCGCTCCGGTGCCCTGACCATGTCGAACGTGCCGCCCAGCTCGCCCTCGACGAGGGTGCGCACGATTTGCAGGCCCAGATTGCCCGAGCGGTGCGGGTCGAAGCCGGCGGGCAGCCCGACGCCGTCGTCCTGGACGGTGATCAGGAGCCGGGACTCCTTGGCGGTGCCGCCACGCACGGCGGAAACCTCGACGCTGCCCGTGTCCCCCTGCGCGAAGCCGTGCTCCAAGGCGTTCTGCAGGATCTCCGTAAGGACCATCGACAGCGGCGTCGCGACCTCCGCGTCGAGGATGCCGAAGCGACCGGTGCGCCGGCCCGCCACCGTACCGGGTGAGATCTCCGCGACCATGGCGAGGACGCGGTCGGCGATCTCGTCGAACTCCACGCGCTCGTCCAGGTTCTGGGAGAGCGTCTCGTGGACGATGGCGATGGAGCCCACGCGGCGCACCGCCTCCTCCAGGGCCTCACGGCCGGAGACGGAGTCGATGCGGCGCGCCTGCAGCCGCAGCAGGGCAGCGACCGTCTGCAAGTTGTTCTTCACCCGGTGGTGGATCTCCCGGATGGTGGCGTCCTTGGTGATCAACTCCCGCTCGCGGCGACGCAGTTCGGTGACGTCGCGCAGCAGGACGAGCGAACCGATGCGCGGGCCCTTGGGTTTGAGCGGGATGGCGCGCAGCTGGATCACGCCGTCACCACCCTCGATCTCGAACTCGCGGGGCGCCCAGCCGCTGGCGAGCTTGGTCAGCGCCTCGTCCACCGGCCCCCGGGACGGGGCCAGTTCGGCGGTGGCCTTGCCCAGGTGGTGCCCCACCAGGTCGGCCGCGAGCCCGAGGCGGTGGTACGCGGACAGGGCGTTCGGCGAGGCGTACTGGACGACGCCGTCGGCATCCAGACGCAGCAGGCCGTCGCCCACGCGCGGGGAGGCGTCCATGTCGACCTGCTGCCCCTCGAAGGGGAACGAGCCCGCCGCGATCATCTGCGCCAGGTCGGACGCCGACTGCAGGTAGGTGAGTTCGAGGCGCGAAGGAGTGCGCACCGTCAGGAGGTTGGTGTTGCGGGCGATCACCCCGAGGACGCGGCCCTCCCTGCGTACGGGAATGGACTCGACGCGCACCGGGACCTCCTCGCGCCACTCCGGATCACCCTCGCGCACGATGCGCCCCTCGTCGAGAGCCGCGTCGAGGAGGGGACGGCGGCCGCGCGGGACGAGATGGCCGACCATGTCGTCCTGGTAGGAGGTCGGGCCGGTGTTGGGGCGCATCTGCGCCACGGAGACATAGCGCGTCCCGTCGCGCGTGGGCACCCACAGCACGAGGTCGGCGAAGGAGAGGTCGGAGAGGAGCTGCCACTCCGAGACCAGCAGATGCAGCCACTCGAGGTCGGAGTCACCGAGGGCGGTGTGCTGGCGTACGAGGTCGTTCATGGAGGGCACGGGTGCGAGCGTACCTGGCGCTCTTCCCGACGGGCCGCGGCGCCGGGGCGGGACCCTCAACCCGGCCCCAACACCGCAGCCCTTCAGGTGCATCGGCAGCCGGAATGTGCGGTACCGGCGGCCGATTCCGGGAAGGTCCGACGCGGTCAGGGCAGAGAGCGCCGGCTCCTCGGTCCGCTCTTCTGTGCGGGAAGAGCGGGGCTTTACTCCCGCATTGTGGACTAGACCATTCTCCTGTGTCTATGCGGGGAGCACGGTTTGTTGTCGGATCTTCCTCCAGTGCGGATCCTTACCCCCGTACGGGCCCTTCCCCCGGTACAGGCCCCTCCCCCGGTACGGGCCATCCCTCGGCACGGGCCCATCCCTCGGTACGGGCCCTTCCGCCCGCGCCGGCGCCGGGGTGGGTGGCTCAACCGGCTGCCCGAGCGCCCCGGCTCGCACCGGCGGACGCCTCCGGCCAGGCCCGCATCGCGAGGTCGACAACGGCCTCCAGATCCTCCCTGGTGGCGCCGTCGCGGGACTGCTGGGACAGGCCCTGGAAGACCGCTCCGACATAGCGGGCGAGGTCCGCGGCGTCCGTGCCCTCGGGCAATTCCCCCGCGGCGACGCCCTGCTGGATCCGGGACGCGAAGGTCGCGATGTTCGCGTTGCGCTGCTTGCGCAGGGTCTGCTCGACCTCCGGCGTGGTGCAGTTGGTCGCGGCGTGGATGACGAGGCAGCCGTGCGGGTGGCCCGGCTCGGTGAAGACGGCGGCCGCCTCGCGCAGGACGCGCTCCATCGCGGCGCGCGCCGTCGCCTCCTCGGCCAGCGCCCGGCCGCCGAAGGCTCCGTACGAACCCGCGTAGCGCACCAGGACCTCGCCGAAGAGCGTCCGCTTGTCGCCGAAGGCCGCGTACAGGCTCGGGGCGCCGATGCCCATCTCGCGGGTGAGGTCGGAGACGGTCGTCGCCTCGTACCCGTGCTCCCAGAACTGGCGCAGGGCCTTCTCCAGGGCCGTCTCGCGGTCGAAGGAGCGGGGCCTGCCTCGCTGTTTCGTCGCCATGGGGAAATTTTATAGCGGACGCTAGAAAAGCGGAGCCCGGTGGGGTACGGTTTTTTGTGTAGCGACCGCTAGAGAAAGTTGGGGGGCGCCTGATCATGGGTGCGCTGAGTGAGAAGACGGCCGAGCCGACGTCGGGCCCGGCCTCGCGGACCGGGCTGTCGGGTGGACGGCTGACCGGCAGGACCGCGCTGGTCACGGGCGGCAGCCGGGGCATCGGTCGCGGTATCGCCGAGCGGCTGGGGCGGGACGGCGCGCGGGTCGCCGTGCACTACGGCAGCAATGAGGCGGCCGCGAAGGAGACGGTGGCGGCGATCGAGGGAGCGGGCGGCTCCGCGTTCGCCATCGGCGCGGAGCTGGGCGTGCCGGGTGACGCGGCGGCGCTGTGGGAGGCGTTCGACGCGCACGCCGACGGCCTGGACATCCTGGTGAACAACGCCGGGATCGGCACGTCGCACCCCTTCGCGGACACGGACGAGGCGGAGTACGACAGGCTGTTCGCGGTGAACGCCAAGGCGCCGTTCTTCGTGACCAGGCTCGGCACCGCACGACTGCGGGACGGCGGCCGCGTCATCAACATCTCGTCGGGCGCCTCACACGCGGCGATGCTGCCGGACATCATGACGTACGCCATGACGAAGGGCGCCCTGGACGTCTTCACGCGGAACCTGTCGAAGGTGCTCGGCCCCCGCGGCATCACGGTCAACGCGGTGGCCCCGGGCATTGTGGACACGGACGTCAACGCCGCCTGGCTGCGCGGCGAGGAGAACAAGGACGCCTGGGCCGGCGCGGCGGCGATGTCGGCACTCGGCAGGGTCGGGACGGCGCAGGACATAGCCGACGTGGTCGCGTTCCTCGCCTCACCGGACGGGCGGTGGGTGACGGGGCAGTGGATCGACGCGACGGGGGGTTCGCTGGCCTGAGGTCCGGGAGTGCCGCCGCGGGGGCAGGGGGTTCGTCGGCTCGACGCCGGGCGCGTGCGGCCTCGGAGGGGGCGCCGGCCTGCACGGGTGCCCGCCCTGGGGCTGGCCGTCGGCCCCTGGACCCGTTCTGGACCCGCGTTGGGCTCGCATTGGGCCCGCCTCGCGCCCGCCCTGGGCCCGACGGCCAGACCCAGGTCGGCGCGCGGGCAGGCTCACCTCGTCTCGGTCACCTTGGCCAGTGCCCTCGGTGCGTCCGGGTCCTGGCCTCGGGCGATCGTGACCTCGTAGGCGAGGAGCTGGAGGGGGATGATCTCCAGGACGGGCTGGACCTCCTCGGGGACCCCCTCCGTCGGCAGCACGAACCCGGCGGACGCCTGCTCGACCTGGGCCTTGGGGCCGATGACCACCAGGTCGGCGCCGCGGCCGCGCAGCCGGTCGAGGACGGGCTGGAGCGCTTCCCCTCCCCTGCCGTCCGGCACGACGGCGATGACCGGGGAGATGTTGTCGACCATGGCGAGCGGGCCGTGCAGCAGGTCGGCGCCGGAGTAGGCGAGGGCGGGGATGTAGCTCGTCTCCATCAGCTTCAGGGCGGCTTCCTTGGCCGTGGGGTAGCCGTAGCCGCGAGAGGTGATCACCATGCGTTCGGCGAAGCGGTAGCGGGCGGCGAGCGTCCGGACCTCCTGCTGGCGGGCCAGGAGGTCGGCGGCGAGGTCGGGCAGCGGGGCCGCGGCGGTGCTGTCGCCGTCGCGCAGCCCCTCGATGAAGAGATGGAGGGCGAGCAGGGACGCCGTGTACGTCTTCGTGGCGGGCAGCGCCTTCTCCGGGCCCGCGAGGATGTCGATGTGGTGCTCGGATACGGCGGCCAGCGGGGAGTCGGGGTTGTTGGTGACGGCGAGCGTGATGGCGCCGGCCTCGCGGGCGGCCTGGGTGGAGGCGACGAGGTCCGGTGAGCCGCCGGACTGGCTCACGGTGATGACCAGGACGTCCCTGAGGTCGGGCCTGGCGCCGTAGGCCGTGGTCGTGGACATGGAGGTCAGGCCGCAGGGCAGGCCGAGGCGGACTTCGAGGAGGTACTTGGCGTAGAGGGCGGCGTGGTCGGAGGTGCCGCGGGCGGTGAGGAGGACGAAGCGGGGGCGTTGCGCGGCGACCATGCCTGCGGTTTCGCGGATCTTCGGGGCACCGGTGTCGAGGAGCCGACGCAGCACCTCGGGCTGTTCGGACATCTCGCGGGACATGATGCGGCCGGGCTGCTCGCTGTACGTGGAGGACGACGTCACAGTCATGCCTCCCACTCTGCTGGCTACTGGCCGGGAGCGCTTGCCGTTCCGGGGCGGGGGGCGGGGGGTAAGCGGGCCGGGGGGCGG
>NZ_AOPZ01000057.1 GCF_000414115.1 Streptomyces aurantiacus JA 4570
CCAAGGCCCGCGTCCGCAACCGCCTCATAGGGGCCGTCGCGGTCGTCGCCGCGGCCGTCGCCGGGGCCGGGGCGCCCGTCGTCATCAGCGCCTCGGGTCAACTCAACGACTCGCAGAGCCTGGTGACGCTCTCCGAGCTCACCCAGCAGGCCATCACCCTCAGTCACTCCCTGGCCGACGAGCGCGACGAGGTCACCGCGTACATCGCCGCCGGGCGCCCCGACGGCAAGGGCCTCTCGGAGAGCCGCAGCGCCCGCGTCGACCGGCGCATCGACGAACTGCGCGAGGCGGCCGCCGACGCCGACACCAACACCTCCGTCACGGCCGAGCTGCGCCGCGACCTCGCCCGCCTCCCGTCCGTGCGCAGAGCCGCCCTCACCGGCAAGACCGGCGCGCTCGACGCCCACAAGACGTACGCGAAAGCCATCACCGAACTGCACGGCCTGACCCGCGAACTCGCCGAGAGACTCCCGCCGCGCGCGGGCTCCGGGGCCCCCGCCCTGGCCGACCTCGACCACGCCGTCGACCAGGCCGGCGCCGCGCGCGGCCTGCTCCTCGCCGCGCTCGCCGTGCCCCGCCCCGCGCCGACCGGCACCACGGTCGACCCCGTCACCGGTCTGCCGACCGCCCCCGGCTCCACCGGAACCGGCACGGACTCCGGCACCGGCGACAGCGAGGAGGACAGCCGCCGCGACGGCCTCAGCGCCGCCGCCCAGCAGGCCCACGTGCGGGAGCTGGCCGCGCTCGCCGACTTCCTGGACGCCGCGCCCGCCAAGCACCGCGCCACGTACGAATCGACCGTCACCGGCAACGGCGTGACGACGGCCGAGCAGTACCTGGACCGCCTCACCGACGAGCCCAAGCTCTCCGCCGCCGACCGGCGCCTGGACGAGAAGAAGCTCGACAGCGCGCTCTCCGCCCGCGTCGAGGCCATGCGCGGCGCCGAGAACGCGCTCGCCGCCGCCGAGAACGCGCTCGCCGCCGAGCGCACCAAGAGCCTCGGCGCGCTGCGCGACGACGACGTCACCGCCCTGGAGATCCGCGTCGCGCTCGTCGGCGTGCTGCTGCTCGTCGCGGTCGGCGTCTGCACGGGCACGGCCCGCTCGCTGACCCGGCCGCTCGCGGCGCTGCGCCTGGGCGCGGCGCGGGTCGCGGCCGCGCCGGGCACCGAGGAGCCGGTGCGCTTCACCGGCCGCGACGACGAGTTCGCCGCGGTCGTACGGTCCGTCAACGCGCTGCACGGCCACGCCGTCGCCCTCCAGGAACGCCTCACCACGCTGGAGGCCGACCGCAAGCACCTGATCGGCAAGCGGCAGACGATGGCCGACGCGCGCCAGGCCATGGCCGACGAGCGCGACGCGCTGCGCGCCGAGCTGGCCGAGGCGTCCGTCCACCTGGATCGGGTGCGGAGCGGCATCCACGGCACCTTCGTGAACCTCGCGCTGCGCACGCTCGGACTCGTCGAGCGGCAGCTCGCCGTCATCGAGGGCCTGGAGGAGCGCGAGCAGGACCCCGACCGGCTCGCCACCCTCTTCAAGCTCGACCACCTCGCCACCGTCACCCGCCGCCACAGCGAGAACCTCCTTGTCCTCGCGGGCGCCGAGCACGGCCACCAGCACGCCGGCCCGGTGCCGCTCGTCGACGTCGTACGCGCCGCCGTCAGCGAGATCGAGCGGTACGAGCGGGTCGCCATCGCCGCGCTGCCGCCGCACGCGCACATCGCCGGGTTCGCGGCCGACGACATCAGCCACCTGGTGGCCGAACTCCTGGAGAACGCCACGTCGTTCTCGCCGCCCGACGCCGCCGTCGAGGTGTCCGGCTGGCTCCTGGAGAACGGCGAGGTGATGCTCTCCGTGCAGGACGAGGGCATCGGCGTCGGCGCGGAGCGCCTGGAGGAACTCAACGCGCGGCTCGCGGACTTCGACGCCGACGACGTGTACGACCAGGAGAGCGGCGACGGGCTCGGGCTCGGCCTGTACGTGGTGGCGCGGCTCGCCGCCCGGCACGGGGCGCGGGTGCGGCTGCGTGAGCAGAAGCAGGGCGGCGTCGCGGCGGTCGTCGTGCTGCCCGGCGGCATCCTCGCCGACCCGCCCGCCCCGGGGGCGCCCGGGACGGTGCCCGCCGCGCGCACCGAGGCGCCGCTGGTGCACCTGCCGGGCTCGGAGGCCGAGGCCAACTCCAATGTGCTGCCGCCGCGCGCGGAGGCCAACTCCCATGCCCTGCCGCCGCGTTCGGGCGAGCGGGACCCCCTGATCGCCGCCGCGGAGACGACACTCGAACTCCTGGCACCGCCCGTCCCGGCCGACCACCCGGACGAGGCGGAGCCGCACACGCGGCCGGACGACGAGGTCCGGCCGGAGCAGGAGACCCGCCCGAAGCCGGTCGCGCAGACCCCGTCGGAGCCCGACGCGGCGCTCGCGGCGGAGGAACTGCCGGAGGGCGAGGCGCCGCTGCCGGACACCGGCGCCACGGACGCCGCCAACGGCACCGGCGCCCCACCAACGGCACCGGCGCCACGGACGCCACCAACGGTACCGACGCCGCCGACGTCCCGGTGTTCACCGCCAAGGGGCTCCCCAAGCGGACCCCGAAGATCAGCGCGGCCGCCGGGAGCACCGCGCCGAAGCCGCGGCCCGCCGTGGACGCCGAGGAACTGCGCCGCAGGCTCGGCGGGTTCCAGCAGGGGGCCAACAGCGGCCGCCGCGACGTGGCGGCGGAACTGGCCGAGGCGGCCGGGCCCACGCAGGCCGCAGGTACGGGCGAAGGCCACCGTGCCGCAGATGTTCCGGGGGACCCAGTCGAGGAGGCAAGCAGTTGACTGCGCCCATGCGCACACCCGGTTCTTCCGCCAAGCCCGCGAAACCCGCCGCGGCGGAGCCCGGCACGGACGCCGTGCCCGGGCCCCCGTCGCCGCCGGACTCCGACGAGCCCCTCGCGTACGGACTCAGCAGCGAGGCCAAGAACCTCCACTGGCTCCTGACGAACCTCGTCGACGAGGTCCCCGGAATCCTCTCGGTCGCCGTCGTCTCGTCCGACGGACTCCTGCTGCTCTCCTCCGACCCGGCGCGCAACGCCGAGCGCCGCCCCGCCACGAGCCCCACCGGGCCCCGGGGGTCGAGCGCCGACCTGGCCACCATCGTGTCCGGGCTCGGCAGCCTGACCATCGGCGCGGCCCGGCTGATGGACGGCGGGGCGGTCAAGCAGACCGTCGTCGCCATGGCGGAGGGCAGCCTCTTCGTGATGGCGATCAGCGACGGCTCGCTGCTCGGCGTGCACGCGACGCCCGACTGCGACATGACGGTGGTCGCGTACCACATGGCGCTCTTCGTCGGCCGCGCCGGACACGTCCTCACCCCCGAACTCCGCAGCGAGCTGCGCCAGTCGATGGAGGACGCGTGATGAGCGGCGGGCCCGGGAGGCCCGACCGCGAACCGCCCGCGCCGAAGCTGCCCGTGCGCGGCGGCGACAGGAAGCCCGCGCGCGTACGCCCGTACTCGCTGACCGGCGGCCGCACCCGCTTCGGCCACGTCCTGCTCGTCGAGACGTTCGTGGCCGCGAACCCGGCCCTGGACGCCCCCGAGGAGCGGCGGGAGCTCGCGCAGGGCGACCCGCTGACCTCCCGGGTGATGCCGGAGATGCGGGCCATCGTCGAGATCTGCCGCCGGATGCGTACGGTCGCCGAGATCTCCGCGCTCCTGAAGATGCCCCTCGGTGTGGTCCGCGTGCTGCTCAGCGACCTCGCCGACCAGGGAAAGATCCGCGTGTACGGAACGGGCCACGGCCCCGGGCAGCCGAACCGCGCACTGCTCGAAAGGGTGCTGAGTGGACTCCGCCGTCTCTGACGCCACGACTGCCGGTCCTGACGTCACAACCGCCGATCCCGCCGAACTCCTCGATGGCGAGGAGCGGTTGCAGGCATGGCAGACCGACCGCACGCGCGCGCCCATCGCCACGAAGATCGTCGTCGCGGGCGGCTTCGGTGTGGGCAAGACGACGCTCGTCACCGCCGTCTCGGAGATCACGCCCCTCCAGACGGAGGCGCTGATGACGCAGGCGAGCGCGGAGACGGACGACCTCAGCGCCACGCCGGGCAAGACCACGACCACGGTCGCCATGGACTTCGGCCGCATCACGCTGGACGACGACCTGGTGCTCTACCTCTTCGGCACGCCGGGCCAGCAGCGCTTCTGGTTCATGTGGGACGACCTCGTGCGCGGCGCCATCGGCGCGGTGGTGCTCGCCGACACCCGCCGCCTCACCGACTGCTTCCCGGCGCTCGACTACTTCGAGAGCTGCGGAATTCCGTACGTCGTGGCCGTCAACCACTTCGAGGGCACCGAGCGGTACGAGGCGGAGGACGTCCGCGAGGCGCTGACGGTGCCCGCGCACATCCCCGTCCTGATCATGGACGCGCGGCAGCGGATCTCGGCGATCGAGTCGCTGCTCGCGCTGGTGGGACACGCGCTGGACGTCAGCCCCGAGTAGCACTGAACAGCGAGTAGCACTGAACAGACAGAAGGATTCTTCAGCCCATGCGCAAGATACTCATCGTCGGAGCCGGTCAGTCCGGCCTCCAGATCGCCCTCGGACTCCAGTCGCAGGGGTACGAGGTCACGCTGATGTCCAACCGGACGGCGGACGAGATCCGGTCCGGCCGGGTCATGTCGACGCAGTGCATGTTCCACACGGCACTCCAGCACGAGCGTGACCTGGGCCTGAACTTCTGGGAGTCCCAGGCCCCGAGGATCGAAGGCGTGGGGGTCTCGGTCGCCGGACCCACGGCGTCCGACGCAAAAGAGGGCACTCGCGTCATCGACTGGGTCGGCAGGCTCGACGGCTACGCGCAGTCCGTCGACCAGCGGGTCAAGATGGCCGGCTGGATGGAGACGTTCGCGCAGCGCGGCGGGCAGCTCGTCATCCACGGCGCGGCGGTCTCCGACCTGGACTACTTCTCCCGTACGTACGACCTCGTCCTGGTCGCCGCGGGCAAGGGCGAGCTGGTGTCGATGTTCGAGCGGGACGCCGCGCGGTCGCCGTTCGACGCGCCGCAGCGGGCGCTGGCCGTGGCGTACGTCCACGGGCTTGGGCCGCGTCCCGAGCACCCCGAATTCGACGCGGTGCGCTGCAACTTGGTGCCCGGTGTCGGCGAACTCTTCGTCATGCCGACGTTCACCACGTCCGGCCGCGCCGACATCCTCTTCTGGGAGGGCATCCCGGGTGGGCCGCTCGACGTCTTCCAGGGCGTGAAGGACCCCGGCGAGCACCTCGCGCTCACCCTCGAACTCCTGGAGAAGTTCCTGCCCTGGGAGTACGCGCGCGCCACCAAGGTCGAACTCACCGACGCGGGTGGCACGTTGGCCGGGCGGTACGCGCCCACCGTGCGCAAGCCCGTCGGGCGGCTGCCCGGGGGCGGGCTCGTCCTCGGCGTCGGTGACGTCGTCGTCGCCAACGACCCCATCACCGGACAGGGGTCCAACTCCGCGTCCAAGTGCGCGGCTTCCTACCTGTCGTCGATCGTCGGTCATGGGGACCGGCCCTTCGACGCGGAGTGGATGCAGGGTGCGTTCGACCGGTACTGGGGCACGGCTCAGCATGTGACCAAGTGGACCAACGCGATGCTGTCGCCGCCGCCGGAGCATGTCCTCAACCTGCTCGGTGCCGCGGGTGAACTCCAGCCCGTCGCCGACCGCTTCGCCAACGGGTTCAACGATCCCGGGGACTTCGAAAACTACTTCTACGAGGCGGAGCTGGCGGAGGCGTATGTGGCGGGGGCGGCCGCGGCTGCGTAGCCCCAGTACAGCCCGTCCGGCGTTTGAGGACGAGCCGCGAAGCGGCCGCGGCGGAGCCGCTAATCGATGCAGCGGGAAGGGGCGGGCTCGGGGAGCCCCCGCCAGGGCTACCCCGCCCACCCCCGGTCCGCCCCCTTCGTCGCCCCCGCCGGCAACCGCGGCGGACGGTAGTCGGAGAGGGGCGTGGCCCGAGGATCGGGCCGTACCGCGCCGAGGACGGGGTTCGAGGCGAGCGGGGAGACCTTGACCCGGGCCCCGGGCCGAGGCGCGTGGACGACCTTGCCGCGGCCGAGGTAGATCGCGACATGCGTGGCCTTCGGGAAGTACACGACCAGGTCACCGGGCCGCAGCTGCCGCAAGGGGACCCGAGGCAGCCGGGCCCACTGCTGCTGGCTGGTCCGGGGGATCCCGCGCCCGGCCACCCCCCAGGCCCGCTGGGTGAGCCCGGAACAGTCGAAGGCGGAGGGCCCCTCGGCCCCCCACGCGTACGGCTTCCCGATCTGCTTGACGGCGTACCGCAGGGCCCGCTCCCCGCGGGCGGACGGCGCCCGCCCCGCCCCGGCGGGCGCCCCGAGCGCCCCGGAGGCGACGAGCCGGCGCTGGGCGCGCTCGGCGCCGGACTCCTCGGCCCGCCCCAGCGCGGCCACCTGCTCGGCGGAGAGCGAGGCGAGCAGCTCCTCGACCTCCCGCAGCCGCGCACGCACGGTGTCCCGCGCCTGCTTCTGCCGCTGGGCGAGGGACGTCTGCGTGGCGAGGGCGCGCCGCGCCGCCCGGGCGAGGCCGTCGGCCTTCTTCTCGCCCTCGACGAGCCGGGTGACGGCCGCGGCCCGCTCGGCGGCGGCGCGGCCGACGACGTGACGCTGGTCGAGGGCGCCCTGCGGGTCGCGGGCGAGGAGGAGGCGTACGTGCGAGGAGATCTCCATGGTGCCGGTCTGGTACTGCTGGCGGGCCAGGCGGCCGGCGGCGCCCTTGCCGTCGTGGGCCGAGGCCCGGGCCTTCGCCAGGCCGCGGTTGAGGCCGTCGACCCGGCGGCGCTGGTCCTTCAGCTTCTCCTCGGTGGCGTTGTACGTCTCCGTCGACTCCTCGGCCTGCCGGTACAGGCGCTGAAGGTCCGTCAGGAGCCGGGCCACGGGGCGTTCGCCGGGGCCGGGCGCCGCGTGTGCCACGGATGCGGGGATCAGTGGCAGGGGAGCCAGGAATGGGGCCGTGACCAGCGCGGAGAGCGCCGATCCGGTGCACACCCAGCGCAGCAACCTTCCTGACACGTCATCACCTCCCGGTGCGGGGCGGTCCTTCCGCCGCGCACCGCGAGCTTCGGGCGCCCGCGCGCGGGCCGCCCGCCGGGGACGGGCGCCCGGCGCAATGAGGTCACTCGTCCAGGTCTCCCCGGCGCGGCAGGTTGCGCCCGCCGCTCGGTTTCGACCAGGGCCACTTCAGGTTCCGGAAGCCGCCCTCGTCGCCGCGGCCGGCTGTGCCGTTCTCGGAGTACTCGTACTTCCAGCCGGGGTGCAGCCCGAACCGGCGCGCGGCGCCCGCCGGCACCCGCCGGTACACGAGGACTGTGGGCTCGCCGCCCGCGTCGTCCGGGACCGGGACGCGGTACACCTTCGGCGGGTGGCCGGTCGGGCCGAGCAGGACCGGGAGCACGCGGCCGTCGAGGGGCCCGCCCACGAAGGGGGTGTCTTCACTCTTCACGGCACCAGTGTCACCTCCTCACAGGAGATGCCCCGCCTCCGCCACCACCGGAAGCACCCGCCGGGCCAGCTCGCCCACCGGGCCGTCCGCGCTCTCCAGGGCCAGCGCGCGGCGGACCACGGCCGCCGTCTGCGGGTCGCGCCCGGCCGTGGCCGCGATCTGGGCCACGAACTGCTCGACCAGCCAGTCGCGCAGCTCGTCCAGCGGCGGCTGCTTGTCCTCGTCGAGCCAGATCAGGGAGGCCGCCTCGACCGCGGTGATCCACATCCGGACGGTCATCCGCAGCCGCGGCCCCGGCGGCTCGGGCAGTTCCATGTGGGCGAGGATGTGCGCGGCGGCCGAGCGGCGCACTCCGTCGACGATGGCGGTGGTGCGCGAGGTCTCGATGACGCTGCCGCCCTGGAGCAGCGCGCTGAACCCGGCGTCGTGCTGGTCGACGAAGGCGAGATAGCGGTCGATGGCGCGGCCCAGGCGCCGGGTCAGCGGGCCGTCCTGCGGTTCGGCGAAGCACTGCTCAAGATCGTCGGCGGCCGTGCGCAGCGCGGCTTCGTACAACTGCTGCTTGCCGCCGGGGAAGTAGCGGTACACCAGGGGCCGCGACACCCCGGCGGCCTCCGCGACGTCGTCGAGCGAGACCTCCTCGGGGGCGCGGTGCGCGAAGAGGGTCAGGGCGGCTTCGAGCAGCTGGCTCTTGCGCTCCTCGACGCTGAGGCGCCGGTACGCGCGGGTGGGGCCGACGGCTGAGGTCATGTCCCGCAGCGTAACCGTGTTTTCGTACGAAGAGTCAGTGTGCGGCGCCTACGCCAGCAGCCCCGACGACTTCCACAGCCGCCGCCGCCCCGACGACTTCCACAGCCGCCGCCCGACCCCCCGCATCACCCCGATGTCGTCCAGGCTGTGTCGATTTGCGGCTCCGCCGCGTGGCCGTCAGTCGCTTTCCGTGGCCGCGGCGTGGCAGATCATGCGAGCAGCCCCGACGACTTCCACAGCCGCCGCCCGACCCCCCGCATCACCCCGATGTCGTCCAGGAAGTCCGTCAGGCGCTTGGCGCCGGTCTGCATGACCTCGCGGCGGTGGCCGCTCGCCTTGACCTGGGCCAGGGCCTCGCGGCGGTCGAGGCCGACGTCGGTGTAGACCTGCGGGTTGACGAAGGCGATGGAGAAGACGCGGGCGGCCTCGCCGCTGCTGATCCGGGTCAGTTCGCGCTCCCAGCGCGGCGCGGTCACCATCTGGCGCCGCAACTCCTCGCGGGCGTACCGCACATGGCGGGCCTCCTCCACCACGTGGATGCGGGTCACGCCGCGCACGATGGTCTGCACGCGCTCGTCGGGGAACGTCAGGCGCTGCATCCAGTCGAGGATCTCCTCGCCGAGCAGGGTGCAGGCGAAGGAGCCGGGGGTGGTGGAGACCGTCTTGAGGATGCGGGCGAGGTTGTGGTTGAGCTTCGTGACGGGGTACGTGGGCGCCCCGCCCTTCTGGATCATGCGGGCGAACATCATCGAGTGGCGGCACTCGTCGGCGATCTCCGTGAGCGCGTACCGCACATGCGCGCTGGTCACGGACTTGTCGTAGATGTGCCGCACGAGGAGCTGCATGAGGATGATCTCGAACCAGATGCCGAGCGAGGCGAGCGAGGCCGCCTCGTGCCGGGCGAGGTCCATGCGCTGTTCCTCGGACATCCGCTTCCACAGCGGGGTGTCGTAGAGCGAGACGAGCTCCGGCGGCCAGAACCACTTGCCGTCCTCGACGGGCGCGTCCCAGTCGAGCTCCTTGTCCGGGTCGAAGGAGTGCCTGGCGGAGGACTCGAGCAGTCGCAGAGCCACCTGTTCCCGGTCCTTGAGCAGGCCGAGCGCGTCCCGGAGACCTGAGAGCTCGGTGTCTTCGGTCACGGTCGTCATCGTGTCTCCTGGCGTCTGAACGGGTTACCGGCGGTCACCTCTTATGAGACTGCTTGTCAGCAAGGCCGTCAATCCCTTGCGCACGACTTGTTGACCCGGCATCTACCACCGTGTGAGCCTGCCAAGAAGCCACCCCTGTGCGGCGGTTGCGCGGCAGCGGGGGCCGCCGAGACTCGCGAGGAGCCGTCAGTGTCTACGCGCGATCTGTACGTCAAGGCCGGTCACGACCAGGGCGCCCCCGACCGGGACCCCCTCGCCTGGCAGGTGCCCGCCACCGGCGCCGCCCGCTTCAGCTGGGAATACGACGAGGGCCGCGAGCGCCTGCTCAACCTCTACCAAAAGGGCAAGGACAAGCAGTGGGACGGGTCCAAGCGCATCGACTGGGACTTGGAGGTCGACCCCCTCGACCCGCTCGGCACCCCCGACGAGGCCATGTCGATCTACGGCACCCGGCACTGGGACCGGATGAACGCGGCCGAGCGCGGCGAGCTGCGCAAGCACTACGCCTCCTGGCAGTTCAGCCAGTTCCTGCACGGCGAGCAGGGCGCGATGGTGTGCGCGGCGCGCATCGTGGAGTCGGTGCCGGACCTGGACGCGAAGTTCTACTCCGCCACCCAGACCATGGACGAGGCCCGGCACGCGGAGATCTACGGCCGCTTCCTGCACGAGAAGATCGGCATGCTCTACCCGGTCAACGACAACCTCCAGGCGCTGCTCGGCGACACCCTGCGCGACTCCCGCTGGGACATGCCCTACCTGGGCATGCAGGTCCTCATCGAGGGTCTCGCCCTGGCCGCCTTCGGCATGATCCGCGACACCACCGACAAGCCGCTGCCCAAGCAGATCCTCGCGTACGTCATGCAGGACGAGGCCCGGCACGTGGCCTTCGGGCGGATGGCGCTGCGCGACTACTACAAGCAGCTCACCGACGCCGAGCTGCGCGAACGCGAGGAATTCGTCATCGAGGGCTGCTACTTGATGCGCGACCGGCTGCGCGGCGTCGAGGTCCTCACCAACTTCGGCATCCCGCTGAAGGAGGCCGAGGAGTGCAGCGAGCGCTCCGAATACCTCCAGCTCTTCCGGCAGTTGCTGTTCAGCCGCATCGTGCCCTGCGTCAAGGACATCGGCCTGTGGGGCAAGCGGCTCCAGCAGGCGTACGTGGACATGGGCGTGTTCGAGATGGGCGACTCCAACCTCGACCTGCTGATGGCGCAGGACGAGGAGATCGCGGAGAAGCTGGACGCCGAGCGCTTTGCTGCCGAGGAGGGCGAGCGGGTGGCGGAGGTGGCAGACGCGATCGCCGCGGGCGGGGCTGCGGACTGAGGTCAACGCGGCGCGCGGCGGCCACTCGATGGGCGGGCGGTTCGGCGTTCCCGCTGGGTAGGCTGGGCGTACCAGGCATGGTCTGCCCCATGGGAGCACGCATGAGCGCCGCACGCGATGACGAGCTGGACGGCCAGTACGAGCAGTGCGAATGGGTTCGTCCGCCAGTGGACGGCTGGACAGCGGACGATCTCGACCGGCTCCCGAATCTCCCTCCGCACACGGAGCTGATCGACGGGAGCCTTGTCGTCGTGAGTCCACAGGCTGAGTTTCACATGCTCACGCTGCGGCTGTTCGAGCAAGCCCTGATGGGCCAGGCGCCGGGCGACCTTGCTGTCTTCCGGGAGTTCACCGTCACGCTCGACGAGCACAATCGGCTGGAGCCCGACGTCCTGGTCGTTCTCGCCGACTCCGACACCGGCCCTCGTGGGACTCGGCTCCTCCCGGCGGACGTGCTCCTCGCGATCGAGGTGGTCTCCCCTGATTCCCGGCAGCGCGACCGGGACACCAAACCCCGCAAATACGCTGCCGCGGGCATTCGCCACTTCTGGCGGGTGGAGGAGAACGGGGGTCTGCCCGTGGTGTACGTCTATGAACTCGACCCCGCCACGAAGTCGTACGCCACGACCGGCATCTACCATGATCGACTCAAGCTGACGGTCCCATTCGGCATCGACATCGACCTCACCACGCTCAACCGCCGCTGAGCGCCGCCTCCATCACGGCCTTCGCGATCGGCGCCGCGCTCCCGCCCCCGCTGATGTCCGAGCGGTCCGCCGCCGCGTCCTCGACGACGACGGCGACCGCCACCGACGCCTCGGCGTCGCCCGGCTTCTGGGCCCAGGCGATGAACCAGGCGTACGGAGTGCCCGTGTTGCCGATGCCGTGCTGGGCGGTGCCCGTCTTGCCGCCGACGGTCACGCCGTCGATCGCCGCGTTGGCGCCGGTGCCCTCCTCGACGACGTCCGTCATCAGCTCGCGCAACTGCACCGCCGTGCCCGGATTCATCGCCTGCCGGAGGGTCTCGGTGCCGCTCGACGCGACGGTGTCGCCGTCGTCGGTGGTCGTCCGGTCCACCAGGTGGGGCGCCTTGACCGAGCCGCCGCCCGCGACCGCCGCCGAGACCATCGCCATCTGCAGGGGCGTGGCGCGGGTGTCGTACTGGCCGATGGCGGACAGGGCGAGCTGGGCGTCGTCCATGGAGGTGTCGAAGGTGCTGGTGGCCACCGGCGAGGGGATCTTCAGGCCCGGGGTGTCGAAGCCGAACTTCTTCGCGGTGCCCGCCAGGGCGTCCTGCCCCGTGTCGACGCCCAGCTTGGCGAAGACGGTGTTGCAGGACCACTGGAAGGCGTACCGCAGGCTCGCGTCCGCGCACCCCTCGACCTCGTTGGCCAGGCTGGTCGAGGTGCCGGGCAGGGTGTACGGGTCGGGGGACTCCGTCGGCGCGTCCAGGTCGTCGATCCCGCCCGCATCGAGCGCGGCGGCCGCCGTCACCACCTTGAACGTGGAGCCCGGCGGATAGGTCTGGCTGAGCGCGCGGTTGAGCATCGGCTTGTCGGGGTCGGCGTTCAGCTCGGCCCAGGCGTCGGTGACGGCGGTGCTGGTGCCGGAGAGGCGTTCGGGGTCGTACGAGGGTGTGGAGACCAGGGCCAGGACCTCGCCGGTGGCCGGGTCGAGCGCGGCCACGGCGCCCTTCTTGCCGCCGAGACCGGCGTGGGCGGCCTGCTGCACGGCCGCCTTGATGGTGGTGACGACCTTGCCGCCGGGGTTCTGGGCGCGGGTGATGTCGTTCCACAGGGGCAGGGGGGCGAGCATGGGGTCGGTGCCGGAGAGGACGTCGTCCTCGGCGTGCTCCAGGAACGTGGTGCCGTACACCTGCGAGGCGAAGCCGGTCACCGGGGCGTACAACGGGCCGTTGCGGTACGTCCGTTCGTGGCGGAGCTGCTCGCCGGTGTCCCGGGAGCCGGTGACGGCCCGGCCGTCCACCAGGATGTCGCCGCGCGGCTGGTCGAAGCGGGTGATGGCCTGGCGGCGGTTGGCGGGATTGTCGTCGTACGTCCCCGAGTCGACGACCTGGACGCGGCTGGCGTTGACCAGCAGCGCCACCAGGAGCAGCGCGCAGAACGCGGCGGCCCGGCGGATGTACTTGGTCACGCCCGCTCCCGGGGAAGAGGCTGGGCGCGCGCCGAATCGCTCACCCGGATGAGCAGCGCCACGATGATCCAGTTGGTCACGACGGACGAACCGCCCTGCGCCAGGAACGGCATGGCCATCCCGGTCAGCGGGATGAGCCCCGTCACCCCGCCCGCGATCACGAACACCTGGAGCGCCACGATCGACGCGAGCCCGATCGCGAGCAGCCGCCCGAACGGGTCACGCAGGGCGAGCCCGGCCCGGTAGCCGCGCTCCACGAGAAGCGCGTACAGCAGGAAGATCGCGGTGAGCCCGGTGAGCCCCAGCTCCTCGCCGGCCGTCGCCAGGATGAAGTCCGACTTCGCGGCGAAGCCGATGAGGATGGAGTGCCCGTCCCCGAGGCCGGTGCCGAGCAGCCCGCCGGCCGCGAACGCGAACAGCGACTGGGCGAGCTGGTTCGGCCCCTCGCCCGCGTCGATGGACGCGAACGGGTGCAGCCAGTCCTGCACCCGGCTGTGCACGTGCGGCTCCAGCGAACCGACGGCGAACGCCCCGACCGCCGCGAGCAGCAGCCCGACGGCGATCCAGCCGGTGCGGCCGGTGGCGACGTACAGGAGGATCACGAACAGCCCGAAGAACAGCAGCGAGGTGCCGAGGTCACGCTCCAGCACGAGGACTCCCACGCTCAGCAGCCAGATCGCCACGATCGGCCCGAGCACCCGCCCTGTGGGCAGTTGCAGCCGCTTGAACTTCCACACCGTGCGGCCCGTGTACGCGAGGGCGTTGCGGTTGGCCGCGAGGTAGCTGGCGAAGAAGACGGCGAGCAGGATCTTCGCGAACTCGCCGGGCTGGATGGAGAATCCGCCGATCCGGATCCAGATGCGGGCGCCGTTCACCGCGGGGAAGAAGATCGGCACGATCATCAGGACGAGCGCCGTGACCACGGACAGATACGCGTACCGCTGGAGCACGCGGTGGTCGCGCAGGAAGAACACGACGCCGATGAAGAGGGCGACGCCGACCGTCGACCAGACGAGCTGCGTGGGCGCCGCGTGGTCGCCGGGCGTCTCCAGGTCGAGCCGGTAGATCAGCACCAGGCCGAGGCCGTTGAGGAGCACGGCGATCGGCAGGAGCAGCGGATCGGCGTACGGGGCGCGCAGCCGCACCGCCAGATGGGCGAGCAGCGCGAGCACCCCGAGCCCCGCGCCGTAACCGGCGGCGCCGGGCGGGACGGAGCCGTCGCGCGCCAGGCCCACGTCGCAGTAGCCGTACACCGGGAGCAGGACGGCGACGACGAGCAGCGCGAGCTCGGTGCCGCGGCGCCGGGGGACACGGACAGCGGGGACGGGCGTGGGCTCCGCTGCGGTTCCGGTCATGCCCGGAACGTAGCAAGCGGCGAGCCTAATGTCCGGTTATGTCGCCCGCCCGTTCGCCGGAAACGGTTCCGGTCAGCAGTCCTCGCCCACGGCGCCCGCGGCGTCTTCGTACGGAAGCGTGAGGACCGCCACCGCCCCGGCGGAGCCGTCCGCGTTGGCGAACTCAAGGCGCGCCCCCACCACCTGGGCCTGCCCCAGCGCAATGGTGAGCCCGAGCCCGTGGCCCTTGGTCGTACCCTCCGTACGAAAGCGCTGCGGCCCGTGCTCCACGAGGTAGTCGGGGAAGCCCGGCCCGTGGTCCCGCACGGTGATCACGGGCCCGTCCACCGTCAAGGACACCGGCGGAGCCCCGTGCTTGAGGGCGTTCCCGACGAGATTCCCGAGCACCCGCTCCAGGCGCCGCCCGTCCGTGTCGACCACGATGTCCCGTACGATCCGCAGCTCCACGTCGGCCCCCGAAGCCCGTACGACCCGCTCGGCCAGTGGAGCGAGGCGGACCGCGTCGACGTCGACGCGTTCGCTGCGCGAGTCGAGGCGGGAGATCTCCAGGAGGTCCTCGGTGAGCGTGCGCAGCGCGGCGACGCGGTCCTGGACCAGCTCGGTGGGGCGGCCCGGCGGCAGCAGTTCGGCGGCGGCGTGCAGGCCGGTCAGCGGCGTCCGCAGCTCGTGCGCGACGTCGGCGGTGAACCGCTGCTCGCTCAGGAGCTTGCCCTGCAGCGACGACGCCATGGTGTCCAGGGCGCCGGACACCGTGGCCACCTCGTCCTGATGGCGGTCGGCGTCCCGCGTGCGCGGGTCGTTCACGCGGGCGTCGAGGTCGCCGACGCTGATGCGCCGCGCGACCCGGGCCGTCTGGTGCAGGCGCCGCGTCACGCGCGTCACCGCGAACGAGCCGACGAGCAGCGTCGCCCCGATGGCGAGCACCGACGAGCCGAGGATCGCGCGGTCGAGGCCGTCGATGGTGCGGGCGCCCTGCGCGTAGTCCACCTGGACGGCGATGGCGCGCCCGCCGTCCGCGGGCCCCGCGGCCCAGACCGTCGGCCGGTCGTCGCGGTCGCCGACCATCGTGCCGCGCTCCCCGCCGACCGCGAGGTCGCGCAGCGCCCCGGGCAGCCCTGGCGGGTCGATGCCCGCGCCGGGGTCGAGCCTGCCGCCCGCCTCGTACTGCTTGGTGGCGTCGTCGAGCCGGGTCAGGGCGCGGTCGCGGGCCTGGCCCACGGTCTGGTTGGTCACCGCGACGTGCACGAGTATGCCGAGCAGCGCCGCGAGCGCGCAGCACATCACGGTGATGAACACCGCGGCCTTCCAGGTCAGCGTCGCGGTCCAGGCGGGCAGGCGCAGCGGCAGCCGCGGGCGGCGGGGAGCCGCGCCGTCGCCCGTCATGAGCCCTCGCCGGTGGAGCCGCCGGAGCCGCTGGAGTCCGCAGAGTCCCCGGTGCCTCCGGAGTCCCCGCCGTCCACGGATTCCTCGGAGCTCGGCCGCGCGCCCGGGCTCGGGCCCTCCAGGCGGGGGCCCTCGGTCGGCTGGGGCAGCGGGCTGCGGCCGCCCTTGGGCCGGGGCGCGTCCGAGGAACGCAGGAACTCGTCGCGCGTCGGCAGCATCGCGCGCTGGTGCCGGTCCCAGGACCAGGCCGTGCGGTACTCGTAGCCCGGGATGTCGGAGACCGCGCGCAGCACCAGATCGCGCCCGGCGAGCTCGATGCCGAGCACCGCGTCGGACGTGCCCATGATCTGGGTCAGGTGCCCCTTCTCCATCGCGTAGACGCGGATGGCCAGCTGCTCCTCGGGCATGCGGATGCCGATGACCACGTCGTCCTTGCCGTCGCCGGTGAAATCGCGGTAGTACGCCTTGAGGACGGGGCACTCCTTGGCCTCGTTCTTCTTGCCGCAGTTCTTCAGGGCGTCCGCGGTCTCCTTGTAGAGCGCGGAGGGCCCTGAGTAGTCGTCGGGGTGTGCGGCGGCCTGCGCCCGCACGATGTCGACCGGGTTCACCTTGCGCAGGTCGCCTCCGGGCACCGGCACGCCCTTGACCTCCTCGGTGTCCGCCGTCCCGTAGTCACCGAGCGGTGAGGACGCGGGCGGCAGGTCCGGCCACAGCCGGGTGGGGCCGACCGCTGTCGGCGTCGAGCCCGCGCCCCGCAGGTCGCCCGGGTCGCCGCAGCCCGCGGCGAGCGCGGCCGCGGCCAGCGCGAAGACGGCCGTGGCGAGCGCGCGGCGCCCGCGGGGGCCGCGCCCTCGCGAGCTGCGGCTGCGGTTCAACTGCACTCCTGCTTGCGATGGCCGGTGGGCACGCGAGCCCGGCCCCGGCAGGCCCGGGGGCGTACTCAGCGCACGAGGTCGGCGTAGAGGATGATGTTGTCGGTCCGGTGACCGTCCTTGATCGGGCCGCCGCAGGTCAGCAGGCGCAGCTCCGGGCGGGCGGTCGCCCCGTACACCTTATGGGTTGGAAAGTCTTCCTTGCCGACCTGCTGGATCTCACGGACCGCGAACGTCGCCGTGGAACCGTCCGCACGCGGCACCATGATCTTGTCGCCGACCCCGACCTTCGCGACGTTCCGCAGCAGCGCGGGACCGTTCGCCGTGTCGTAGTGCGCGACCAGGACCGCCGGGCCCTTCTGGCCGGGTGTGACCCCGCCGGTCCACCAGCCGGGCACCTCGCCCCGGGAGGCGGGCGGCACCTCCAGCTCGCCGTCCGCGCCGATGCCGAGGTCGAGCATCTCCTTGGCGTCCACGCCCGCGGCCGGGATCCGCAGCCCGGTCGGCCTGGACTCCTTCAGCGGCAGCGGCGCCTGCCTGGCCTGTCCGGTCTGCTCGGCCACGGAGTTCTTGACGGTGACGCCGGGGGCGGCGCCGCCGGAGCCGCCGCCCTGCCCGCAGGCGATGAGGCCGAGCCCGATGACGGCGGTGAGGGCCGCGGCGGCGGCGAGGTGTCTGGCGGGGGCGGTCACGGGGGCTCCTCGGGGCGGGCGATGTGCGCGTGGCGCGCGGGGCGGGGTGGGGTGCTGCCCCCTGCGGGGTGACCGTCGACCGGGGGCGGTCAGTGACACGTACGAAGCTAGATGTCCCCCATTGCGGCGATTCGGCGAGTTTGTAACGAGGCGCCATAGCTGTGCGGGGGGTGCCGTTACGGGACGGGCGGTGACGTGGCGTAAAGACCTCGCCCGGGGTGGCGAACGCAGGGCGAATTGGCATCAACTTCCGTGGGGCGCCGTCAGGTTCTTGCCGGAGCGGCGTCCGGGCTGCTCCCATGGTCATGGGGTGATGGGGCATGAGTGGACTGCGCGTCGTACCGGCATGGAGGCACGGTCAGGAACGGCTGTACGTCTGCCGACCGGACGGCAGGAACGTGGCCTGGTACGACAGGGACACCGCCCGGGTGAACCTGCTGAACGCCGACCGTGAGGCCGACGTGCTGCACGTCCTGGCCCCCTTCCTGACGGGGAACGTCACGGTGGGGCCGCCGCCCGTGCCGACCCCGGCCGAGCTGGCCCGGCTCACGCTGCACCCGGACGACGACCTCGCGCCGAACCGGCCCGGCGAGGCGCTGCGCATAGCCATCGACCGCGATCCGCCGCCCGCGCGCAGGCTGCGGTCCGATCCGCGGCACCGGGCGCTCGCGGCGGAGACGGCCGTCGGTGACGCGCTGGACGGCCTCGACGCGGGCGGCTGGCACACCCTGCACTCGATCGGCCTCCCCGGCGGCGCACGCATTCACCACCTCCTCATCGGCCCCGGCGGTCTCTTCTGCGTACGTTCCGTGCCGGCGCGCAGGCAGCGGGTGCGGGTGGCCGACCCGATGGTGGCGGTGGGGCGGGGGCGGGCGGTGCCGCTGCTGCGGGATCTGCGGGCGGACGCGGGGCGCGCGTCGTTCGCGCTGACGGCTGAGGTGCGGGCGGTGCTTGTGCCCGTGGGGGCGGTGGACGTCGATGTCGCGGCGCCGCCGCGGGAGGTACGCGTGCTCCTAGAGCACGATCTGGCCGCCCTGGCCCGGGCGGGCGGGGTCCTCAAGCCGGCCGACATCGAGGCCCTGCACGCCCTGGCCCGCGACCGCCACACCTGGCACCGCATCTGACCCCGCCGCTCCGCGGCGCTACCCCGCAGGGGGCAGCACCCCGCCCCGCCCCGGGTCCAGCAACGGCCCCAGCAAATCCCCGTACCGCTCGATCCGAGGCCCCACCTCGGGGGCGAGGAACACCAGCAGCCCCGCCTCCCGGCGGTCGGCGCACGCGGAGACCTCCTCCCACGTCACCGGCGTGGACACCGTGGGCTCGGCCCGCGCCCGCAACGTATACGGCGTGGCCGTCGTCTTCGCGGCAGCGTTCTGGCTGAAGTCGACGAACACCTTCCCGGGCCGCAGACTCCGCGTCATCCGATGCACCACAAGCCGCGGAAGCGCCCGCTCCGCCGCCACGGCGAGCCCCTTCGCGTACGCGGTGACATCCGCGCTCGGAGCCGGCCGCAATGGCACCAGGATGTGCAGCCCCTTGCTGCCGGACGTCTTGACGTACACCTCGAACCCGTCGCCCACCAGCCGCTCCCGCAGCCACAGAGCCGCCTCGCACGCCTCCACGACGCCCGCGGGCGGCCCGGGGTCGAGGTCGAGCACGAGCCGGTCGGCGAGCCCGGGCGCGTCCGCCCGCCACTGCGGCGTGTGGAACTCCGTGACCAGGTTCGCCGCCCACATCAGCGTGGGCAGGTCCTGCACGAGGATCTGCCGAGAGACCCCGTCCGACCGCCGCACCTCGGCCGTCCGCACCCACGTGGGCGTACCCGGCGGCACGTTCTTGGCGAAGAAGCGCTCACCCTCGGGCCCGTCCGGGAAGCGGAGGAAGGAGACGGGGCGGTCGCGCAAATGGGGGAGCAGCACCTCGGCGGCGGTGGCGTAGTAGTGCAGCACCTCGCCCTTGGTGAAGCCGCTCGCCGGATACAGCACCTTGTCCAGGTTGCTGAGCGAGAGCCTTCGCCCCTCCACCTCGGTGATCGGCGACATACGATGAGAATCCCACGAAAATGGCATGAAACGCCCACAGGAACGTGCCGAAAGGTGCTCCACATGCGGTCCATCTGGAACGGCGCCATCTCCTTCGGCCTGGTCAGCATCCCGATCAAGCTCGTGAACGCCACGGAGAACCACGCGATCTCCTTCCGCCAGATCCATGTGGAGGACGGCGGCCGCATCCGCTACCGCAAGGTGTGCGAGCTGGAGGACCACGAGGTCCCGACCGCGGAGATCGGCAAGGGGTACGAGGACGCGGACGGCTCGGTCATCCCGATCACGGAGGACGACCTGGCCGCGCTGCCGATCCCGACCGCGAAGACCATCGAGATCGTCGCGTTCGTCCCGGCGGACACCATCGACCCCCTCCAGATGGACACCGCGTACTACCTGACCGCCAATGGAGTACCGGCCGCCAAGCCGTACACCCTGCTGCGCGAGGCGCTGAAGCGCAGCCAGAAGGTGGCCGTCGCGAAGTTCGCGCTGCGCGGCCGCGAACGGCTCGGCATGCTGCGGGTCGTCGACGACGTGATCGCCATGCACGGCCTGCTGTGGCCGGACGAGATCCGCGCCACCGACACCGTCGCGCCGGACACCGACGTGAAGATCCGCGACGCCGAACTGGACCTGGCGGACGCCCTGATGGACACCCTCGGCGAGGTCGACCTGGACTCCCTGCACGACGACTACCGCGAGGCGGTCGAGGAGATGATCACCGCGAAGCTGGAGGGCGGCGAGACCACCGCCCCGGCACCCGCGGCCGACGAGGGCGGCGGCAAGGTCATCGACCTGATGGCCGCGCTGGAGAGCAGCGTCCGCGCCGCCCGTTCGGGGCGCGGCGCGAAGGCCGGGGGGAAGGCGGCGGAGGGCGAGGACGCCGAGGTCACGCCGCTCAGGTCCCGCCGCTCCGGCTCCGCGAAGTCCTCGGCGTCCTCGGCGTCCTCGGCGTCCTCGTCCCGCAAGTCGGCCCCGGCGGCGCCCAAGCAGGTGGGCGGCAAGAAGTCGACGGCCAAGACGGCCGCGAAGTCCACTTCGGCGGCTCCGAAGAAGAGCACCGCGAAGAAGGGCACCGCCAAGAAGAGCAGCGCGAAGTCGACGACAGCGAAGAAGACGACCACAGCGAGTAAAGCGAGTAAGACGGCGACGGCGAAGAAGTCGACCACGACGAAGAAGACGACCACAGCGAAGAAGTCGACGACGGCGAGAAAGAAGACATCGGCGTAACGCGACCTGTGGCCCCCTGCCCCGCCGAGCCCGAGCCTCGCCCGTCCAGAACCCCGCCGTCCCGAGCCCTCACCGCCCGCCGCACACCGTCACCGTGAACAGCCCGACCTCCTCCCGCCGGCTGGTCACCTCCCCGAACCCGGCCGCCCGCGCCCACCCCTCCGTCTCGGCGACGTCCCGGCACTTCATCACCCACAACTGCCCGTCCCGGTTGGGCAGTACGTTGGCGATGAAGTCGAGCTGCGGATGGCGGGTCTGGGTGGTGAAGACGAGGGTGCCGCCCGGCGCGAGCAGCCCGCGCAGCCGCTCGATCGAGGCCCGGATCGCGTCGTCGTCGAGCAGCAGCTCGTAGAGCCCGGACACCACGATGACGTCGGGCGCGCCGGTGTCCGGCGCCTTGGGGTCGAGGGCGTCCCCGGTCTCGTACGAGATGTTGGTGATCCCGCGCGCCCGCGCCAGCCGCTCGCCCTGCCGCAGCCCGGCCTCCGCCAGGTCCCGGCAGAGCACCCGCACCCGGCGGGGCCCGTACTCGGCGGCCAGTTCCTGGAGGTAGCGGCCGGGCCCGGCGGCCACGTCGAGCACGGTGACCTCGCGGCCGGGCCGCCGGCCGAGCTGCTCGCGCAGGACGTCCTGGAGGAGCTCGCGCCGGGCGCGGATGGCGCGCCAGCCGACCGCGTTCAGGTAGACGCGGTCGATGACGCGGCCGACGCCGAGGGCGCCGTGCGCGCGGTTCACGTACACGTAGTCGAGCATCGTGCCGCTGTCGAAGCCGTACCGGTAGCCGATCCGGATGCCCCGCGAGGCCCGCCCGACCGTGCCCAACAGGCCCCGCAGCACTGCCCACTTGAGGTTCCGCAGAGGTTTCTTCATGTACGCCAGCGTCGCCGCGGGCGGGGGAAGGGGCATCCGTACGGATACTCGGGCGGGGTGAGTGACGGGGCTGAGTACGGGGCTGTCGCGGGCCCGCCGACGGGAGTGGTGGGCCGCCCACCGGCCCGCCCGCCCGCGGTTATCGTTGCCGCGTGTCCAAGCGCCAGACCCAGATCCTCGAAGCCGCCACCCGCCTCATCGCCCGCAGCGGGGTGCGCGGCCTGCGTGTGGAGGAGCTGGCGGCCGAGGCGTCCGTCTCGACCGGCCTCATCTACTACCACTTCGGCGACCGCGCGGGCCTCATGCGCCGCACCCTCGCCTTCATCAACGACCGCGCCGAGCGCTACACGGAACCCGCCGCGAGCCCCGCCGCCGACCCCCGCGCCCACCTGGAGGAGATGCTGCTCCTGGAGCTGCGGGACGACCCCGAGGTGGTGGAGAACAGCACCGCGTGGGGCGAGTTCCAGGCGAGCGCCAAGTTCGACCCGGAACTGCGGGAGCAGCTGAGCCGGGCGACGGCCGAGTGGGTGGAGTACGCGGCCGACCTGATCCGTAAGGCGCAGGACGCGGGCACGGTACGCGACGACGTGGCCGCCCCCGCCGCGGCGGAACGCCTGACGGCCCTGGTGGAGGGCCTGAGCGACCGCTGGCTCGCGGGCTCGATGGAGCTGGCCCGGGCGCGGGCCCTGCTGGGGGAGGCGTTCGCGCTGGAGCTGGGGGAGCGCTAGGGGCTGTCCCGGTCTCCGGGCGCCTCTGTACGACCCTCCGGTGCACTCCGTACGAGGTGGATCCGGGCACCGCGCCGAGCGAAAACTTGACTGAAATTTCAGTCAGGGCCAGAGTGGGTGGCGCACCCTTACGCCCGCTGCCCGGAGGTACGTACGCGTGAACGAGCCGCACCCCACCCGTCGAGGAGTCCTCAAGGCCACCGGCGCGGGCACGGCTGCCCTCGCCCTGACCGCCACGGCGTGCCAGGCGGAGGCGGGGACGCCGGGAAACCCGACGCACAGCGCCCGCCGGCGCTGGACGGTCCCGGCCGACGAGGCCCCGCACCGGCGCACCTGGATGTCCTGGCCGACGAGCGACGCGGTCTGGGGCGACCACCTGGCGGGCGTGCAACGCGACATCGCGCTGGTCGCCCGCACCGTGGCGGCGTACGAACCCGTGATCCTCTGCGCGCCGGACCGGCGGGAGGCGGCGCGGGCCCGGGCCCAGTGCGGCCGGAAGGTGACGGTGCTCGACTCCATCCCGACGGACGACCTGTGGATGCGGGACACGTGCGCGGTGTTCCGGAGCGACGGGGCGGGCCGGATGGACGCGGTCGGCCTGGGCTTCAACGGCTGGGGCGGCAAGCAGCGGCACCGCAGGGACGCCCAAGTGGCGCGCGCGGTAGCCGAGTTCACGCAGTGCGACTTCACGCGGGCGGGCTTCGTGGGCGAGGGCGGCGGCATCGAGACGGACGGCGTCGGCACCGTCATGGCGACGGAGAGCAGCCTGGTCAACGCCAACCGCAACCCCGGCAAGACCCGTGACCGGATCGAGGCGGAGGTGCTGCGGGCGTACGGCGCCCGGAAGATGATCTGGGCCCCAGGCATCAAGGGCGAGGACATCACCGACGACCACATCGACGCCACGTCGCGCTTCGTGCGTCCCGGCGTGGTGATGGTCCAGGTGCCCCCGGCGGACCGCGAGGACATCTGGGCGCGGGACGCCCGCGAGCAGCTCGCGATCCTGTCCCGCGCGACGGACGCCCGGGGCCGCCGCCTGCGCGTCATCAAGATCGAGGGCCCGACCGAGATCCGCTCGACGGCGCCGACCTTCCTCGACTCCTACCTCAACTTCCATGTGGTGAACGGCGCGGTGATCACGGCCCAGTTCGGCGACCGGAGGACGGACGAGGGCGCCCGCAGGGCACTGGCCGCGGCCTTCCCGGACCGAGAGGTGATCCAGCTGGACGTGGACCGCCTGATGGGGGGCGGCGGCGGGATCCACTGCGCGACGATGCAGGAGCCGAAGCCGTAGTACCCCCCGCAACCCTCCTGACCTGCCGAACACTTGCTAAGTTGCCCTACGTTGCCGGTGAGTGATCGAACGGCCCATGGCCGACGCCCCGCAGGAGGTCCCCGTGTCAGTCTCAGACTCCGACCCCAGACTCGACTCGTCCGCCGAGATACGCGCACGGATCGACACGAGCAAGCCGCACTCGGCGCGCTTCTGGAACTACTTCGTGGGCGGCAAGGACAACTACGAGAAGGACCGCGAGCTCGGCGACCAGATCAAGGAGATCTTCCCGGGTCTGGTCGACGTGGCCCGCACGAGCCGCCATTTCCTCGGCCGGGCGGTCCGCCACCTGGCGGGGGAGCAAGGCATCCGCCAGTTCCTGGACATCGGCACGGGCCTGCCGACCGCCGACAACACCCACGAGGTCGCGCAGCGCGTCGCACCCGATTCCCGCATCGTGTACGTGGACAACGACCCGCTGGTCCTGGCCCACGCCCGCGCCCTCCTGACGAGCACGCCCGAGGGCGTCACGTCGTACATCGACGCGAACATGTACGAGCCGGAGGCGATCCTGGCGAAGGCGGGCGAGACCCTGGACCTGACCCGCCCCGTGGCCCTCATGATCCTCAACACCCTGGGCCACGTGTCCTCGTACGAGCAGGCCAAGGACCTGGTCGACCGCCTCATGGTGGGCCTGCCGTCCGGCAGCGCCCTGGTGATCAGTGACTCCACCTCCACGAGCGAGGGCATGATCGCGGCGTCGGCGGCGTACAACAAGAGCGGCGCGATCCCGTACTACGTCCGCAGCGTCGAGGACATCACCGGCTTCTTCGACGGCCTCACCCTCACCGACCCCGGGGTGACCCAGGTCACCCACTGGCGCCCCGAGCCCACGACGGACACGTCGATCGCGGTGGACGCCTACGCGGGCGTCGCCCGCAAGCCCTGACGCCCGCCCCCGCAAGCGTCCGGGGCGCCCCGCCGGACCCCCGGACGCTGCACGAATACCGGTTCCGAACGACCCCCACGAAGCTGGTAGTGTTCTACCCGTCGCCGCCACACAGCGGCCGACACGCCCCCGTAGCTCAGGGGATAGAGCAACGGCCTCCGGAGCCGTGTGCGCAGGTTCGAATCCTGCCGGGGGCACCTTGCATCAGGTGCCCAAAGACCCCGTCATCAGCGGAGACGCTGAGAGCGGGGTCTTCGCGTGTGCGCGGGCAGCAGAAGAGTGCTGTCTTGGTCTACGCCAAGTCCCCCCGCCCCAGTATTCTCATCCGTGGCCAGCGGCTCACCCTCCCCCCACCCAGGTCGCGTGCTGGCGCGGGCAACGGCCACGCCCTCACAACACAACATTGCCCCAAGCAGCTGGGTGACTTCCCCCATTCGCCGCCTCCAGGAGGATCACGGTGAAAGTTCGCACCAGAAGCTCGGCGATCATCGGCACCATCTCACTCGTCGCGTCCCTCGCCTTGGGTACGGCGGCCGCCGACGAGTCCGACGCCCCCTCGCGGGACGCGCAAGCCGCCAAGGTCGCGCTCACCAAGGTGGCCACCGCCAAGAATCCCATCGCCGGCGCCGCCGGGCCCGGTGGCACGGTCTGGATAGCCGAACGCGCGGGCACCGTACGGGTCCTGGACGACAACGGACTCGGCGCGCCCGTCCTCGACATCTCCCGCGAGACCACCACCGACGGTGAACGCGGCCTGCTGGGCATCGCGTTCGACAAGAAGTTCGCGCGCTTCTACATCTCGTTCACCAACCGCCAAGGCACCAGCACCGTGGACGAGTTCAGGGTGAAGGGCGGCAAGCTCCAGCCCCAGACCCGGCGCACCGTCCTCACCCAGACCCAGCCGTACTCGAACCACAACGGCGGCGATCTCACGTTCGGCCCCGACGGCTACCTCTACATCGCGTTCGGCGACGGCGGGGCCAGTGGCGACCCGCACGGCAACGGGCAGAAACTCGACACGCTGCTCGGCAAGCTGCTGCGGATCGACCCGAGCAGGCCGAGCGGCGGCAAGCCCTACGCCATTCCGCCCGGCAACCCCTTCGTGAAGGACCCGAGGGCCAGGGACGAGATCTGGTCGTACGGACTGCGCAACCCGTGGCGGTTCTCCTTCGACTCGGGCACGGGCGACCTGCTCATCGGCGACGTCGGCCAGAACGCCTGGGAGGAGATCGACTGGGCCCCGGCGGCGAGCAAGGGCGGGGAGAACTACGGGTGGTCCCGGATGGAGGGCAACCATCCCTTCCGGGGCGGCACGGAGCCCGCGAACCATGTGCGGCCCGTCCACGAGTACGACCGCACCGGCCTCGGCTGCTCGGTGACCGGCGGATACGTCTACCGCGGCGACGCGATCCCGGACCTCAAGGGGAGTTACGTCTTCAGCGACTACTGCGACGGCACCGTCCGCACCGTGAAGATCGAGAACGGCAAGGTGACCGACAAGGGTGACCTCGGCGTCAACGGCGGCGAGGTCGTCTCGTTCGCGCAGGACGGCGACGGCGAGCTGTACGTGTTCGACCTCGGCGGCAGCATCCATCGGATCGACCCGGCATGACAGGTACGTGACACGGGCCCCGGCCTCGCGGAGACGCCGAGGCCGGGGCCTTCACGCGGCAGCGTCAGAGCCAGGCGTCGGGCAGGGCCGCCCCGGTCGCGCGCAGGTGCCGCAGCGCCGCCGCGAACGAATGGCAGTCGAAGAGAGCCGAATGCTCCTCGCCCGAGGCCGGCTTGGGCAGGCCGAGCACCTGCCACAGGCGGCCCACGTTGGCCGCCGCCGTGGCGGGGGCGACCGTGTTCAGCCACGGGCGGACATTGAGGAAGCCCGCGGTCAGGAAGCTGCCCTTGATTTCCTCTTCGCGCGCGCGTGCCCAGCCCAGGTTCTCTCCGAGTACGACCATGTCGTTCCCGTAGGAGAGCACGGACTGCCCCGCGCAGAACGCCAGGAAGTCGCTGAGGGCTTCCGCCGGCGGGAGCCCGTCGCGGTCCACCGACTCCTGGTCGATGCCGGTGAGTTCGGTGAAATAGGCCGACAGGCGCGGGTTCATCACGGGGCGCACCAGCGCCTCGTACTCCTCGACGACCGAGTAGGCGGCCTCGGCGGTTCCGTCGGCCCCGTCGGTCGCGTCGGCTCCGTGGGCGCCACCCGCCTCGTCGGCGCGCAGGCGCAGCGCCCCGATCTGGACGATCTCGCGGAACTGGCCCGGCGCCGACCAGTTCTGCTCCAGCGCGTCCGGCCAGGTCGTGAACTCGAGGTCGAAAACAACAAAGGTCGTCATGACGGCCTTCTCCTTGCCCGGGGAGGCGGAGCCTACCCCGCCGGAGTGGCCCGTCGCGGCTCCCCCGCAAGTGGCGGAAGTAGGCAAAACCCGGACGCGATGGCGGGTGCCGACCTACTCTCGAGTTGTGCCAGGCGTGTCCGGCCGTGTGCTTGTTGTGGACGACAACAAGGTCATCCGGCAACTGATCAGGGTCAATCTCGAGCTGGAGGGCTTCGAGGTCGTGACCGCGGCCGATGGTGCCGAGTGTCTGGATGTCGTCCATCAGGTCCGGCCCGACGTCGTGACGCTCGACGTCGTGATGCCCCGCCTCGACGGGCTCCGCACGGCCGCCCGGCTCCGCGCCGATCCGCGGACGCGCGGCCTGCCGCTCGTGGTCGTCAGCGCCTGTACGCAGTACGAGGTGGAGGCGGGCCTCGACGTCGGCGTCGACGCGTTCCTGGCGAAGCCGTTCGAGCCGGCGGAACTCCTCGGCATCGTCCGCCAGTTGGTCGACCGGGGCGGCCGGGGTCCTCTCGACCGCACCCCGGACTCGTCGACGGTCCCGGGCTGCTCGTAGCCCCGGCTTCGTACGGGATCCCGGGCTGCTCGTAGCCCCGGTCTCGTACGGGATCCCGGGCCGCTCCCGGGCCGCTCCCGGGCCGCGGCCACGCGGCGCACGCCGAACCGCACGAGGCGCCCCGCCGGAAACCGTCAGAAACCCCCGAGCACCCCACCCCCCGCCTCCCATACCCTTGACCCGTGACCCCCGAAGAGCTCTCCCGTACCGTCCTGCGTGCCATGCGGCGCGCGGTGGACGCCGGAGAGCTCACCGCCACCGTCCCGGAGCGCGCCCACGTCGAGCGCCCCGGCCCCGGCGGCACCGGTGACTACGCCACGAACCTCGCCCTCCGCGTCGCCCGCGAGGCGTCCGCACCCCCGCGCCGCGTCGCCGAGACCCTCTCCGCCCGCCTCGCCGCGGAACCCGGCATCGCCCGCGCCGACGTCACCGGGCCCGGCTTCCTCAACATCACGCTCGACGCCGACAGCGCCCCCCACCTCGTACAGAAGGTCCTGGAAGAGGGTGAGCGCTACGGCCACATCACCCCGGACACCGGAGCCCTCGCCCAGCTGCACACCCCGCACGACCTGCGCGCCGTCGTCGTCGCCGACGCGGCACGGCGCATCCTCCGCTCCCAGGGCGTCCTCGCCCGCGTGACCAGCGACGAGGCCCCGGACGACGAGTGGGTGGAGGTCCTGGGCGTACGGGTCGACGGGCACGGGCACCCACCCACCCCCCTCACCACCCTCCGCCCCGTCCCGGCCCCCCGCACCCCCGACCCCCTCCGCCTCGGCCGGGACGCCGCCCGCTGGGCCCTGCTCCACCCGGCGCCCCACGACCGCCCCCGCACCTGCGACGACGACCACCTCGCCCAGCGCGAGTCGAACCCCCTGTTCCGGATCCGGTACGCACACGCCAGGACCCGCGCGCTCACCCGCAACGCGGCCGACCTGGGCTTCACCGCGGCCCCCGGTGAGGCCGGCACATCCGCACCCGGCCCCGCCGACGACCTCGCGGACGCGGCGGCGCACACCCTCCTCGCAGCCCTGGGCGACCACCCCACCGTCCTGGCCACCGCCGCCCGCCGGCACTCCCCGGACCGCCTGACCCGGCACCTCGTCCGGACCGCCGACGCCTTCCTCGCGCAGGCCCACACCGTGCTGCCGCTCGGCGACGAGAAACCCTCGGCCGCCCACCGCGCCCGGCTCGCGCTCGCCGAAGCCGCCGGGACGGTGCTCGCCGGCGGCCTGTCCCTGCTCGGCATCAGCGCGCCCGAATACTTGTGAGACGAGAAGAGTCAGAAGAGCCATGAGCCGTTCCGCCCACCCCGCAGGCCCCCGCCACGCAGACGTCCTCACCGAGGGGCACTACTCCGCGCCGCCGACCGACCTCAACGCCCTCGACCCGAAGGTCTGGTCCCGGACCGTCACCCGCACCCCCGACGGCCAGGTCACCGTCGGCGGCATCGAGGTGGCCCGGCTCGCCGAGGAGTTCGGCACGCCCGCCTACTTCCTCGACGAGGCCGACTTCCGCGCCCGCTGCCAGGCATGGCGCGACGCCTTCGGGCCGGACGCCGACGTCTTCTACGCGGGCAAGGCGTTCCTGTCGCGCGCCGTCGTGCGGTGGCTGCACGAAGAGGGGCTCAACCTCGACGTGTGCTCCGCAGGCGAACTGACCACCGCGCTCGACGCCGGCATGCCCGCCGAGCGCATCGCCCTGCACGGCAACAACAAGACGCCCGAGGAGATCGAGCGCGCCGTCGCCGCCGGCGTCGGCCACATCGTGCTCGACTCCTTCCAGGAGATCGTGCGCGTCGCCCACATCGCCGACCGGCTCGGCAAGCGCCAGCGCGTACAGATCCGCGTGACCGTCGGCGTCGAGGCGCACACCCACGAGTTCATCGCCACCGCCCACGAGGACCAGAAGTTCGGCATCGCGCTCGCCGGGGGAGAGGCCGCCGAGGCCGTCCGGCGCGCGCTGAAGCTCGACGGCCTGGAGCTCGTCGGCATCCACAGCCACATCGGCTCGCAGATCTTCGACACCGCCGGATTCGAGGTCGCGGCCCGGCGCGTGGTGGCGCTGCTCGCCGAGATCCGCGACGAGCACGGCGTCGAACTGCCCGAGATCGACCTCGGCGGCGGCCTCGGCATCGCGTACACCTCGGACGACGACCCCGCCGAGCCGCACGACATCGCCAACTCGCTGCGCGAGATCGTCACCCGCGAATGCGCGGCGTCCAAGCTGCGCACGCCCCGCATCTCCGTCGAACCGGGCCGCGCCATCGTCGGCCCCACCGCCTTCACGCTGTACGAGGTCGGCACCATCAAGCCCCTGGAGGGGCTGCGTACGTACGTCTCCGTGGACGGCGGCATGTCGGACAACATCCGTACGGCGCTCTACGACGCCGAGTACAGCGTCGCCCTCGTGTCCCGGTCGTCCGACGCCGAGCCGATGCTGGTCCGTGTGGTCGGCAAGCACTGCGAGAGCGGCGACATCGTCGTGCGCGACGCCTTCCTGCCCGCCGACCTCGCCCCCGGCGACCTCATCGCCGTGCCCGCGACCGGCGCGTACTGCCGCTCCATGGCGAGCAACTACAACCACGCGCTGCGGCCGCCGGTCGTGGCGGTGAAGGACGGCGCGGGCCGCGTCATCGTGCGGCGCGAGACGGAGGAGGATCTGCTCCGTCTGGACGTGGGGTGACACCACCCCGGTAGTACCCGGTTCGTGAAATACACGTCTCACGATCCGGACTTTGGTCAGAAACACCGTATGGGTGGGTGAGACTGGTCCCACCGTAGTTGGAGAAGGAAACGAGGTCGGATGATGCGTACGCGTCCGCTGAAGGTGGCGCTGCTGGGCTGTGGGGTTGTCGGCTCAGAGGTGGCGCGCATCATGACGACGCACGCCGACGACCTCACAGCGAGGATCGGCGCCCCGGTGGAGCTCGCCGGGGTGGCCGTCCGCCGCCCCTCCAAGGTGCGCGCGGGCATCGACCCGGCGCTGGTCACCACGGACGCGACGGCGCTGGTCAAACGCGGTGACATCGACGTGGTCATCGAGGTCATCGGCGGCATCGAGCCCGCCCGCGCCCTGATCACCACCGCCTTCGAGCACGGCGCCTCCGTGGTCTCCGCGAACAAGGCGCTGATCGCCCAGGACGGCGCCGCCCTGCACGCGACGGCCGAGCAGCACGGACGTGATCTTTATTACGAGGCCGCGGTCGCCGGCGCGATTCCGCTGATCAGGCCGCTGCGCGAGTCTCTGGCGGGCGACAAGGTCAACCGCGTCCTCGGCATCGTGAACGGCACGACGAACTTCATCCTCGACAAGATGGACTCGACGGGCGCCGGCTATCAGGAGGCCCTCGACGAGGCCACCGCCCTCGGGTACGCCGAGGCCGACCCGACCGCCGACGTCGAGGGCTTCGACGCCGCCGCCAAGGCCGCGATCCTGGCCGGCATCGCCTTCCACACCCGGGTGCGCCTCGACGACGTCTACCGCGAGGGCATGACCGAGGTCACCGCCGCCGACTTCGCGTCCGCGAAGCGCATGGGCTGCACCATCAAGCTCCTCGCCATCTGCGAGCGGGCCGCCCACGGCGGCTCCGTGACCGCCCGCGTGCACCCCGCGATGATTCCGCTCAGCCACCCGCTGGCGAGCGTCCGCGAGGCGTACAACGCCGTCTTCGTGGAGGCCGAGGCCGCGGGACAGCTCATGTTCTACGGCCCCGGCGCGGGCGGCGCGCCCACCGCGTCCGCCGTCCTCGGCGACCTCGTCGCGGTCTGCCGCAACAAGCTGGGCGAGGCCACCGGGCCCGGCGACTCCGCGTACACCCAGCTGCCCGTGAGCCCCATGGGCGAGGTCGTCACGCGGTACCACATCAGCCTCGACGTGGCCGACAAGCCGGGCGTGCTCGCCCAGGTCGCGACGGTCTTCGCCGAGCACGGCGTATCGATCGATACGGTCCGTCAGACGGGCAAGGACGGCGAGGCATCCCTCGTCGTCGTCACCCACCGCGCGCCCGACGCCGCCCTCAGCGGCACCGTCGAGGCGCTGCGCCGACTCGACACCGTGCGCGGTGTCGCCAGCATCATGCGGGTTGAAGGGGAGTAAGCAGCAATGACCCACCAGTGGCGCGGAATCATCGAGGAGTACCGGGACCGCCTCCCGGTCTCCGCCACCACGCCGGTCGTGACGCTCCGCGAGGGCGGTACGCCGCTCGTGCCCGCGGCTGTGCTCTCCGAGCGCACCGGCTGCGAGGTCCACCTCAAGGTCGAGGGCGCCAACCCGACGGGGTCCTTCAAGGACCGCGGCATGACCATGGCGATCACCAAGGCCAAGGAGGAGGGCGCGAAGGCCGTCATCTGCGCCTCCACCGGCAACACGTCGGCGTCCGCGGCCGCCTATGCCGTACGCGCCGGGATGGTGTGCGCCGTCCTCGTGCCGCAGGGCAAGATCGCCCTCGGCAAGATGGGCCAGGCCCTCGTCTACGGCTCGAAGATCCTCCAGGTGGACGGGAACTTCGACGACTGCCTGAACCTCGCGCGCGGCCTTTCCGAGAACTACCCGGTGGCGCTGGTCAATTCGGTCAACCCGTTCCGCATCGAGGGCCAGAAGACGGCCTCCTTCGAGATCGTGGACGCCCTCGGCGACGCGCCCGACATCCACGTCCTGCCGGTCGGCAACGCGGGCAACATCACGGCCTACTGGAAGGGCTACAAGGAGTACGCGGCCGACTCGGTGTCGACGCGGGCGCCGCGCATGTGGGGCTTCCAGGCATCCGGTTCGGCGCCGATCGTGCGCGGCGAGATCGTCAAGGACCCCTCGACGATCGCCACCGCGATTCGCATCGGCAACCCCGCGTCGTGGCAGCACGCGCTCGCCGCGCGCGACGAGTCGGGCGGCTTCATCGACGAGGTGACGGACCGTGAGATCCTCCGCGCCTACAAGCTGTTGGCGTCCCAGGAGGGTGTCTTCGTCGAGCCCGCGTCCGCCGCGTCCGTGGCCGGTCTGCTGAAGGCCGCCGAGCAGGGCAAGGTCGACACGGGCCAGCGGATCGTCTGCACGGTCACCGGCAACGGCCTCAAGGACCCGGACTGGGCCGTCGCGGGCGCCCCGCAGCCGGTCACGGTCCCGGTCGACGCGGCCGCCGCGGCGGAGCGCCTCGGCCTGGCGTAACGCCCAAACCTCTCAACTCCCCACAGGGGGTGCACAGGGGGCTCGCGACACGCATCGTGCGCCTCCTGTGCGCCCTATGTCGCCGCAGAACCTTCCTTCGATAGGCTGTAGCCAACCCACCCCGCATATGCCGCCGCATATGCCGTGGTGCCGCCCGCGGAGGCGGCCCTCGGGTGCTGCCGTTCCTCGTCGGCCGAGTGCTGGTCGAGGCGGCAAGTCCTCCACAAATCAGAGCTCAAGGAGAGTCGTCGAGCGATGGCCGGTCCTGCGTTCCGCGCCGCCGCCGTCAGGGTGCGCGTGCCCGCCACCAGCGCAAACCTCGGCCCGGGCTTCGACGCCCTGGGGCTGGCGCTGGGGCTCTACGACGACGTGGTGGTCCGCGTCGCCGACTCCGGCCTCGGCATCGACATCGCGGGCGAGGGCAGCGAGACCCTGCCGCGCGACGAGTCGCACCTGCTCGTCCGCTCCCTGCGGACCGCCTTCGACCTGCTCGGCGGCCAGCCGCGCGGCCTGGAAATCGTCTGCGCCAACCGCATCCCGCACGGCCGCGGCCTCGGCTCGTCCTCCGCGGCCATCTGCGCCGGCATCGTCGCCGCCCGCGCCGTGACCATAGGCGGCGACAGCAAGCTCGACGACGCCGCCCTCCTGGAGCTCGCCACCGAGATCGAGGGCCACCCCGACAACGTCGCGGCCTGCCTGCTCGGCGGCTTCACGCTGGCCTGGATGGACGGCTCCGTGGCGCGCGCCATCAGGATGGAACCGGCGGATTCCATCGTTCCGGTGGTTTTCGTCCCCGGAAAACCCGTGCTCACCGAAACCGCCCGCGGGCTGCTCCCGCGCACCGTCCCGCACGTGGACGCGGCCGCCAACGCGGGCCGGGCGGCCCTGCTCGTCGAGGCCCTGACCAGGCGCCCCGAGCTGCTGCTGCCCGCCACCGAGGACCGTCTGCACCAGGACTACCGCGCCCCGGCCATGCCGGAGAGCGCCGCCCTGGTGGAGCGGCTGCGCGCCGACGGCGTGCCCGCGGTGATCTCCGGCGCGGGGCCCACGGTCCTCGCGCTGGCCGAAGACAGTGCGGCCGACAAGGTCGCACGACTGGCGGGGGAGGGCTGGGCGGCCAATCGCCTGGCGCTCGACGCCACCGGAGCGAGCGTGCTGCCGCTTGCGCCCTGACGCGGGAGCGGCACACACGCGGTGTCCGGATTTGGAGAGGGGGAATGTTTGTTGGATCCGGTAGTGTTAATCTCAAGTCTGCACCCGACCTCACCATGGCGAGGTGCTTTGTGTCCCCGTCCGGGACATCCATCCTTCCGGGAGCCTCCAAAACTGCTCTGTGCCCCGCACTGAGCGGTGTCGAGCACGCTCCGGAACCGGCGTGACCCAGCCGAGTGACCACCGCACCTCAGTGGCCGGGCACAGGGAAACGCCACATCTGTGAACTCTTCCGCCGCGTTGGCGGACCACCGCCCCGGCACGGTCCACACACCAAGGACCGCCGGACAGCACAACCGGTCGCCGAGCCAGACAGGCCGACGTCCGCTCCAGGGAAGGACCCTTCGTGAGCGACACCACCGATCTGATGGGCGTGACTGCCGACACGCCCGCCACGGACGCCTCTGCGGCGCCTGCCACCGGTGCTTCGGCCGGGTCCCGGCGGCGCCGCGGCACCGGCCTCGAGGGCATGGTGCTGGCCGAACTGCAGCAGGTCGCATCGGGCCTCGGAATCAAGGGCACCGCGCGGATGCGCAAGAGCCAGCTGATCGAGGTCATCAAGGAGGCGCAGGCCGCGGGCGGAGCGCCGGCGAAGAGCGCTCCGGCCGCCTCGGCGGACGCCGAGACCAAGCCGAAGCGCCGCGCCACCTCCAAGGCGCGCACCGGCGAGGCGGCCGACAAGGCCGCCGCGGCCAAGCCCGCCAAGGCCGACGAGGCCGCCGCGGAGCAGCCGAAGGCCGCCCAGCAGCAGATCGACATCCCCGGCCAGCCCGCGAGCGACGACAAGTCCGCCGCCGGGCGCGGCCGCCGCCGCGCCACCGCCGAGGCCGGCAGCCCCGAGACCGTGACCGCCGAGGCCAAGGGCCAGGGCGAGGCGAAGGCCGAGGCCGGCGCCGTCAAGACCGAGGCCGAGCCGAAGACCGACCGGGCCGACCGCGGAGACCGGGGCGAGGCCGGCGACGGCGACGGCCGGCAGG
>NZ_AOPZ01000058.1 GCF_000414115.1 Streptomyces aurantiacus JA 4570
GTCACCCCCCACTCGCATGTGTACGTGGGCGCGTGTTGGTTGCAGAGGCTTTCAAGGAGCCGAGGCCGGAGGGCCGGGGGCAGGGCACGGCGAGGAAGCTGCCGGGCGGGCGACGGCCGACGAAACGGCGCCGGGCTTCCCGAGCGTCAGGCGCCGGGCGTCCGGGCTTCAGGCCGGGGGCCGGACGGGCTACTGGCCGCCCTGCTGCTCGTCCCTGCGGCGCTGCCAGCGCTCTTCGATGCGGTCCATCATGGAGCGCCGCTGCCGGGGCTGATGCCTGCGGCCGGGTGGCGCTGCGGCGCCCGCGGGGGTGGCTGCGGCGCCGGGGGCCTGTTCACCCGGCTTGGGCGCTTTGCGCCAACCAGTGACGGCGAGCACGGCACACCCCAGCATGACGAGGAAACCCACCACGCTCACCCAGATCAGCTGGGCGACCATTCCGGCCATGAGAAGGGCAATGCCCACCAGGAAGCCCGCGACCGCTTGGTAGACCCGCTTCCGGGTGTACGTACGCAGCCCGCTTCCCTCAAGCGCTGTCGCGAACTTGGGATCTTCGGCGTACAGCGCTCGCTCCATCTGCTCGAGCATGCGCTGCTCGTGCTCCGAGAGCGGCACGGAGTCCTCCTCATCGTGCAGTCGCCGGGGCGACCGGGGGGTCCCCTTCAGGATAGGCAGGGAATCGCCCCCGTGAAACCCGCCCCTCTGCGCCAACTTCGCCAAACCGGACCGCCAGGTCGCTCCGGCTCGCTGAAGCCTGCATTCCCCAGCGGCCGGTCCGTCATGCCGGACGGTGTCCCTCGATCATACGGCGCCAGTAGCCCGTTCGGGGGGCCTGTGGCGTACTCCATGTGCGGCTGCGCCGCTGATCAGCGAGCCGGTCCCACTTGTCACACGAACCCCGCGGGTCCGTCGGCGCTCAGACCTCGTCGGCCGCGGCGGGCACGGCGCCCTCTGCCGCCCCGGGCGTCTCACCGAGCACATGCAGTTGCGTGGCCACGGAGTGGAACGCGGACAGCTCGGCGGCGGCGGCCTCCAGCTTGAGCAGGGCCTCCAGGGCGCCCGGCTCGGTGTCCACCAGGACGCCGGGGACCAGGTCGGCGAAGACCCGCACGCCGTGCACGGCGCCGACGCGCAGGCCCGCGCCCTGGACCAGCTCGGTCAGCTGCTCGGCGGTGAAGCGGCGCGGCACCGGGTCGCCCTCGCCCCAGCGCCCGGCCGGGTCGTCGAGCGCGCGATGGGCCTCGCTGAAGTGCCCGGCGAGGGCGCGGGCCAGGACGGCGCCGCCGAGACCAGCGGCGAGCAGGCTCACCACACCGGCGGGACGCAGCGCGCTGACGACGTTCCGCATGCCTTCGGCCGGGTCGTCCACGTACTCCAGGACGCCGTGGCACAGCACCGCGTCGTACCCGCCGCGCTCGACGACGTCGAAGAGGCCGTGCACGTCGCCCTGCACGCCGCGCACGCGGTCGGCCACGCCGGCCTCGGCGGCGCGGCGCTCCAGCGCGAACAGCGCGTTCGGGCTGGGGTCGACGACCGTGACGCGGTGGCCGAGGCGGGCGACGGGCACGGCGAAGTTGCCGCTGCCGCCGCCGGTGTCGAGCACGTCGAGACCACCGCGGCCGCCGCGACCGTCACTGCCGCCGCGGCCGCCGCGACCGTCACTGCCGCCGCGGCCGTCGGGTGCGGTGTCCGGCTCCTGTCCCGTGGTCTTGACCCGGCGGTCCAAGGCGTCCTTCAGGACGTCCCAGACCACGGCGGTACGGAGAGAGGCGCGGGGGCGCATCGGGTCCGACACGGAGTGACTCCTCGGCGCGGCTCCGCCTGATCTGCGGCGGGCTGTTCGGGTGCGGGCGCCCCCAGCCTATTGCCTTCACAGCCATGCCCCGTCACCCGTCCGCCCCGGTCGCGGGCCCGGCCGCGGGCCCGGCCCGGCTCGCGCGCCGGTCCTCGCGCGTCAGCCCGCGTCCGGCGGCTCCTTTCTCGGCTGGGGCAGCACGGGCTGGAGGACGAGCATGCGCTCGACCAGGCGCAGGAACATCGCCACGTCGCGCAGCAGGTCGTCGGCGTCGCGGAGGGTGGCGGCGCCCTGGATGCCCGCCTCGGCGCGGGCCCTGCGGGCGGCGCCGGAGGCGAACAGGGCGCTCCACTCGGTCAGTTCGGGGGCTATTTCCGGGAGCACTTCCCAGGCGCTCCGGATGCGCTGCCTGCGGCGCGGGCTGAGCTCGGGGCGGCCGCGGGCGGCGAGGACCGCGGCGGCGGTGCGCAGGGCGGCGAGGTGGGCGGTGGCATAGCGCTCGTTCGGAGTGTCCAGGTGCGCCGCCTCGTCGAGTCCGGCGCGGGCCTGGGCGAGCAGTTCGAGGGCGGCGGGCGGGGCCGAGGCCCGGCGCAGCACCGGGTGGACGTCGCTCGCGGGACCGGTCAGTGAGGGGGCAGGGCCGAGGGCGCGGCGCCGGCGTGCGGCTGCGGCGTGGGTACTGGCCATGACGAACCTCCTGTCGTCTGTGTGACGGCGCAGTGGCCGTATGTGCCCATCGTGGAGTACGCCACTGACAATCGGCGCTGACCTGCACCTTTGCCTCGATCGGAGGTTCGGGATAGCTTTTGAACTGACCAGTCAGTTCAAAAGATGTCGCGATGCGACACGAGGGGGGACCCGTGGACGGTCCGCACGGCGCCGCCGTCAGCGCGGCGGACTTCGGCCTCAAGGGACCGCGGGGGTGGGCGTTCCGCGGGGTCGGGATCAAGGCGGAGCCCGGCGCGCTGATCGCGGTCGAAGGCCCCTCCGGCTCCGGCCGCACCTGTCTGCTGCTCGCTCTCACGGGACGTATGCGCGCCACCGAGGGCACGGCGTCCGTGGGCCGCTTCCGGCTGCCCAAGCAGCTCGCGGCGGTGCGCCGGATCAGCGCGCTCGGGCCCGTTCCCGGTGTCACCGACCTGGACCCCGCCCTGACCGTCGCCGAGCACCTGCGGGAACGCGCGCTCCTGGAGCGGCGGTTCGAGGGCTCGCTGCGGGCGCTGCTGCGGCCGCGGTCCGAGCGGTCCACCGAGTCCCGGCTGCGCGTCGACACCGCGGTGCGGGCCGCCGGGCTCGACATCGAGGCGCTGCCCAAGGGCTCGCGGACCTCCGTGCGCGATCTGGACCGCCTCGAGGTGCTGCGGCTGTCCGTGGCGCTCGCGCTGATCGGACGCCCCCGGCTCCTGGGCGTGGACGACACCGACCTGAAGCTCTCGGACGCCGAACGGGACGAGGCATGGGCCCTGTTGCGGTCCATCACCGAGCGCGGCACCACCGTCGTGGCGGTGTGCAGCGAGGCCCCTGAGGGGGCGGTCGTCGTGCGCACCGGAGGCAATGAAGCCGCGGCCCCCGAAGAAGGCGAAGTCGCGCCCACCGACGACGAGACCGAAGACGACGAAGACGACGACAAGGAGACGGCGGATGCGGTCGCCGAAGCTCGCCGCGCTTGAGCTCAAGCGTTTCGGCCGGGGCAGGCTGCCCCGTGCGGCCCTGGTGGCGCTCCTGCTGCTGCCCCTGCTGTACGGCGCGCTGTACCTGTGGTCCTTCTGGGATCCGTACGGCCGCCTGGACAAGATCCCCGTGGCCCTGGTGAACGACGACAAGGGCGCCACTGTCGACGGCAAGAAGCTCACGGCGGGCGACGGCATCGTCGAGCGGCTGCGCGACAGCAAGACCTTCGACTGGCACGAGGTGAGCGGCGCCGAGGCCCGCGAGGGCGTCGAGGACGGCACGTACTACCTGTCGCTGACGATGCCGTCGGACTTCAGCAAGCGGGTGGGGTCCAGTTCGGGCGATTCTCCGGAGACGGGCGCCCTGCGGGTCCGTACGAACGACTCCAACAACTACATCGTCGGGCAGATCTCGCGGACGGTCTTCTCCGAGGTGCGCTCCGCCGCGTCCACGAAGGCGTCGCGCAACATGCTCGACAAGATCTTCATCTCGTTCTCCGACATCCACGGCAAGACCCAGAAGGCCGCCAAGGGAGCGGACAGGCTCGAAGACGGCATCGGGAAGGCCAAGAAGGGCTCGAAGCAGCTCGTCGACGGTCTGAAGGACGCCAAGGACGGCAGCGGGGACCTCGCCTCGGGCGTCAAGAAGCTGCACACCGGCGCCGGCGACCTGGAGGACGGTTCACGCCGCGTTGCGGACGGCACCCAGAAGCTGGCCGACCGCGTCAACGGGGAGGCGGCCAAGGTGCGGCCCTACCTGAAGGACAACGGCAAGGTGCTCGGCGACTCCGCGCAGCTCGTCGCCGACTCCTCCCGGGCGGTGCGGCACAACCTGACCACCCTCGTGAAGAAGGCCCCCAAGGCGGCCACGGACGCCAAGAAGGCGTCGGCTGCCCTGAACGCCCTCTACGAAGAGCAGTGCCAAGGGACCACCGACCCCGCCGACCCCGCCGCCTTGTGCCCGAAGCTGAAGAAGGCCAAGGAGGTCGCGGCCGACGTCTCGGTCATCGCCGGGGACGTCGACACCCTCGTCAAGGACCAGAACGGCGACCTGAAGAGCCTCGACACGAATCTAGCCACCCTTCAGAAGAAGGCACAGGGCCTCGCGGACCGCGCCCCGCACCTGGACGAGAACCTGGAGAAGACCGTCCGGGACGTCAACGCGCTCAACAGGGGCGCCGGGAAGGTCGCCACGGGCGCCAAGAAGCTGCACACGGGCCTCGGCACGGCCCAGACCGGCGCCACGGACCTGGACACGGGCGTCGGCAAGCTGAAGACGGGCGCCGACGACCTCGACGGCGGCATGTTCAAACTGGCCGACGGCTCCCAGGAGTTGGCGGGCGGTCTCCACGACGGCGTCAAGAAGATCCCCGACTACGACAAGCGGGACCGCGACCGGCGCACCGACGTCATGGCCGACCCCGTGCAGCTCGCCTCCCAGTCGCTGCACAAGGCGCCCAACTACGGCACCGGCTTCGCCCCGTACTTCATCCCGCTGTCCCTGTGGGTCGGCGCCATGGTGGCGTACATGCTGATCCAGCCGCTCAACCGGCGCGCGCTCGCCGCGGGCGCCCCCGCCTGGCGGATCGCTCTCGCGGGCTGGCTCCCCGTCGCCGCGCTCGGCGTGCTGCAAGTGGGGGCGCTCATGTCGGTCCTGCACTGGCGCCTGGGCCTGCAGATGGAGCGGGCGGCCGGGACGATCGGCTTCCTCCTCCTGGTGACCGGCTGCTTCGCGGCGATCGTGCAGTGGCTGAACGCGCGCTTCGGGGCGGCCGGACGGATCCTCGTCCTCGCCTTCCTGATGCTCCAGCTCACCTCGGCGGGCGGTACGTACCCGGTGCAGACCAGCCCGAAGTTCTTCGAGGCGATCCACCCCTACCTGCCGATGAGTTACGTCGTCGACGCCCTACGGAGGCTCATCACGGGCGGTGGCCTCGGCCCGGTGTGGACGGCGTGCGCGGTCCTGCTCGCGTTCACCGCGGGCGCGCTGGCGCTCACCGCCGTCTCCGCGCGCCGCAAGCAGGTGTGGACTCTGGACCGGCTGCACCCGGAGCTGAGCCTGTGAACGCGCCGGAACCTGTGAAAATCAAGCCCATGGAAAGTAGCGCGAGCAGCACGCGGCGCGAGGCCACCCGGCAGAAGCTCTACGAAGCCGCCGTCACCCTCATCGCGGAACAGGGTTTCTCCGCCACGACAGTTGACGAGATCGCCGAGCGGGCGGGCGTCGCGAAAGGCACGGTCTACTACAACTTCGCCAGCAAATCAGTCCTCTTCGAAGAGCTGCTGCGGCACGGCGTGGGGCTGCTCACCGCCTCCCTGAAGCAGGCCGCGGACGAAGCGGCCCTGGAGGGGGGCCGGCAGGTCGACGCGCTGGACGCGATGATCCGCGCGGGTCTCCTCTTCATCGACCGCTACCCGGCCTTCACCCAGCTCTACGTGGCCGAGCTGTGGCGCACCAACCGCGCCTGGCAGTCCACGCTCATGGTCGTGCGCCAGCAGGCCGTCGCGGTCGTCGAGGACGTCCTCCGCGCGGGCGTGCGGAACGGCGAGCTGAGCGAGGAGATCGACATCCCGCTGACGGCGGCCGCGCTCGTCGGGATGGTCCTGGTGGCGGCGCTCGACTGGCAGGCATTCCAGCCGGAGCGCTCGCTGGACGACGTGCACGCGGCGCTGTCGCGGCTGCTTCAGGGGAGGGTGAGCGGCGGGAGGTAGCGGGCGGCGGCGGGCGGCATCCGATCCGGCCCCCGTTCACCCATTCGCAGTCATCGCGCGGCGCCGGTCCGGTGGTCTGGAATCCCAGGTCACCGGACCGGCGCTTGTTGCATTCCCCCGCGCGACCCCCGTGGTCGTCCCCCGGTCGCCCCCGTTCCTCCCTCCCGCCACGGGCGGGAGGAGCGGCAAGGGCGCCGTCCCGTTCCGCCGCCCCGTGTCGGCGGTGCCGGTACCGCGCCCTTCTCCGTGCCCTCACTCTTCCGTCCCCGCAGGTCGGGGCCCATCCGCGCGCGTACTCATCTCCACCACTAGGTACGGATACTCAGGCGTGGGTGCTCACCCCCAGGCAGGCCGATCCGGATCCGTGCCCGGGCCGGAGCGGCCCCCGCTGGTTACGATCACGTCCGTGTCCGTACTCCCCCTGGTGTTCACCAGTGGCTGGGCCAGCGGGATCAACGCCTACGCGGTGATCCTGCTGCTCGGTGTCTTCGGAGCCACGGGGCTGTCCGACGAGGTCCCCGAGTCGCTGCAGAGCCCCGGCGTGCTGATCACCGCGGGCGTCCTCTTCGCCTGTGAGGCCGTCGCCGACAAGATCCCTTACGTCGATTCGGCGTGGGACGCCGTGCACACCGTCATCCGGCCGGTGTCCGGCGCTGTGGTGGGCGCGCTGCTCGCCGGGCAGAGCGGTTCGCTGCCCGACCTGGCGGCGGGCGCGGTCGGCGGCTCGACGGCCCTCGCGAGCCACGCCGTCAAGGCCGGGACGCGGATGGCGGTCAACACCTCCCCCGAGCCGTTCAGCAACCTCGTCCTGAGCACCGCCGAGGACCTCGGGGTCGGCGGGATCGTCAGCTTCGCGATGTTCCACCCCGAGGCCGCGGCGATCATCGCGGCGGTGCTCCTCGTCGCCGGGCTCGTGCTGCTGCTGTTCCTCGCCCACCGGATCCGGCGGTTCCTGCGGCGCAGGGCGCAGCGCCGGGAGGAACGGCGGCTCGCGGCGGCGGCCGGGCGGCCACCGGACTGAGGCGGCGACCCGAGCGGCGGCCACCGGACCGAGGGCGGGACGGGTACCCACCGGCCTTGTCAGTGGCGGCCGATAAAGTCCCTGGCATGGCACGGATTGTGGTGATCGGCGCCGGGATGGGCGCCATGACGGCCGCCGCCCGGCTGGCCGTCGCGGGCCACCGGGTGGTGGTGCACGAGCGCGCGGCGACGTACGGCGGCGCGCTGCGGCGCGTGGAGCGCGACGGCTTCGGCTTCGACACGGGCCCGGCCGTGCTGCGGCTGCCCGCGGTCTACCGCGATCTGTTCGTGAAGACGGGCAAGCAGCCCTTGGAGGACTGCGTCGAGCTGTCCCAGGTGGAGCCGGCGGTGCGCCACGTCTTCGCGGACGGTACGACGACGGACCTGCCGAACGCCTCGCGCGCGGGCGTCGTCGAGGCCCTGGACACCGCGCTCGGCGCCGACGCGGGCGCCCGCTGGGCGGCGTTCATGAACCGCGCGCGGGATGCCTGGGACCGCACCCGCCGCCCCCTCCTGGAAGAGCCCCTGTGGCCGAACTGGCAGGTGCTCGCCGAGCGCGAGCCCTATCCCTCGGCCGTCCAGAAGCGCCTGCTGCGCCGCGAGCGGCGCGCGGCCACGCTCGCCGAGGTCGCCGAGTTCGAGCTGGGCGGCGAGCCCCGGCTGACCGCGCTCCTGGAGCACTTCGCCCTGACGAGCGGCCTGGACCCGCGCACGGCCCCGGCGAGCGCGGCCGTCCTGCCGTACATGGAGCAGACCTTCGGCACCTGGTTCGCGCGCGGCGGCATGCGGGCCCTCGCGACGGCGGTGTACGAGCGGTGCCTCGCGCGCGGGGTCGAGTTCGCGTTCGAGTCGGCGGTCGTAAGGATCGTGGAGAAGGACGGCCGCGCGGCGGGCGTCGAACTCGCGGACGGGACGGTCGTGGACGCCGACTTCGTGGTGGCCGGTGTCGCCCCGGGCGCGCTGGCCCGGATGCTCTCCGGCACGCCCGTCCACGCCCCCCAGGACGTGCCCCCGCAATCCGGCCTCCCCAGCCGCCTCACGGTTCTGCTGGCCCTGCGCGGCGCCCGCCCTGAGGGCACCCCGCACCGCACGGTGCTGCACACCACCGACCGCGCGGACGAACTCGACAGCGTCTTCGGAGGCTCTGGGGACCCTGGGCGCTCCGGAGGCCATAGGAGCGCCGAGAGCTCCGGCGCGCGCCCCGGCGTGCCCACCATCCCCACCCTCACGGTGCTGCGCCCGGACGACCCCACGGCCACGCCGGACGCGGAGCACGAAGCCGTCACGCTCACCGCCACGGTCCCCGCGGGCACCGACGTCACCGAAACGGACGTGCGGCGGCTGATCGCCCGCGCGGGCACGGTGATTTCCGGCCTCGACGACCGCCTCCTGTGGCACGAGGTCCGCACCCCCGCGGACTTCGCCGAGACCACCGGCGCCGACGGCGGCGCGGTCCCGCCGCCCGCCCTCGCGGCCGACGGCGGGCGGCGGCTGCACCCGGCCAACAGCACGGCGGTGACGGGGCTCTACGCGGTCGGCGGCTGGTCGCACCCCGGCGGCGGACTGCCGCACGCGGGCATGTCCGGCACGCTGGTCGCCGGACTCATCGTGGAGGGACCGGAGTTCCGGGGGTCGCAGTGAGCCCCCGACGCCAGTGAGCCGCCGCCGACGCCCGTGAGGCGCCGCCGACCACTCGGTTCCCCTCCCCCGGCGGCTCAGGGCTCCTGCCGCCGCCTCAATACCGGTACTGCTGCTCCCCGTTGAACCCGGACTCATTGAACCCGGCTCCGTAGCCGAACGCGTCCCCCGGCTGCTGCGGCACCTCGCCCGGGATGGGCGGATAGCCGGGCATCTCGGGCGGGAGCCCGCCCGGCAGATCGCCGCCGTACGGGGGCGCGGCGTCGGTCGTGCGCTGCTGCGGGACCCAGACGCCGCCGGGCGGGGTGTCCTGGTAGCCACCGCCGTACGTGTCGCCCCCGTAGGGCGCGTACGGCTGCGGATCGCCGTAGGTGTCGTAGCCCGGCTGCGCGCCATAGGTCTGCGTGCCGATGTACGGGTCGGAGTAGGCGGCGTACCGCTGCTCACCGGTCTCGCCGTAGGCGAAGTGCAGCGAGTCCTGCTGCTCCTGCGGCACCTGGCCCTGCGGGTCGTACGCGGCGTAGGAGTCGAAGCCGTAGCCGTCACCGGCGGGGGGCGCGGCGTACGCCGCGTCGCTGTAGACGCCGTACTGCCCGGTGTCGTCGGGCATGGGCTCGGGCGCGTACACACCGCCCCCGGTGTCCTCCTGGGCGAGGACGTCCGGCGCGGGCGCGCCGGGCTCGGGCGCCGCCTCGTACTCGAGGTCGGAGACCTGGAGCGACGGCTCCGGGGCCGCGCCGCGGGCGCCCGTGCCCTTGCGGCGCCTGCTCGCGCCGGGCCGGCCGCCGAGCGCCCAGCCCGTGGAGAAGCCGCGCCGGAACGACAGCGTCACATAGGTCTGTCCCGTCGCGAACGCGATCGCGCCCACCGCGATGACCACCACCGACGGCATCAGGACACCGACGACGACGCCGAGGAAGCCGACGAAGGCGAGCAGCCGCCAGCGCAGCCGCGCCTTGTACTGCAGCAGCACCTCGCCGAGCAGCCACAGCGCGACGATGCCGAACGCGATGTAGAGGACCGTCCAGCCCATGTACGCCCCTCTCCCCTGCGGCCGCGGCCCCAGGGGTACGACCGGTCAGACCTGCTGGTGGTGCAGGCCCAGATTTTCGTAGATCTCCAGCGTCGCCGTGGAGTTGTTCAGCGTGATGAAGTGCAGCCCCGGCACTCCCTCGGCGAGCAGTCGCGCGCAGAACTCCGTCGCGAACTCGATGCCAATGGAGCGTACAGCCGCGGGATCGTCTTTGACCGAGAGGATGCGCTCTTTCAGTTCGGGCGGGAAGTCCGCGTTGCTGAGCTGCGGCAATCGCTCCAGCTGGCGCACGTTCGTCACCGGCATGATCTCCGGGATGATCGGCGTCTCGCAGCCGGCCGCCTCGACGCGGTCGCGCAGGCGCAGATATTCCTCCGGGTGGAAGAACATCTGGGTGATCGCGTAGTCGGCGCCCGCGCGGCATTTGTCGACGAAGTTCCGTACGTCGGACTCCCAGTCCGCCGAGCGCGGATGCATCGCCGGGAACGCGGCCACGCCCACGCAGAAGTCGCCCGACTCCTTGATGAGCCGCACCAGTTCGGCGGCGTAGGTCAGGCCCTCGGGGTGTTTGACCCACTCGCCCATCGGGTCGCCGGGCGGATCGCCGCGCAGCGCGAGCATGTTGCGGATCCCGGCGTCCGCGTACTGCCCGATGATGTTGCGCAGTTCGGCGACGGAGTGGTCGACGGCGGTGAGGTGGGCGACGGGCGTGAGGGTCGAGTCGGCGACGATCTGCTGGGTCTCGCGCACCGTGCCCGCGCGCGTGGAGCCGCCGGCGCCGTACGTCACGGAGACGAAGCTGGGCGCGACGGCCTCGACCCTGCGCAGCGAGTTCCAGAGGATCCGCTCGCCCTTGGGGGTCTTCGGCGCCGAGAACTCGAAGGAGTACGTGGTCTTGCCGGTCGCGAGCATGTCACGCACGGTCCGTGCGCGGTCAGTCCTGGTGGAAGCAGTGCCTAGGGCCATACGGGCAGGTTAGCCAGGCTGGGGCGGTCCCCCAACCGCACGTTGGTCATTTGTCCCGTTAGTCGGTTTGTTGTCCACGCATCGGACACCATGGGGGTGTTGCTCAAACGGGTGTACGCATACACGCAGCGTCCTGTCAGACCGTACGCAGCCGCTTGGCGAGGCCCGCGGCGGCGGCGCCCGGGTCGTCCGCCTCGGTGAGGGCGCGGACGACGACCACCCGGCGTGCGCCGGCTTCCAGGACCTCGTCCAGATTGCCCGCGTCGATGCCGCCGATGGCGAACCAGGGGCGCTCGGTGCCGAGCGAGGCCGTGTACCGGACCAGGTCGAGGCCCGGGGCGGGCCGGCCCGGCTTCGTGGGCGTCGGCCAGCACGGGCCGGTGCAGAAGTAGTCCACGCCGTCCTGGACGGCGGCCGCCGCGGCCTCGTGCTCGGCGTGCGTGGAGCGGCCGATCAGGACGTCGTCACCGGAGCCGCCGAGGATGGCGCGGGCCGCGGGCACGGGCAGGTCGCCCTGGCCCAGGTGCAGCACGTCGGCGCCGATGGCGTGGGCCACGTCGGCGCGGTCGTTCACCGCGAGGAGCTTGCCGTGCCGGCGCGCGGCCTCGGCGAAGACCTCCAGGTGCGCCAGCTCCTCCGCGGCCTCCATGCCCTTGTCGCGGAGCTGCACGATGTCGACGCCGCCCGCGAGGACGGCGTCCAGGAACTGCGGGAGGTCCCCCTGGCGCTTGCGGGCGTCCACGCACAGGTAGAGCCGGGCGTCGGCGAGCCGGGCGCGCGCGGACGCGCCCGCCGTGTCGATGGCCGTGGAAGCCATGGAGAAGTCCCCCCGTGTCGGTGGCGTACGGGCCGCGGCGCGGCCCGTACGCCGGACGGTTGTTTCAGGTCAGACGGCGAGCGCCTGCGCGCGGCGCTTCACCTCCGTCCCGCGATTCTCGCTCAGGGCCTGCGCGGGGGTGCCGGGCAGGGTCGGGTCGGGGGTGAAGAGCCACTCGAGCGCTTCTTCGTCGGTGAAACCGTCGTCCCTCAGGAGCGTCAGGGTGCCTGCGAGGCCCTTGACCACCTTGTCGCCGTCGATGAAGGCGGCGGGCACCTGGAGCGCGCGGTTCTCACCGCGGCGCACGGCGATGAGCTGGCCCTCCTTGACCAGCTGTCGCACGCGCGTCACCTCCACACCGAGCATCTCTGCGATGTCGGGGAGGTGCAGCCAGGCGGGGACGAGAGCATCGGTCTTTGCGTCAATCTCGGTCACGGATCAAGCGTGCCATTTCTGGCCGGGGGCCGGAAGCGGGGGTGGGGGCCCGGTGGGCTCCCTGGTGCCCCCCAGGGGTATCGGTGCTCAGGTGGTCCTTGGGGTGGCCGGAACCGGGGCTGTGCCCGCCCGTTCCGCCCTCTGGGCGGACCAGCCGCCCACAGGGGGGCAGCACCGGGCCCACAGGGTGGGGGCAGCACCGGCCCGGTGGCGGCATATCCGCCGCGACGCGGCGGGCCAGGGCGGGCGGGTCAGCCGCCGGACGGCCGCAACGGGTGGGTGGGAAAGGACCCCCGCCGCGAAGCGGCAGGGGGTCAAGGAGCGACGGCGCCCTTCAGGGGGATCGCCGGGTCCGCCGTCAGGGTGGGGTCCAGGCGGACCGCGGAGTCGATCAGCTTGCGGGACTGGGCGAGGTCCCGGGGGCGGCCCACCGCGAGGAGGGCTGAGAGCGCCCCGTCGCGGAGCCAGCACACCGTCCAGGCGGGCGTCGTGGGGTCCCCCCGCCAGATCAGCTCGTCGCCGGGCGCGTGGTGGCCCACATACTGGACGAAGCGCCCGAACTGCTCGGACCAGAAGTACGGGATGGGGTCGTACACCGCCGGGCTCTCGCCGATGATGTTCGCCGCGACCGTACGCGGCCCCTGGATCGCGTTGTCCCAGTGGTGCACGAGCAGCCGCTCCCCGTACCGCCCCGACGGGAAGGACGCGCAGTCGCCGACCGCGTACACATCGGGCGCGGACGTGCGCAGGTGCTCGTCGGCCAGCACCTCGTGGTGGGCGCCGAGCGCGATGCCGGAGCCCACGAGCCACGCCGTCGCGGGCCGGGCGCCGATGCCGACGACGACGGCGCCCGCTGGCAGCCGCGTGCCGTCGTCGAGGAACACCGAGCCGGGCTCGACGCGCTCCACGCGCGCGTGGGTGCGCAGTTCGGCCCCTGCGTCGGCGTACCAGGCCGCCATCGGCGCCGCGACCTCGGCGGGCAGCGCGCCCGCGAGCGGGCGGTCGGCGGCCTCCACCACGGTCACCGAGCAGCCCGCGTCCCGGGCCGCCGTGGTGAACTCGGCGCCGATCCAGCCCGCGCCGACGACCACGACCTCGTGCTGCTCGGCGAGGACCGGCCGCAGCCGCTCGGCGTCGTCGAGCGTGCGCAGCAGGTGCACGCCGGGGACGCCCTCGGAGCCGGGCAGGCGAATCGGTTCGGCACCGGTCGCCAGGACCATGCTGTCGTACCCGACCGGGCCCGCCTCGGTGTCCAGTTCGTGGTCGGCGGGGCGGACCCCGGCGACGTCGAGCCCAAGGCGCAGCTCGATGCCGAGCGCTTCGAAGTCGATGTCCAAGGCGGAGCCCTCCGCCTTGCCGAGCAGCACCGCCTTGGACAGCGGTGGTCGGTCGTACGGCTGATGGGGCTCCGCGCCGATCAGCGTGATCGTGCCCGTGAAGCCCTGCTCGCGCAGCGCCACGGCGGACTGCACCCCGGCCATCCCGGCGCCGACGACCACCACGCGCCGCCCCGCCGCCACCCTCTTCTGCTCGTCGCTCACCCGATCAACTCTAGGACGGCGCCCGCGGCGGCGGACACGACGGGCTTAACTCGCCGCCGGGCGACGGGCTAGGCTGACGGTGCAGAGCACTCGCGGGAGCCCGGACGCACCGGGCTGAGAGGGAGGCTGGGACGGCCTCCGACCGTACGAACCTGATCCGGGTCATGCCGGCGAAGGGAGGGGCTGGACGCCCATGCGTTCCCGTACGGATGCCGATCCGCACGACACGAAACCGACACCGCCGTCCCCAGAAGGCCGGCCGGCAGGTCCGCCTTGTGACGTTCTCGTCGTGGGCGGCGGAGTCATCGGGCTTGTCACCGCGTGGCGGGCCGCGCAGCGGGGCCTCGCCGTCACCGTCGTCGACCCCGAGCCGGGCGGCGGCGCCGCGCAGGTCGCGGCGGGCATGCTCGCCGCCGTCACCGAGCTGCACTACGGCGAGCAGACCCTGCTCGGCCTGAACGTGGCCTCGGCGCGCCGCTATCCGGACTTCGCGGCCGAGCTGACGGAGGCGAGCGACCAGGACATCGGCTACCGCGCGTGCGGCACGCTCGCCGTCGCGCTCGACTCCGACGACCGCGCCCACCTGCGCGATCTGCACGCCCTCCAGGTGCGTTCGGGGCTCACTTCGGAGTGGCTGAACGGCCGCGAGTGCCGGCGTCTTGAGCCGATGCTCGCTCCGGGAGTACGCGGCGGGCTGCGCGTCGACGGCGATCACCAGGTCGACCCGCGCAGGCTCGCCGCCGCCCTCGTCGTGGCGTGCGAGCGGGCCGGGGTGCGGTTCACGCGCGCGTGGGCGCAGGCGCTGTCGGTCGTACGTGACCGGGCCGACGGCGTCGTCCTCGCCGACGGCACCGCGCTCCCGGCCGGACAGACCGTGCTCGCCGGGGGCAGCCTCAGCGGGCGGCTCGCGGGGGTTCCCGAGGAGGTGACCGCGCCGGTCAGGCCCGTGAAGGGGCAGGTGCTGCGGCTCACCGTGCCGGAACAGTACGCGCCGTTCCTGAGCCGCACGGTGCGGGCCGTGGTGCGCGGCAGCCATGTCTATCTGGTGCCGCGGGTCAGCGGCGAGCTCGTCGTCGGCGCGACCAGCGAGGAGCTGGGCTGGGACACGACGGTCACCGCGGGCGGCGTGTACGAGCTGCTGCGCGACGCCCACGAACTCGTACCCGGCATCACGGAGCTGCCGCTCACGGAGACGCGCGCCGGGCTGCGGCCCGGCTCCCCCGACAACGCGCCGCTGCTCGGGCCGACCGCGCTGGCCGGTCTCCACCTCGCCACCGGGCACTTCCGCAACGGCGTCCTCCTGACGCCCGTCACCGGGGACGTCATGGCGCACGCCCTGACCACCGGCGAACTGCCGGACGAGGCGGCCGCGTTCACACCACGCCGCTTCTCCGCCGCCGCCTCCTCCCGCCCGAACTCCTCCAACTCCTCCCCGCACCTCACGGAGCCGTCCGCATGACCACGCCCTTCGCCGTACTCGCCGTCTCCGTCAACGGAGAGGTACGAGACGTGGCCGCCGGGACCACGCTCGACGCCGTCGTCGCCCAACTGACCGCCGCGCCCGCCGGAGTCGCCGCCGCGCTCAACGAAACCGTCGTCCCGCGCGCGGAGTGGGCCGCCACCGCGCTGCGCGACGGCGACCGCGTGGAAGTCCTCACCGCCGTCCAGGGAGGCTGACGCAGATGGCAGACGACCCCTTCGTCATCGGCGGCCTCACGCTGTCGTCGCGACTGATCATGGGTACGGGCGGTGCGCCCAGCCTGGACGTCCTCGAACGGTCCCTCGTCGCCTCCGGTACGGAGCTGACCACCGTCGCGATGCGGCGGCTCGACCCCGGCGTACGGGGGTCCGTGCTGTCCGTCCTGGAGCGGCTGGGCATCCGGGTGCTGCCGAACACGGCCGGGTGCTTCACGGCGGGCGAGGCGGTGCTGACCGCGCGGCTCGCCCGCGAGGCGCTGGGTACGGACCTGATCAAGCTGGAAGTCATCGCGGACGAGCGCACCCTGCTGCCCGATCCGGTGGAACTCCTGGACGCCGCCGAAACCCTCGTGGACGACGGCTTCACGGTCCTGCCGTACACCAACGACGACCCCGTGCTCGCCCGGAAGCTGGAGGACGTGGGCTGCGCGGCCGTCATGCCGCTCGGCTCACCCATCGGCTCCGGGCTCGGCATCCGCAACCCGCACAACTTCCAGCTCATCGTGGAGCACGCGCGCGTGCCGGTGATCCTGGACGCCGGCGCCGGCACCGCGTCGGACGCCGCGCTGGCCATGGAGCTGGGCTGCGCCGGCGTGATGCTCGCGTCGGCCGTGACGCGGGCGCAGGAGCCGGTGCTCATGGCCGAGGCGATGCGCCACGGAGTCCTGGCGGGGCGCCTCGCCTGCCTGGGCGGCCGCATCCCCCGCCGCCACTTCGCCGAGGCGTCGTCCCCCACGGCGGGGCGGGCGACCCTCGACCCGGAACGCCCCGCGTTCTGACCCCACGCCCACCCGTGCCTGTGGACCCCGGGGTGAACCCGACGGGGCACCGCGGGGCGGCAACCGTCTCGCCGCTGCGCGGCGATTCTTCCCACCCGCCCGCCCGAACCGCTGGGCCCCGGGGTGAACGCGGGGGTGCCACCGTGGGGTGAGCGGGTGCAGGCCCACAGGCGAGCAAGCCGGAAACCGACCGCGCATCTGGGGTGCGCCGGGGACGAGGGCCACGGGCGGGCGGGTGGGAAACCCGCCGCGCAGCGGCGGGAAACGGCTGGCGCGCCC
>NZ_AOPZ01000059.1 GCF_000414115.1 Streptomyces aurantiacus JA 4570
CCCGCCCCCGCACCCGCCGCCAGGGCCTGGACGCCGCCGCCCTGGGGCGCGCCCTGCGCCCCCTGCGCCAGCGCGCCCGTACCTCGGCCGCCGAAGAGGTCGACGAGGAGGGCACGGCCGAGCGGTTCGCCGAGGCCCCCTGGTTACCCCCGGTGCTGCGCCCGGCCCCCGAGGGCCGCTGGGACGCCGTGCTCGTCGTGGACAGCGCCCCCCACATGGCGGTGTGGCGGCACACCGCGCTGCGCCTCGCCGCCGTGCTGCGCCGCTACAGCGGCTTTCGCGACATCGAACTGCGCTGCCTGGACACCTCGTCGCCGGACCCGGACGGCGTCGTGCTGCGCGGCCCGGACGGGCGCGGCAGGCCGCAGTCCGTCCGCGGCCTGGTCGACCTGACCGGGCGCCGCATCGTGTTCGTCCTCACCGACGGCATCGCGCCCGCCTGGCGTACGGGCGCCGTGCGCGCCGTCCTCGCCGTCTGGGGACGCCACCAGCCGCTCGCCGTCCTCAACACCCTGCCCCAACGCCTGTGGCACCGCACCGGGTTGCTGCCCGAGCGGGTGCGCCTGCGCGCTTCGGGGCCGTGGGTGGGCAACGGCGAGGTGCGCTGGGAATCCCTGGAGCGCTACGGCGCCGAGGCGTGGGCGGATCCGCTGCGCCGCGCGCGCAGCTTTCCCGTGCCCGTCCTTGAGGTCAGTGGCGACTGGCTGGCGCCCTGGGCGCGGTTCGTGGCGGGCGACGAGCCGCGCTGGACGGATGTCGCCGCCACTCTGGTGACCCCGGGCGAGAAACCCGACCTCCTGCCCGAGTCGAGCCGGCTTCCCCGCGAGGAGACCCCTGCGGAGAAGGTGGCGCGCTTTCGCGTGTGGGCGTCGCCGGAAGCCTTCGCGCTCGCCGTGCGGCTGGCCGCTGTCCCGCTGGACCTTCCGGTCATCACCACGATCCAGCGCGAGACACTGCCGGAATCAGGCCCGGAACACCTGGCCGAGATTCTTATGAGCGGACTCGTCGAACCCTTACCCGGCGACGGGCGATGCTACATATTTCTTCCCGGTGTCCGCGAAGAATTACTGGCGGCGAGCACCAAACGCACCACCTTGCAGGCATCACGCAAAGCAGCCGAAACTCTTGCACCAAAGAGCATGGCGGCACGCGAACTCCTCGCCCATTTCGACGGCCGCGAGGAATCAGGTGACCCCGAAGTCACCTGGGACAACATGCGTTTCAGGACCACCGAGCACGCCGTACTCGCCGTGCTCGGCGGACATCATCTGCGCCGCGCAAACCGCCTCCGCGGGCTCATCACAGCTCAAATGGAGTCATCAGAGCTGAATGAGATCAAGGCGCGCGGCACAACCATCACTGATTCACGAAAAGGTTCCGGCATAATGCATTCCCGCGCTACACACGAGAGCCGGAACGACCCCAGCACAGGCCCACGCCAAGGAGGCACGACAGTGACCACGGTTGCCCCAGGGACCGCCACCCCGGCGCCTGATGAAGGGGCCGCGTCGCCGGACAGGCCACCTCATGGCACGACGGCGGTCCGCCCGGCGGTGCTCGGCAACATGCCGCCGCGGAACCTCGTCTTCACCGGCCGCGAGGATTTGCTGCTGAAGCTCGAACGGGATCTCGGCCAGGGCCCCACGGCGGTCCTTCCGCATGCCCTGCACGGCATGGGCGGCGTGGGCAAGTCCCAACTCGCCCTGGAATACGTCTATCGCAACGCCTCGCGGTACGACATCGTGTGGTGGATCCCCGCGGAGCGGCCCACCCAGATCGCCCAGGCCCTCGTCGAGCTCGCCCAACGGCTCTCCCTGCCCGTGACCGGGGAGGCCAACACGGCCGTCCCCGCGGTCCTCGAAGCCCTCCGCACCGGCCGGCCCTACGGCAACTGGCTCCTCGTCTTCGACAACGCCGAGAGCCCCGAATCCGTCCAGGGGTACTTCCCCACCACGCCGGGCAGTGGGCCGATCGGCTCCATTCTCGTCACCTCACGCAACCCGCAGTGGAACACGCTCGCCCACCCCCTTGAGGTCGACGTCTTCAAGCGCGAGGAGAGCATCCATCTCCTGCAGCGCCGCAACCCCGACCTGCCGGAGAGCGACGCCGATCAACTCGCCGCCGTGCTGGGCGACTTGCCGCTCGCCGTCGAGCAGGCGTCCGCCTGGCGGGCTGAGACCGGCATGCCGGCCTCCGAATATCTGCGGCTCTTCGAGGAGAAGCGGGCCGAGCTCATGACGGTCTCACCTCCGACGCACTACGAAGAGACCGTGGCCACGGCCTGGAACGTGTCCCTCGACCACCTCGAGAGCAAGAACGCGGCGGCCCTCCAACTCCTGCAGGTCTGCTCGTCCTTCGCTCCCGAACCCATCTCCCGGCCGCTGTTCTCCGGCGCGCCCGTGGAGCCCATCGCCCCCGACCTGGACCGCGCGCTCACCGACCCGCTGCGGCTCGGCCGGGCGATCCGTGAGATCAACCGCTACTCCCTCGCCAAGATCGACCACCGCACCAACTCGATCTCCATGCACCGTCTGGTGCAGGCGGTGCTCATCGCCCGTATGACGCAGGAACAGCGGGACCGCATGCAGCACGGGGCGCATCTGCTGCTCGCGGCGAACACCCCCCGCAACCCGCAGGACCCGGCGCACTGGCCCCGCTTCGCCGAGCTGTACCCGCACGTCCTGGTGTCGGACGCGATGCGCTCACCCTCGCGCAACGTACGGCAGATGGTCCAGAGCGTGGCCGAGTACCTCTTCTGGTGGGGCGACCACGAAGGGGCCAGGGACTTCACCGAGAAGGCATACACCCTGTGGTGCGAGCTGCACGGCGAGGACGACGGCCAGACACTGCTGCTCACGCGGCATCTGCGGTACGTCCTGTGGGCCATGGGCCGGTTCGAGGAGGGCGCCGCCCTCAGCCAGCGCATGCTCGCCGTCCTGGAGCAATCCGACTCCGACGCGGGCGAAGAGCTCCTGATGACCCAGTCCCAGGTGGCCGCCGACCACCGCGCGCGCGGTGAGTTCAAGCAGTCGCTCCAGGTCAACAAGGAGGTGTACCAGCGCGCTCTGCGCGAGTACGGCGACGACGAACCGGAGACACTCGTCCACGCCCACAACCTGGCCGTGAGCCTGCGTGTCAACGGCAAGTTCAAGGACGCTCTGGAACTCGACGAGCAGACCTGGCAGCGCAAGGCGCAGATGTTCGGCGAGGAGGCGCTCAGCAGCCTGCTCAGCGAGAGCAGTGTCGCGCTCGACCGGCGCGAGCTCGGTGAGTATCTGACGGCGGTGCAGCTCTTCGAGGGGGTCACGGAGCGCTATCGGCAGCAGGTCGGCGCGAACCACCCCAACACCCTGCGGAACCTGGCCCGCCTAGGTGTGTCCCTGCGCAAGGCGGGACGCCACGCGGAAGCCGCCGACCTCACCCGGCAGGCCCGCAAGGAGTTCCTCAGCCGCTACGGCCATCGCCACCCGGACTCCCTGGTCGCCTCGCTCAACCTTTCCGTGGACCTGCGGCAGTTGGGCGAGCTGAAGGACGCGATGCAGTTGGGCGAGCAGACCCGGGACCTGTATGTGGAGATCTTCGGCCCCGGGCATCCGTACACCACCGAGGCCAACGTGGACCTGGCCATCACGTACCGTCTGTTGAACAAGGTCGACGCGGCCCGTCAGCTCAACGAGGCGGCGCTCACCCGCTCTGTGGCAACCCTCGGCGAGGAGCATCCCGACACGCTGGTGTGCCGGATCAACCTCGCCGGCGACATGTTCGCCCAGGGGGACGCCGCCGCGGCGCTCGGCATGGACCAGGCGACGCTGGAGGTCGCGACGCGGGTGTTCGGCGAGAACCACGCGACGGTACACGTGCTGACCGGCAACCTGGCGCAGGACCTCAAGGCCCTCGGCCGCGCCGAGGACTCCGAGACCCAGCACCGCGCGGCGGTCGACGGGCTGGCGCGGGTGCTCGGTGAGCAGCACCCCGCGTATGCGGACGCGGTGGCGTGGCGGCGGGCGAACTGCGACATCGACCCCATGCCGGTGTAACGGGCCGGGGCCGACGTTTCCGGCCCCCTCGACGTCCTTGACGTCTCAGAGCGTCCGTACGACACCGTCCAGCCACGCGGCGAAGGAGACCGGGTCGGGAGCCGTCCCGTCCCGGTCTCGTACGCCCGCGTACACGGCACGCGCCAACTCCGGTGTTCCCTGGAGGACCGGACCGCGCACTGTCAGGGCGAGACAGGCCCACGAGGACGGATTCTCCGACCCCTCCAGGACAGCTGTCGTACTCAGCCGACGGACGCCCTCGGTGTCACCGAGCACATGCAGCAGCTCCGTACCGGAGGCGCCGGGAACCAGGGCCGTCACGTCCGGCGGTGAGGCTGCGATCTTGTTCAGGGCGCCCGGATCGGAGAGGCGCAGTCGATGCAGGGCAATGACCGTGTCCAGGCGGGGCACCGCGGGGTCGGGGCTGAGCCGCGGTGTGCCGGTGTCCAGCGGCGTGAGCGGCCGCGGCCAGGCCCGCGCGAGTGCCTCCACCACCGCGGGATCCGGCGCCACGTGATGCAGCCGCCAGGTCAGCGCATGGTGGTCGGCCGCGTCCTCGGCCATCGCGTGCGTGGGCCGCGCGGGGTCCGGCGGCCCCCAGCCCGCGATCGTCTCACGGAGCCGCCGGATCACCCTGCGCCCCAGGGCGGTGAGGCCGGGGTGACGCTGTAACTCCCCTGTGGCTCGCAGGAGTTGGCGGCGCCACAGCACATACTCGAAGTGTGCGGCGGCGCTCTCCTCGCCGCCCCCCAGGTGCCGGCTCCAGCCGCGCCAGAAGCGCGCGACTCCGGTGAACGCGTATACGCCTTGGAGGAGTCCGCGCAACGGCCGTGGGTCGTCGCGCCAGGGAGCGTAGAAGAGGCTGCCGTCGTCCGGCTCGTACAGCCGGTACAGGTGCATCAGGACAGCCAGCTTGCTGTGCTGGATCTCGTGGGCGAGCACCGCGGCCAGTTGGAGGGCGTCCGCGGGCAGCCCGGAGGCGAGGCGGCCGACGCCGTCCCCCGACGTGGCGCTGCTCAGCCGCTCGTTCTCGCTGAAGGGCAGCGGCTCGATGCTGCGCAACAGCGCCGCGATGTCTCTGGCCGACTGGGCGTCCGCCTCGGCGAGCAGTGGCCCCGCCTCGCGCAGCAGGTCGGTCCACTGCCGCGCTTCCTCGTCGGGAAGCCGCTCGGGGGGCAGACCGCTCGGCGTCGGGACGATGCGCTGCGAGCCCAGGTCGTCGAGGAGGACGGTGGCCTCCGTGCCGGGCAGCGGGAGTGTGGCCGTGCGCACGGGCTCCCAGCCGGTGCCGGGTCCGCCGCCCGGCTGCTCCGACCGCACACTCCGTCCGCCCAGCGAGACGGCCAACTCGCCCTCTCGGTACGTCAGGTGGGCACACCCCCAGATGGGCTGCCGCCCCCGTCCGTACGCTCCTGGCAACACGGCCCGCCCCACGGAGGGCACCACCACGGTGCCGTGGCGCGCGGGGACGACCGCGGTGAAGTCGAGCCCGGCACGGATGGCCGCGGCGGCGGCGAGCGCGTGGAACTGGCCGACGTCGGTCCACACGGGGACGTCGAGGTCCGAGGCGTCGAGGTCCGAGGCATCCAGGTCCGAGGGGCTGTCGCCCGGGGCGGCTCGGGGCACGGGGGAAGGAGCCCCGCCGCGGAGTCGGCGCAGGACTCCGGTCAGCCACAGTCCGGTCTCCGGCCGGAGCAGGAGGTCCTCGACCGCTGTCCGGTCCTGCGCCTCCGCGCGGAGCAGGAGGCGCCACGCCTCGTCGGCGGCGGGCAGGGGGCCGAGCGTCTCGGGGCACTCCGCGACCAGGTCCAGGAACAGGTCGAGCAGAAGGAGCCGTTGGCTGCGTTCCGCCCCCCAGAGGCTCTCGAGCAGCTCGGGGCCACCGCCGCCTCCGGCCAGGGTGTCGAAGTCCGCAGCAGAGAGGCTGCACCGACGGACCGGGGCGACGCCGCCTGGCGAAGCATCAGGAGGCATGGACCGGCCCTATGGCTGCTGCCGTGCGCGGCGCGGCCCATGCCGTTCCGCCCGGGTCACGTCGGCTCGTCACCGCCGAAGTTGACGTCGAGCTGATCGAGCTTGCGCAGCAGCCGCTGTTTGTCGGCCACCCGTTCCCGGCAGTTCGTCGCGCGTAGCTGCTCAAGCGGCACTCCCCCGAGGTCGAGAAGTTCGGACTCGATGGCGCTGTCGGCGTGCTCCATGGTGCCGTTGCCCTCCCAGCGTCCGGGTCGATGCGGCCGACGCCGACCCGCTGCTCTCCCATCATCTCCCCGCCCGGGAAGACCGGAAACCCCGTGTCTCAGACATCCTTTCGAGCCGCGAATGCCGCAAGTCGCCTCTGTACCAGCGGCGTTCGCGCGCCGCCGGGCCCTCAGGGCGGTCCCGTCACGTCCCGCACTGCGGCTGCGAACGCGGCGCCCGCGGTGGTCCCGCCGTCCACCATGTCCAGCGCGTCCAGCAGTTCGTGGAGCCCGCCGGGGAAGGACAGGCAGGTGTCGATGAGGTCGAGGAGCGCGAAGCGGGTGACCGTGGGGCGCGGCACACTGGCCGCGATGTCGGGCGGGAGCTGCCGTATCACGCTGGAGCGCGTGTCGGGGTCGGCCATCGCCGGCACCCGCTCCAGGGTGTCGAGCAGCCGCCTTCGCTGTTCGCGGGACGGGCGCGCGGCGAGGACCGGCGGCGACGGAGGATGCGGGCGGGACCAGCGCTCGTTCTGGCCGTCCGGGCCCGAGTGCCAGAAGTATGTGGGCGTCTGGCGGGTGTCCCCCGCGGCTCCGGCGGCGTTGATACGTTCCCGGAGGGCCTCCACGACGGCCTGCGGGTCCCCGGGCCAACCGTCGTTCACGGAGCGCTTGTCGACGCCGCCTTCGATGAACTCGTCCATGACGCCGAGCACCTGTGAGGTGAAAGGGCCGGTTCCGGCGCTCCCGCCCTCCCTGGCCGTCTGCCCCGGCGCGCACGCGAACAGCGCGTACTGCCCGGCTCGTTCGCGCAGCGTCCCCACCGGCACCGGATCCGGCCGCAGCGCACCGCCCACGCCCGCCGGGTCGGCGAAGACCTGGCAGGCGTCCATCAGCCACAGCTGGCGGGGGAAGGACGGGACCAGGTCGGAGCGCCACGCGGAGAGCGCCGCGTCCAGGTCCAGGCTGCGGATGTCTTCGGGCACGGCGTCCGCGTACAGGAGCCGGCGCCGCCCGCTCGGATCCACCAGGCCGTGCCCGGACCAGGCGAGGAAGAACAACTCGCCGCTCCTGGCGGGCAGTTCACGGAACAGGGTCCGATGGACGGACTCGCGGTCGGCGGGCCGGTGATCGAGGCCGCTGCGCTCGACCGCCGCGCTGTTGGCGGGCAGCGGGGACGCGAGGAGCGTCAGCCGCTCCGGGGGAAGCCCGGCGTCGAGCAGCCTGCGCGCGTAGGCGAGCGCGTCCCGTACCGGCCCGTCCAGGTTCCACACCGACCCGCCCGCATACCGCTCCACCCCCACGACCACGGCATGCGCCGTCCGCAACAGGTCCCGCATGCCGGTTACCTCCCCAGGGTCCGGTCCCGCGAACCCGCGCCCACCATCGTCCTCTCCTCCGGCGCGTATGCGTGTTCGCGCGCTTCGGGCAGGGACTTCCGAAAGGCGCTGCGAACCTCGCCGCGACGGTGCTAAGACGGCTGGATGCCTTACTTGGGGGGAGAGAGGGCTCATGGTGTCTACGGGGCGGTCAGAGGCCGGAGTGCCGGCGTTCACCGGCGTCGAGCGTTTCGTCGAGGCTTTCGACCGGCTGGTGACGCAGCCCCGGCGCAGCCGCGGCCGCGTACCGGTGGTGCTGCTCAGCGAGCCGGGTGACGGACGCGAGGGGCAGCGGATCGTCGCCGGGCTGCACAAACGCCTGCACGGCCGCGAGACGCGGCTCGCGTCGCACGCGTATCTGCGCGGCCCGGGCCATCCGGCCTGGACGCCCCCGGAGGATCCCGTCCTCGGACAGCTGTACTTGTTCTCGCAGCTCACTCGGCAACTGGTGGAGACCATGCCGCACGGCACGGGCAAACTCCGGCTGCCCTGTTACCAGTTGCTGCGTTCCATCGTCACCGCACCGCCCGTCGAGGGGCTCGGCGAGCAGCACGACTCGGAGCTGAAGGACCATGCCTACGCGGGGCACCGCGAAGTGTCGTCCCTCGCCCGGGTGTTGTGGTGGCTGGGCGGGCGCGACCAGGCCAGTGGCGGCACGCTGCTGGAACTGCTCTGGAACTTCGTCGCCGGTCCGCTGTTCCAGCGCCTTCCGCGCGCCGTCTACGTACGGCGCGCCAATCGGCTGATGCTGGGCAGCGCGCGCCGGCAGCGGTGGTACGCGGAGTGGGCGCGCCTTCAGCAGGGCACACCGCCGGCCGACTTCTTCCGGTCGGCGCGCGATCTGGTGCACGGCGGTGATCCGGAGCAGTTCGACCGCATTCTGGTGCACGGGCTGCTCGCCGACCTCGACTCCGCCTGCCGCAAGCGTCTGCTCAATCCCTGGCGCAGGCGCCGGGTGTGCCGCTTCGTGCTGCTCGTCGCGGAGGCGGGCGGCGAGAACTCGCGCGAGCAGCGGTTCCTGCGCGAGCTGCGGTCCGCCACGGAGGATCTGAGGTGCACGTCGGTGGTGGCGGTGGCCGCCGGCGTGCGTTCCCTCGCGCACCGGATCCCCGACATCGAGGTGGCCACCCTGTCCGCGGCGGGCGCCGAGCTGGCCAATGCCGCCGAGCACGGCACCGCGCCGGGCAGCCCGACCGGCATGGTGGTGCCCGTCGACGAGGGAGCCGACGACGATCCGGCGGCGACGTACTGGCTGCGCCGCAGGCCGACGCTCGCGCCCCCGTCCAAGCGCTGGGGTCCGCGCGCGGAGATCGTCGGCACGATCGGGGTGCTGGCCCTGGTCCTCGCCGTCACGGGCATCGGCGTGGGGCCGTTCAGGAAGGCGGACGCCGACGCGTGCCGCGGCTCGGCGTTCCTCGGCACCGACGGGCAGTGCGTGGGCGTCGCCGAGGGTGCCGCGTCGTTCGGCAAGGACAGCGGCGACCGGGCGCTGCGTGACGTACTCGAACTCATCGAGCGGCAGAACGGCGAGATGGACAAGGAGCTCTCGGGCCGCACGGACACGGGCGGGCCCGCCAGCCGTACGGTCGTCTACTTCGGGCCGCTCAGCGGCGGCAAGGACGCCGAGGACCCGGTGCGCGGCGGCACGCTGGCCGAGCTGCGGGGCATCGCCATCGCCCAGGGGCACATCAACGCGCAGGCGCTGCGCTCCGGGGAACGGGTGCCGCTGCGGGTGCTCGCGGCGAACGCCGGTGACCGGTTCAAGGACGCCCCGGACGTGGCACGGCGGGTGGTGCGGCTCGCGGAGCGCGACCGGTCGATCGTGGGCGTCGTGGGATTCGGGCAGAGCAGGCGCAAGACGTACGAGGCGATCCGGATCCTCGGTGACGCGGGCATGCCGATGGTCGGCACGTCGGGCACGGCGGACGCGCTGCTCCGGCAGAGCGGGCACTACTACCAGATGGCGCCGACGGACTCCCGTGCCGCCGCCGTCATGGCGTCCTTCACCCGGCACGCCCCGTTGGCGGCGGACGGAAAGCGTGCGCGCCGCGTCCAGCTGGTCGCCGATCCGGCCGACGCCTACAGCGCGAGTCTCGCCTCGTCGTTCCGCGGGGCGTACGGCTCCAAGGGCACCGACGTGCTGCTCTACACGCCGGCCGACGCGCCGGAACCGCCGCCCGCGTCCCGGGGCCTGCCCGGCCGCGAGGTCACGGCGGTGGAGGATCTCGCGCGCGAGGTGTGCGGCGCGGTGGCCCGTGAGCCGCGGACGGCCGTGGTGTGGGCGGCGCGCGGCAGCCAGTTCCAGCCGTTCCTGAGCGAGATCGCCCGGATCTCCCGCGACTGCCCGGAGATCGTGGTGCTGGGCAACGACGACCTCACGACCGCCCTCTCCGAGGAGCGCAGGCCGTGGGAGGTGTTCGGCGGTCTGACCCTGTACTACGTCTCGCACGGCCGAGCGGCCGCGCTCACTCGCGACAGTGGGGAGGCCGCCGCCTTCCTCTCCGCGTACGACGCCGAGTACGGCAAGGACGAGGGCACGCGTACGTCGACGATGCGCGACGACGCCCATGTGGCCATCGGCTGGGACGCGATGCGCTATCTCGCCGAGGGCGTCGACCAGGCGTGGCGCGGCACCGGCGGCCACGACGAGCGCCTCGACCGAGGGCTGTTGCAGGGGGTGCTCTACCAGGGCCTGGGCAGTGGCGGCTTCGACGGGGCGACGGGCCGGATCGACGCGCACGGCGCGGCGGGCGGCGGCCGGCTCACCGAGGGGAAGCTGCTCGGCGTGGAGCGTGACGGCAAGCGCGGGCCGAGGACGGTGCTGCTGTGCGGAACCGTGGCGCGGGGTGACGAGCGGGCCAAGTGGGGCGACGGGCCGTATCCCTGCCCCTGAGGTCCCGCCCTCGCCCAGCCCCTGAGGTCGCGCCCGCCCGGCCCTTGACGTCTCGCCCGCCCGCCCCGCGCCCTGGTGGCTACTTCGTTTCTTCCTCCTGGAGTTGGTACAGCTCAGGCAGGGAGACCTTGATCGGCTCTTGCGTGGTCCGTGCGATGACGACGACCGCGGGCCCGTCCGGGTCGGGGTTCTCCTCCCGGTGCGGGACGTTCGGGGGGACGAGGAAGAAGTCGCCGGGGCCCGCGGCGATCCGGACCTCCTGCGTGCCGTCGTGGTACACGAACACCGGATGACCGCTGACCACGTAGATCCCCGCCTCCGATTCCCCGTGGTGGTGGTTGTCCGTCGCGCTCAGCGGTGGGTTCTCCACCATGCCCATCCAGAGGTTCCTCGAGCCGACGGTGCCGCCGCTGATGGCGGCGTAGCCGTCCAACTCACCGGCCCGGACGTGGTGGACGCGGTTGTTCAGGGGGCGCTTGCCGTCGGTGCCCTGTCCGGTCCCGGCGTCCTTGTAGGTGCTCATCGTGCAACCTCCTGTGTATCGCTGGCCTTTGACTGGTCACCAGGTTGCAATCAACCAGCCCCCCTTGGCAACGCAAGTTGCCGTTATGGCAAGTCGAGCTGGGCAATGCCTTCGGTGGTCGACCGCCGGCGCGCGGCGGCCGCGGTGGTCTGTCCGGGCGAGAGAAGACCCGCCCGCGCTTGAACGGTGAACCGGAGGGCGAGTCCTGGATCATGGCCGCCCTGCCGCAGATCGCCCCGATGCTCGCCTCGTCCGGGCCGCTCCCGCCCCAGCGGGCCGATCACCTGTGGAGCGCCGAGACGAAGTACGACGGTCAGCGGGCCATCGTGTACCTGCCCGGCGACGGCTCACTGCTGTTGCGCGCACGCTCCGGGGCCGACATCACCGCCGCCTATCCCGAACTCCGCGGCCTCGGCGACCATCTGCCCGGGCCCGCCGTGCTGGACGGGGAGATCGTCGCCCTCGACCGGCACGGCCGGCCGGACTTCGCCCGCCTCCAGCCCCGGATGGGCCTGGCCGCCTCCCCGGCCCGCCTCCCCGGCCCGCGCCGCCCGCCTGGCCGCCCAGGACCCCGTCCACCTGGTCCTGTTCGACGTCATGTTCCTCGACGGGCACCTGCTGACCGGACTGCCGTACACCGGGCGCCGCGCGTATCTGCGGCGGCTGGTGACCCCCGGCGCCCGCTGGTCCGTGCCGGCCTCCGTGCCGGGACACAGCCGCCAGGCACTGGAGCTCACCCGCTCCCAGGGCCTGGAGGGCATCGTCCTCAAGCGCCTGGACTCGGTGTACGAGCCCGGGGTGCGCTCCCCCTCCTGGATCAAGGTCAGGAACGTGCGCACGGTGGACGCGGTGATCGGCGGCTGGGTGCCCGTGCGGGGACGTCGGGGCGGTGCCCCGGGGGCCGTCCTCGTGGGCGAGCCCCATGAGGGGGCGCTGCGGTATCTGGGCAGCGTGGGCAGCGGGTGGAGCGAGCGGGAGCGCGGTGTCCTGGCCGAGCTCCTGGCCGTCGCGGCGGACGACACCTGCCCCTTCGTTCCTCCGCCGGCCGTTCCCGGCGCCCGCTGGGTGCTGCCCCGGCTCGTGGCCGAGGTCCGCTTCAGCACCCGCACCCGCGCCGGCCTGCTGCGCCAGCCGGTGTGGCACCGGCTGCGTCCCGATCTCGCGCCCGACGACCACGCCTGACGCCCGCACTCGCCGAGCCGTCGCCATACGGTCAGGGCGAGTGGCCCGGGGCCCCCGGGCACGGGAAAGCCCCGGCTGGACGGGGGAGACCAGCCGGGGCGGTAGGTGGTGACGGCGGAGGGCGGTCGCCTCTCGGCGAAGGGCTCCACAGGGCTTCAGCCGAACGATCGTCCCTGTGGGCTATGAGTGGGCCCGGGGACACTGTCCCCTCCGCAGCCACGTACGGAACAACGGCCGGCCCCCACCGTTTGTTCCGGCCCCGCGCCCACACCGGGAGTGAACTGGGACACACCCGCCTACACAGGGAAAATCGCCCGCCCGGCCGAACGGCGGAAGAGGCAGGACGTGTATGCGTGTCTGCCGGGAAAGTGTCCTTCATGACGAAGCTCGGTCCTCACCTGACACAGCTCGGTCTCCCGGACGGCGTCCGGGCCTGCCTCTTCGATCTGGACGGGGTCATCACCAAGACGGCCGTCGTCCACGCGGCCGCCTGGAAGGACGCCTTCGACGCGTTCCTGCGCGAGCGGGAGGGCGACGGCTTCCAGCCGTTCGATCCGGTCGCCGAGTACGACGAGTACGTGGACGGAAAGCCGCGCGCCGACGGGGTGCGCTCCTTCCTGGCCTCCCGCGGCATCGAGCTGCCCGAGGGGCAGCCCGACGACCCCTCGGACCGGCCGACGGTCCAGGGCCTGGGCAACCGCAAGAACGACATCCTCCTGGAGAAGATCCGCACCGGCGGCGTCGAGGCGTACGACGGCACCCTGCGTTACGTCGAGGCCGCGCGGGCCGCGGGCCTGCGCACGGCGGTGGTCTCCTCCAGCGCCAACTGCCGCGACGTGCTGCGCGCGATCGACGCGGAGCCCCTCTTCGACGTGCGCGTCGACGGCGTCGTCGCGGCCGAGCGGCACCTCCCGGGCAAGCCACGGCCCGACACCTTCCTCGCCGCGGCGGCCGACCTCGGCGTCGCGCCGGCGCAGGCCGCGGTCTTCGAGGACGCGCTGGCCGGCATGGACGCGGGACGCTCGGGCCACTTCGGCTACGTCGTCGGCGTGGACCGCGTCGGCCAGGCGGACGCCCTGCGGGCGCACGGCGCGGACCGGGTCGTGCGCGACCTCGCGGAACTGGGAGGAGAGGCATGATCACGCACGCGTCGTACGGCGTCGAACCCTGGTGCCTGCGCGAGAACGTCCTGAACCTCGACGTCCTGCCGCAGAGCGAGTCGGTGTTCGCCCTGTCCAACGGCCACGTCGGCTGGCGCGGCAACCTCGACGAGGGCGAACCGCACGGCCTGCCCGGCTCGTATCTCAACGGCGTCCACGAGCTCCACCCGCTCCCCTACGCGGAGGCCGGCTACGGCTACCCGGAGTCCGGGCAGACCGTCATCAACGTGACCAACGGCAAAGTCATCCGCCTCCTCGTGGACGACGAGCCCTTCGACCTGCGCTACGGCCGCCTGGTGTCCCACGAGCGGGTGCTCGATCTGCGCGAGGGGGTGCTGCGGCGCACCTGCGAGTGGACCTCCCCGGCCGGCCGCACCGTGCGGGTGCGCTCCACCCGTCTGGTGTCCTTCACACAGCGGTCGGTGGCCGCCGTCGCCTACGAGGTCGAGGCGGTCGACAGCGAGGTCCGGGTCGTGGTCCAGTCGGAGCTGGTGGCGAACGAGCAGCTCCCGACGTCGCCGAAGGATCCCCGCGCCGCGGCCGTCCTCGAATCGCCGCTCGCGCCGGAGGAGCACTTCGCGGGCGGCCGGCGGCTGCGCCTCGTGCACGCCACCCGGCGCAGCGGGCTGCGGGTCGGCGCGGCCGCCGATCACACCGTCGACGGACCCGACCGGACCCGGTCGAGCAGCGAATCCGGCGACGACATCGCCCGGCTCACCGTCACCTCCGTCCTCGAACCCGGCCAGCGGCTGCGCCTGGAGAAGTTCGTGGCCTACGGCTGGTCGAGCACGCGGTCCCTGCCCGCCGTGAGCGACCAGGTGGACGCGGCGCTCGCGGCGGCCACCGACGCCGGCTGGCCGGCCCTCGTGGCCGAGCAGCGCGCGTACCTGGACGCCTTCTGGTCCCACGCGGACGTCGAGGTCGACGGCGACGAGGGCATCCAGCAGGCCGTCCGCTTCGCGCTGTTCCACGTGCTGCAGGCCGGCGCGCGGGCGGAGCAGCGGGCGATCCCGGCGAAGGGCCTGACCGGCTCGGGCTACGACGGGCACGCCTTCTGGGACACCGAGACGTTCGTCCTGCCGCTGCTGACGTACACCTCGCCGGACGCGGTCGCCGAGGCGCTGCGCTGGCGCCACTCGACCCTGCCCGCGGCGCGGGAGCGGGCCGCGCAACTGGGCCTGCGGGGAGCGGCGTTCCCCTGGCGCACCATCGAGGGCTCGGAGGGGTCCGCGTACTGGCCGGCCGGCACCGCCGCCTTCCACGTCAACGCCGACATCGCGGACGCCGTCGTACGCTACGTCTCCGCCACCGGCGACGGGCAGTTCGCCCGCGACACCGGAGGCGAACTGCTGGTGGAGACGGCCCGGCTGTGGAGGTCGCTCGGCCACCACGACGTGCACGGGGCGTTCCACATCGACGGGGTGACGGGCCCGGACGAGTACAGCGCGATCGCCGACGACAACACGTACACCAACCTGATGGCCCGCTCCAATCTGCTGGCGGCGGCCGAATTCGTCGAGAGCCACCCGGAGCAGGCCGCGGCCCTCGGCGTCGACGAGGAGGAGAGCGCGGCGTGGCGGGACGCCGCGGAGGCGGTGCACATCCCGTACAACGACGATCTCGGGGTGCACGAGCAGCACACCGGATTCACCCGCTACCAGCACTGGGATTTCGCGGCCACGCGGCCCGACCAGTATCCGCTGATGCTGCACTTCCCGTATTTCGACCTCTACCGGAAACAAGTCATCAAGCAGGCCGACCTGGTGCTCGCGATGTACACGTGCCCCGGTTTCTTCGACGAGGAGCAATTGGCTCGCAATTTTGCCTATTACGAGCCGCTCACCGTCCGCGACTCCTCCCTGTCGGCCTGCGGCCAGGCGATCATCGCGGCCCGTTCCGGTCATCTGGGCCTCGCCTACGACTACGTGGTGGAGGCGGCGCTGATGGACCTGGACGACCTGGAGAACAACACCCGCGACGGACTGCACATCGCCTCCCTCGCCGGCACGTGGACGGCCCTGGTCGCCGGGTTCGGAGGGATGCGCCAGGACGCGGACACGCTGGCGTTCACACCCCGCCTTCCGCAGAATCTGAGCCGGATCGCCTTCAACGTGCAGGTTCTCGGCCGGTGCCTGCGCGTGGAGGTGCACGCCACGGCCGTCACGTACACCCTTCTGGCCGGACCGGAGCTGTCCATCAGCCACTACGGTGAGCCGCTCGTCCTGGCCGCCGACGAGTCGCGCAGCCGGGAGATCCCGGACGTGCGGCCCCGCCCCACTCCGGACCAGCCGCCGCACCGCAGGCCGAACGCCCACCGTTGAATTCGCCCGGGCGACGCGCCGGGAGAACGCCCGTCGGCGGTTTCTCGGGTGGCGGAGTGCGAGGAGGGTGCTTAGAACAGTTAGACGTTCACAAACCGGGGTGGGAACGCCCCCTCATGGTGGGAACGCCCCCTGTAGTGGAGAAGAAGTGGAGAAGCAGACATGACCCCCGAGTCTTTCTCTGCCCGACCCGCGAATTCCGGCACGGGCGAACTCCTGGATCCGACCGCGCTCCACTGGGGAACCGCCGAGTTCGGCACGACGTCGCACCGCCCCGCCGCGCAGGCGGCCCCGGGCGGCACGTCACTCCTGACGGAGCCCGGAGGCGACGACGGCACCGAGCCCGGCGGCGGCGACGCGATAGAAGAGCTGATACACGCCGCCGCCGTCTCCAGGTCCCTGGACGACGTCGTCCACCTGGTCACCCTGCTGGAGCAGACCCCCGAGGGCCTGACCATGGCGGCGTCGGTGCTGCGGACGGCCGCGGTGGTCCGCTCCGTGGACGACGTCACCCGGCTGGTGGAGGAGCTGGGCCCGCCGAACCATCCCGTGGACCACATGGACGACGCGATCCGGCGTGCCGCCGAGGAGCGCCCCATTTCCGAGGTCAGCCGGCTCGTGCTGCTGCTGCACCGCCCGCCGCACGACCCGCACACGAGCGCCCAGGCGGTGCAGGCCGCCGCGACGGCCAGGTCCGTGGAGGATCTGGTGCAGCTGATCAGCCGGCTCGGCGACGACCAGGCGGCCGAGGCCGCGGCGGCCCGCACGCCGGACGCGGCGATGGCGCCCCTCGCGCCGGACGCCGGCTCCCCGCCGCCCGTCCCGGTGAGCCGGCCGCCCTGCTCTTCCCGGAGAAGACCCGGGCGAGCCACGTCACGCCCCTGCTGTGTCTGCGCCGTCTGGCCGGGGTGGTCCTCGTGCTCTGCGCGGTGGCCCATTTCCCGGGGAACTGGGCCGACGCCCCGTCGTTCGGCCTTGCCGCGGCGTTCGGCGTGGTCGCCGTCTGCGCGGCCGTCGGCATCGCCCTGTGCCTCACCGAGTCCCCCGCCGCGGCCGTGCTGAGCACCCTCGTGGCCGGGGCGCTGACCATCGCCCACCTCGTCGAGGGCAGGGTGGACTCGACGTCGCTCCTTTACGTGCTGCGGCCCGACGGCGTGCCGTCTCCCCTGCCCGCGCTGTCGGCCGCCGTCGCGGCCCTTGCCTCACTGATGGTCGTCGCCGCGGCCGTCGCCAGGCTCAGGACCGCGGCAAGCCGCCAGTAGTCCGGCGGCGCGAGGGGCAACCCTGCCGTCCCTTGACGAACTCGCCGGGAGCTTCGCCGAACGGCAGGGCCGCCTCTCACGTGAGCCTGTGGGTCACGCCTCCTCGGTGGTCGAGATCACCACCATCTTCGTCACCGACCCGTCGTCGCCCACCACGTCGCGTACGTGGCGGAACCCCAGGCGTTCGGCCATCGCCAGGCTGGCGGCGTTCTCGGCGCCCACCATGCCGTATGCCTCCTTGAGGCCCAGGTTGTCGGCGGCGTGGCGCAGGAGGGTGCGGACCACCTCGGTGCCCAGGCCCTTGCCCCAGTGGCCGGGGGCCAGGGCCGTGATGAGTTCGTGGCCGTCCACGTTGCCCGTCTTCTTGACCTCCGCGTGGCCGACGTACCTCCCCTCGTGCCACAGGCCCCATACGTCGAACAGCCCCTGTGGGTAGATGTCGGTGAGGATCGCGCGGAACGCCTTGCGCAGGTCCTCCTCGGGCACCTCGTCCTGGCCCATCCAGCGGCGCACCTCCTCGTCGCGCAGGAGGGCGACGAAGGCGTCCTCGTCCTCTGATCGGTACGGCGTGAACTCCAGCCGTTCGCTGTGCAGTGTCGGCGTCATCGGCGAACTCCTCCAGCAGTGCGGGTAAACGGGGTGACAGTGGCCGCGCTGCGTGGCGGGGGGAAGTGCGGCACGAGGGTGGTGATGGCGTGAGGGGGCGAGGGCTATGCCTCCGCGTTCTCCATCCGCTCACGCAGGCTGCGCGGGCGCATGTCGGTCCAGACCTCGTCCACGTAGGCGGAGCACTCGGCTTCCGTGCCCTCCTTGCCGACGGCCTGCCAGCCGGCGGGTACGTCGACGTCGGCCGGCCAGAGCGAGTACTGGTCCTCGTCGTTGCGCAGCACCTGGTAGCGGGTGTTCTCGTCCATGTCAGGGTCTCCGTGGTCGGCGGGGCGGTCGCGGTCTCGACGGACCGGTCCGTCCGCGGTGGCGCCCCGGCGGGGGCGGGTTCGGGGGCGGGGTCCGGCGGCCGGTGGGCCGCGGATTCCGGGGCGGCGCGGACTCATCGGCGGCTCCGGGCGGGGCCGGGCGCGCTGCCCCTGGCGTGCCCGGCGATGTGCCGCAGGGCGGTGGCGAACTCGTCGGCCACGCGGCGTACGGTCTCCGTGTCGTGCAGGCCGGGCCGGTGGTGCCAGGTGAAGGCGAGGCGGCCGTCCTGCACCGCGCCCACCACCTCCAGGGGATGCGAGCCGCTGTCGCGGGGGTCGTGGTCCTGGCCGAACGAGCCGTGCTCGGCGCGCACCAGGGCGCCCTCGGGCGCGGTCGACCGGGCGTCCCACTGGCCGAGGTAGTTGAACACCACCTGCCCGTGCGCCGCCGCGCCCAGTTCCGCACGCACCTCGGGCGGGCCGAAGGTGCGCAGCGCGCCGAAGCCGAGTCCGTTGCCGGGGACGGTGCGCAGTTGGCGGCGTACGGACTTCACCAGGGCCCGCCAGTCGCGGGACGGGCCGAGGTCGTCCGGCTCCGGTACCTGGAGGGCGACCGGGTGGACGGTGGTGAACCAGCCGACCGTGCGGGACAGGTCGACGTCGTCGAGCACGTCCTCGCGCCCGTGTCCTTCCAGGTCGAGGCGGACCCGGTCGCCGCCGGTCCAGCGGGCGAGGGCCAGGGCGAGCGCGGCGAGCAGGACGTCGTTGACGCGGGTCCGGTACGCGGTCGGCGCGGACCTCAGCAGGGCGGTGGTGTCCTCCTCGCCGAGCTCCACGGTGAGGGTGCGGGTCTCCCCCGCGTCCGGTCCCGGCCGGTCGGCGGGCGGCAGCGGCTCGGCTGTCACCGCCTCCGCTGTCACCGCCTCCTGCCAGTACGGCAGTTCGTGGTCGAGGCCGCCCTCGGCGACGTGGGCGGCGAGCCGCCGCGACCAGTCCAGGAAGGAGGTGGTGCGCTCCCCCAGGGCGATGGGCTCCCCCCGGACGGCCTGGTGGTAGGCGGCTTCCAGGTCGTCGCAGAGGATCCGCCAGGACACGGCGTCCACGACCAGGTGGTGGGCCACCAGGAGGAGGTGGACCGGGCGGTCCGCGTCACCGGTGAACAGGGCCGCCCGCAGCAGCGGGCCGCGGCCGAGGTCGAAGCCGGTGTGCAGGTCGTCGGCGGCCTTCTCCATGGCGGCGTCGGCCTCCTCGGCCGACAGACCCGCCAGGTCGTACCGGACCGGTGTGCCCCCGTCCTCGGCACCGTCGGAGGGCGGCGGGTTGAACTGGTGCCAGCCGTCGGCGTCGTGGGTGAAGCGCATGCGCAGGGCGTCGTGGTGCTTCAGCAGGGCGCCCAGGGCCGCGCGCAGCGCCGTCGGGTCGGGTGCGGCGCGCAGTTCCAGGAGCGCCGACTGGTTGAAGTGGTGGTGGCTCGCGCGCGGCGTGGTCAGGAACCACTCCTGGATGGGGGTGAGCGGTACGTCGCCGGTCACCGGGCCTTCTTCGGAGCGCTGGGGTGCGGCGCGCACGACGGTGGCGAGTTCGGCCACGGTCTGGTGGGTGAACAGGTCGCGGGTGGCCAGGTGCAGGCCCTCGCGGCGCAGTCGCGACACCACCTGCATGCTCAGGATCGAGTCGCCTCCGAGGTGGAAGAAGTTGTCGTGTGCGCCGACGTCGTCGACGCCCAGGACGTCGCCCCAGATGCGGGCGATCTCGCGTTCGGTGTCGTCGCGCGGCGCGGTGTGCGTTCCGGTGCCGGTGTGGGCGGGCCCGGGTTCGGGCAGGGCACGGCGGTCCGTCTTGCCGTTCGGGGTGAGCGGCAGGCGGTCCAGCGGGACGAACACGGACGGGACCATGTGCGGCGGGAGCAGCCCGGCCAGGTGGTCACGCAGGTCGGCGAGGGACAGGCTCTCGGGGTCCGGGTCGGCGGGGACGACGTACGCCACGAGGCGGCCGTGCTCGGCGGCGGCCGTCCGTCCGGCCGTGGCCTCCGCGCCGCTCTCGGTGTCGTCCGCCGCGTCACCCGGGTCGTCCGCGCGCGGAGCCGCGCGGACGACGACGGCCGCGTCCCGCACCTGCGGGGAACCGCGCAGGGCGCTCTCGATCTCGCCGGGCTCGATGCGGAAGCCGCGCAGCTTGACCTGGTCGTCGGCCCGTCCGGTGAACCGCAGTTGGCCGTCCGCCCCCCACAGGACGAGGTCGCCGGTGCGGTACATCCGCTCCCCGGGCCCGCCGAACGGGTCGGCGAGGAACCGCTGGGCGGTCAGCCCCGGCCGGTTCAGATAGCCGCGGGCGAGGCCGGGGCCCGCCACGTACAGCTCCCCGGTCACTCCTCGCGGGACGGGGCACAGGGCCGCGTCGAGGACGTAGAGGCGGGTGGCGCCGGCCGGGCGGCCGATCGGCGGGGCGGCCGCGCCGGGGCTCAGCGGGCCCGTCCAGGTGGCGACGACCGTGGCTTCCGTCGGCCCGTACGAGTTGATCATCCGGCGTCCGGGGGCCCACCGCTCCACGAGGTCGGGCGGGCATGCCTCGGCTCCGACGATCAGGGTGCGCAGGTCCGGCAGCGCTCCGGCGGTCCCGGGCGCCACGGTGGCCAGGGCCGCGGGCGGGATGAGGGTGTGGCTGACGCGTTGCTCCGCGAGGGCCTCGGCGAGGCGCTCACCGACCAGCGGCCCCTCCTCGCCCGTCACCAGCGTCGCCCCGCTGAGCAGTGCGGAGCACAGTTCCAGGACCGAGGCGTCGAAGCTGGGCGAGGCGAACTGCAGGACGCGGTCGCCGGGGCCGACGGCGTACTGCTCGACGGCGGCCGCGGCGAAGCCCGCGAGGCCGTGGTGCGGCACCACGACGCCCTTCGGTGTGCCGGTGGACCCGGAGGTGTAGATGACGTACGCCGGGTGGGCGGGCGTGAGGGCGGCCGTGCGGTCGGCGTCGGTGGGGGCGCTGTCCGGGCCCTCCTGCACCCACACGTCCGCCGCGTCGTCCAGGACCAGCGTCGCGTCCGCGTCGCGCACCATGAACTCCCGCCGGGGCGCGGGGTAGTTCGGGTCGACCGGCAGGAAGGCGCCGCCCGCCTTGGCGACGGCGAGCTGCGCGACCACGCTTTCGCGGGCGCGCGGCAGGGCGAGGGCGACGATCCGCTCGGGGCCGACGCCCTGGCCGATGAGCCGGTGGGCGAGCCGGTTGGCGGCGCGGTCCACCTCGGCGTACGTCCACTGCCGGGCGCCCTCGACGAGGGCCACGGCGTCGGGTGTGCGGACCACCTGCCGCTCGAACAGCTCCGGCAGGGTGGCCGCCGGGACGGCCCCGGCTGTGCCGCGTCCCTGGTCGAGCAGCGACTTCAGCTCCGCGTCGGCGGCCAGCGGCAGGGCGCCGAGGGGGCGGTGCGGGTCGTCGGCGACGGCGGTCAGGAGGGTGGCGAGCTGGTCGGCCATCCGCTCGGCGGTGTCCCGGTCGAACAGGTCGGTGTTGTACGTGAGGGCGCCGCGCAGGGCTCCGGAGTCGGTCTCGGCGAACTCCAGGGCGAGGTCGAACGCCGCGTGCTGGAGCTCCGACTCGACGTCCTCGGCGTGCAGACCGGGCAGGTCCAGGTCGGCGGCCGGGGAGTTCTGCAGGACGACCATGACCTGGAACAGCGGGGTGCGGCTGGTGTCGCGGGCCGGCTGCACCGCGTCGACGACCTGCTCGAACGGCACGTCCTGGTGGGCGAAGGCGTCCTGGACCGTCTGCCGGACGTCGTCGAGGAAGGCGGGGAAGGGCCGGCCGGCGTCGACGCGGGAGCGCAGCACCAGGGTGTTGACGAAGAACCCGATGAGGTTCTGGATCTCGGCGCGGTCACGGCCCGAGGTGACAGTGCCGACGGCGATGTCGCTGCTGCCCGACACCTTGGCGAGGAACGTCTGCGCCGCGGCGACGAGCGTCGTGAACAGGGTGGTGCCCCGCTCCCTGCCCACCTGGACGAGGCGCCGGGCCGTGTCGGGGGGCAGGACGAGGCGGGCGGTCGCTCCGTTGCGGGTGCGCACGGGCGGACGGGGCCGGTCCGTGGGCAGGTCAAGGGGCGGGGTGTCGGCCAGGTGCTCCTTCCAGTACGCGAGCTGCGCGTCGGCGCCGGGCGCGGTGCGCTGCCAGTGGGCGTAGTCGGCGTACTGCACCGGAAGCGGCGGCAACTCGGCCTCATTGCTGCCCAGTTGGGTCCGGTAGAGGTGGGCGAGGTCGCCGGTGAGCACGGCGGTGGACCAGCCGTCGGTGACGATGTGGTGCAGGGTCAGGGTCAGGACGTGCTCGTCGCCTGCGAGCCGCACCAGGCCGGCGCGCAGGAGCGGGCCGACGCGCAGGTCGAACGGGCGGGCGCGCTCGGCAGCCAGCAGGTCGTCGAGCCGCGCCTCGCGTGCCTCGCCGGGCAGCCCGGAGAGGTCCTGAAGCGGCAGCGGCACGTCGTGCGGCGGGTGGACGACCTGCACACCGTGGCCGTCCACCGCGTCGAAGGTGGTGCGCAGCGACTCGTGCCGGGCCACCAGACCGCGCAGCGCCGTGGCGAGGGCACCGGTGTCGAGGTGGCCGCGCAGGCGCAGCGCGAGCGCGGTGACGTACTCGGCACCGCCGGGGGCGAACTCCTCCAGGAACCACATGCGTTGCTGCGCGTACGACATCGGGGCGGTGGCGCCGCGCTCGACGGGGACGACGGCGGGGCGCGCCTCGCCGTCGGCCCGGTGGTCGCTGAGCAGCGCGGCGAGCGCGCCCGGTGTCGGGTGGGCGAACACCGTGCGCGGCGACACGTCGGTCCCGAACTCCTCGGCGAGGCGGGAGGCGAGGCGGATGCTGAGGATCGAGTCGCCGCCCAGGCGGAAGAAGTCGTCCTCCATGCCGGGCCGGTCGACGCCCAGCACGTCCGCGAAGACCTCCGCGGTGCGGCGTTCGGCGTCGGTGCGCGGTGCGGTCCGCGTGCCGGGCTCCGTGCCCGCGTCCGGGGCCGGGAGCGCCGCCCGGTCCACCTTGCCGTTGGCGCTGAGCGGGAGCGCCGTCAGGGGCACGAACGCGGACGGGACGAGGTAGTCGGGCAGCGCCTGGAGGGCGTACTCCCGCAGCCCGGCCAGGTCGTCGCAGGCGGGGCCGACGAGGTAGGCGACGAGGCGCCGGGCGCCGGACCGGTCCTCGCGGGCCACCACGGCCACGTCCCCGACCCCGGGGTGGCCTGCGAGGGCGGCCTCCACCTCGCCGGGCTCGACCCGGAACCCTCGGATCTTCACCTGGTCGTCGGCGCGGCCCAGGAACTCGACGGTGCCGTCGGGCCGTCGCCGGGCCAGGTCGCCGGTGCGGTACATCCGCTCCCCCGGCCCGCCGAACGGGTCGGCGAGGAACCGGGCGGCGGTCTCACCGCCGCGGCCCAGGTAGCCGCGCGCCAGGCCCTCGCCCGCCACGAACAACTCGCCCGCGCAGCCCGGCGGTACGGGCCGCAGGCGGGCGTCGAGCACGTGGACGCGCATGTCGTCCAGCGGGCGGCCGATGGGCACGGTGTCGGGCACGTCCGTGGCGTCCGCCAGGGCGTGGGACGTGGCGAAGGTCGTCGTCTCGGTCGGGCCGTAGCCGTCGACCACGGTCAGGCCGGGGCAGGCGGCGAGGACGCGACGTACGGCGGCGGCGGGGACCACGTCACCGCCGGTCCACACCTGGCGCAGGCCCGCGAAGCAGTCCGGGGCGTCCTGGGCGAGGAGCCGGAAGAGACCGGCCGTCAGCCACAGCGCGGTCAGTCCGCCACGGCCCTCGTCACCGGAACCGGAACCGGCGTCGGCGCGGGCACCGGCGAGGCGGCGCAGCAGGGCCGCGTCCACCGTCTCGCCCGGGGCCACGACGACGCAGCCGCCGGTCAGCAGCGGCGCCCACACCTCGAAGGTTGCGGCGTCGAACGCGACCGGTGAGTGCAGCAGGACGCGGGCGCAGACGCCGTCGGCGAAGCGGCCGTCGGTGGCGAGCGACGCCACGTCACGGTGGCGTACGGCCACGGCCTTCGGCTCGCCGGTGGAGCCGGAGGTGAACATCACGTAGGCGAGGCGGTCGGGGTCGGGCGCCGGGGCTGTGCGCGTCGCGCCGGGCGCGGTGTGCGCGGCAGTGACGTCGGCCGACGTGTGCGCGGCGATCACGTCGGCGGCGGTGAGTCGCAGCGTGACGCCCGCCCGTTCGAGCAGGGTGCGGCGGCGTTCCTCGGGGGCCCGGGTGTCGACGGGCACGTAGGCGCCGCCCGCCTTCAGGACCGCTAGCTGTGCCACCACGAGTTCGGCGGAGCGGTCCATCAGGAGCGCCACGCGATCCTCGGGCCGCAGGCCGTCGGCGAGCATCCTGGATGCCACGCGGTCGGACCAGGCGGCGAGTTGACGGTACGTCACCTCGTGGCCGTCGTCGTCCAGGGCGATGGCGTCCGGGGTGCGGCGGGCCTGCTCCGCGAACAGGTCCACGGGGCTGCGCGGCGGCACCTGCCGGGCGGTGGTGTTCCAGCGGCGCAGCAGGTCCCGGTCGTCGGCGGTGAGCAGGTCGAGGTCGTCGGCCGTGCCGGAGAGCCCGTCGGCGAGCCGGGTGAGGAGCGCGGCGAACCGGGTCGCCGCGCGTTCCACGGTGGCGTGGTCGAAGAGGGCGGCGTCGTAGGCCAGGTCGAAGCCGAGCCGGTCGCTGACGTGGGCGCGCAGGCACAGCGGGAACGTCGTGGCGTCGTCGGCGTGCACGTCCGCCACGCCCACCCCGGTCCGGGCGGTGGCCGCCTCGTCGACGGGGTAGTTCTCGAACACCACCATGCTGTCGAACAGGGCCTGGCCCGCCGGGACGTCGCTGAGCGCCTGGATGCGGGACAGCGCCGTGGAGTCGTGGCGCCGGGCGTCGCTCTGCTCCTCCTGGAGGCCGCGCAGCCAGGACAGCACGCTGCCCGAGGGCACCCGGACGCGCGTCGGCACGGTGTTGATGAACATGCCCACCATGGACTCCACGCCGGGCAGTTCGGCCGGACGGCCGGACACGGTCGTGCCGAACACGACGTCGCGGCGGCCGCTGTAGCGGGCGAGCAGCAGCGCCCAGGCGGCCTGCACCACGGTGTTGACGGTCAGTCCGGCGCGGGCGGCCGTCTCCCGCAGCCGCCGCGACACGGACACGTCCAGCTCGTGGTGGACGGCGTCTCCGGAGCGGGCGCGATGTGCTTCGGCGGGGGCGCGGTCGTACGGCAGCGGGGTGGCCGCCGGGAAGCCGGCGAGGGTGTCGGCCCAGAACCGTTCGGCCGCGTCCGCGTCCTGGTCGCGCAGCCACCGTACGAAGTCGGCGAACGGCCGCCGCAGCGGCGGTGCCGCGTCGGTGCCGCCGGTGAGCGCGGCGTAGCGCTCGCACACCTCGGTGAGGAGTTGTCCGGTGCTCCAGCCGTCGAGGATCAGATGGTGCGAGGACCACAGCAGCAGGACCTCGTCGCCGGGCAGGGCGGCCACGGTGATCCGGGTGAGCGGCGCGGTGGTCAGCTCCATGCCCGCTTCGCGGTCCTCGGTAAGCAGCCGCTCGGTGGCCGCCTCGCGCTGCTCGGGCGTCAGCTCGCGCCAGTCGAGGTGGGTGACGGGCAGGTCCGCGTGCCGGTGCACCACCTGTACCGGGTGCGGCAGTTGCCGCCAGTGGACGCTGGTGCGCAGCGCCGGGGTGCGGTCGGCCACCTGCTGCCAGGCGTGCGCGAATGCCTGCGGGTCGGCGACGCCGGTCAGCCGTACCGCGGTCCGGTCGAAGTACGCGCCCGCGTCGTCGACGAGGCCGTGGAAGAGCATCCCGGACTGCAGGGGTGTCAGGGGCAGGACGTCCGCCACCTGCCTGCCGTCGCCCACCAACTGGTCGAGCTGCTCCTGGGTGAGGCCGGCGAGGGGGAAGTCGGACGGGGTGCGGCCGCCGGTGTCCGGCAGCGCGCAGTGCGCCACGATGTCGCGCAGCGCCGCGCAGGTGTCCTCGGCGAGGCGGCGGACGGTGGACTCGTCGTAGACGGCGGTCGGGTAGGTCAGGCCGAGTTCGAGCCGGCCGTCCTGGACGACGCCGGTGATGTCCAGGAGGTAGGGGCGGGGCTCGTCGGGGTCGGTGTCGCGCCCGGCCGGCGGGAGCGCGCCGCCGTACAGGCCGCCGCCGGCGCCGGTGCCGCCGCCGCTGCCCGTGTCCCACTGCCCGTGGTAGTTGAACCCGACCTGTGGCGCGGGGGCGTCGGCGAGCGGGCTGTCCGGCAGCAGTCGGCGCAGGGCTTGGTGGCTGAGGCCGTGGTGCGGGACCGCGCGCAGCTGTTCCTTGACGGACCGCAGGGTGGTGCGCCATCCCGCGTCCGGGTCGACGGTCAGGGCGAGGGGGTACTCGGCGGTGAACCAGCCGACGGTCCGGGACAGGTCGACGTCGGCGGAACCGGCCGCGTCGACGCGGTCACCGGGGCCGTCGAAGAGGTCACCGGGGCCGTCGAAGAGGTCTTCGCGGCCGTGCCCCTCCACCCCGATGAGCACGGTGTCGTGGGCGCACCAGCGGGCCAGCGTGCGGGCGAGGGCGCTGAGCAGCACGTCGTTGACCTGGGTGCGGTAGACGTCGGGGACCTGGCGCAGCAGCGCCTCGGTCTCGTCGGCCGCCAGCGTGACGGTGACGGTGGCGGCGGTGCCGTGGGTGTTGGGCCCGGTCCGGCCCGCGGGCAGGGCGGCTGGCACGGCGGTACGCGTCCAGTAGGCGAGGTCCGCGTCGAGGCCGCCGGAGCGGGTGTGCCGGTCGAGCAGGGCGGCCCACTGGCCGTAGGCGGTGCCCACCGGGGGCAGCGCGACGGCCCGGCCTGCCGCGGCGGCACGGTGGGCGGTCTCCAGGTCCGCGAGCAGGATGCGCCAGGACACGCCGTCCATCACCAAGTGGTGCACGGTGACGAGGAGTTGCGCGGACCTGCCGGGACCGCGGTCGAAGACCAGGACGCGCACGACCCGGCCCTCGGTGGGGTCGAGGGACGCCTGAGCGGCCTCCGCCGTCCGCTGCGCCTCGGCCTCCACGCCGGGGTCGTCCAGGTCCGCCACGTCGTGGTGGGTGACGATGCCGTCCGGGGGCTCCGGCAGGACTTCCTGGCGCCAGCCGTCACCGGTGTGGCGGAAGCGGGTGCGCAGGGCGGCGTGGTGGCGCACGAGGGCGTCCGCGGCTTCCCGCAGCGCGGACAGGTCGGCGCCCGGGGCCAGTTCGAGGCGCTGGGTCATGGTGAAGCGCAGCGGGTCGCCGGGGCGGCGGCCGTCGAGGTACCAGCGCTGGATGGGGGTCAGCGGCGCCTCGGTGGGCGCGGTGCCGCCCGTCGCCGTGGGCCTGGGCGCCGCTTCCCTTGCGCACAGGGCGAGTTCGGCGACCGTGCGGTGGCGGAAGACGTCCTTGGTGGACAGGGCGAGTCCGGCCTGCCGGGCGCGGGACACGATCTGGATGCTGAGGATCGAGTCGCCGCCGAGCGTGAAGAAGTCGTCGCGCGCGCCCACCCGTTCGACGCCCAGGACCTCGGCCCAGATGGCGGCCAGGAGCTCCTCGGTGCCGGGGCGCGGCGCCACGTACGGCGTGGTGCTGTCGGGCTGCGCGGGCGGGGCGGGCAGCGCGCGCCGGTCGGTCTTGCCGCTGCTGGTCCGCGGGATCCTCGCCAGCGGCACGAAGGCCGCGGGCACCATGTGGTCGGGCAGGGTCCGGCGCAGCCGGATCCGCAGGTCGTCGGCCGACGGGGTGTGCTCGCCCGCGGGCACCAGGTATGCCACGAGCATGACGCGGCCCGCGTGTTCACGGGCCGTCACCACGGCCTCGGCGACGTCCGGCGCGGCGAGGAGCGCGGCCTCCACCTCGCCCGGCTCGACGCGGAAGCCGCGGATCTTCACCTGCTCGTCGGCGCGGCCCAGGAATTCCAGGAGCCCCCGCGCGTCCCAGCGGGCGCGGTCGCCGGTGCGGTACATCCGCTCCCCCGGCCCGCCGAACGGGTCGGCGAGGAAGCGGGCGGCGGTCAGGCCGGGCCGGTTCAGATAGCCGCGGGCCACCTGGGCGCCGGCCAGGTACAGCTCGCCCGGCACGCCGGGCGGCACCGGCCGCAGCGCGCCGTCCAGGACGTAGGCGCGCAGTGCGCGTCCGGGGCGGCCGATGACGGGGCGCCCGGGCTCCGCGGCGCAGCGGCCGTAGACGGCGTCGACGGTGCACTCGGTGGGCCCGTACATGTTGTACGCGGTGACGCCGAGGTCCTGTGCCGCGCACAGCTCGCGCCAGGTGTCGGTGCCGACGGCCTCGCCGCCGACCAGGAGCACGCGCGGGTGGTGGCGGCCGGGGGCGAGGAGTCCGGCGGCGGTGAGTTCGCGCAGGAAGGACGGGGTGACGTTCACCAAGTCCAGTCCGGCGTCGTCGACTTGGGCGCAGAACGCCTCGGGGTCCAGGCGTACGTCCTCGTCGACGAGGTGCACCTCTTGGCCGAGGGCCAGCAGCAGCGGACCCTCCCAGGAGGTGTCGAAGGAGAAGGAGGCGCTGAGCGCGGCCTTCAGGCGTCGCCCGTCGGCGGTGTGCGGGGCGACGAGCCCTTCGCGGTGGTCGTGGCAGAGGTTGACCAGCTGCCGGTGCTCGACGAGAACGCCCTTGGGCCGCCCTGTGGAGCCGGAGGTGTAGATGATGTAGGCGCCGTGGTCGGGGCGCAGCGGCGCCAGGCGGTCGGCGTCGGCCGGGTCGTGCGCGGGCAGCCGGTCCCAGGGCACCTCGCGCAGGGTCTCGGCCGTCAGGACCGTGCGCGGGGCGGTGTCCGTGAGGAGGAACGTCACGCGCTCCTCGGGCAGTTCGGGGTCGACGCAGAGGAGGGTGCCGCCCGCCTTCAGGACGGCGAAGAGGGTCACGAACAGGTCGGTGGTGCGCGGCAGCCGGACGGCGACGACGTCCTCGGGGCCGACGCCGAGGGTGATGAGGTGGTGGGCGAGGCGGTTGGCGCGGTCGTTGAGGGCCGCGTAGTCGAGCGTGGTGTCGCGGGCCGCCAGGGCGGTGATGTGCGGGGTGCGTGCGGCCTGTGCTTCGAACAGGGCCGGGAAGGCGCTGTCCGCCGCGGGCAGCCGTTCGCCCTGCCACTCCTCAAGGACCTGCCGCCGCTCGGCGGCGGTCATCAGCGGCAGCGCCCCGACCTTCTTCTCCGGGTCGGCGGCGGCGGATTCGAGGAGCAGCGTCAGCCGGGCGGCCAGGCGGTCGGCGGTGTCGGCGTCGAACAGGCCGGTGTTGTACTCCAGGTGGCCGGTGACGCCCCCGTCGTGTTCGACGAAGTCGAAGGCGAGGTCGAAGGTGGCGTTGCGCACCGGCGGCGTCACGGGTTCGACGTCCAGGCCGGGCATGCGGGGTGTCTCCGCGCCCAGGTTGTGCAGGGCCACCATGACCTGGAACAGGGGCGTGCGGCTGGTGTCACGCTCGGGCTCCAGGGCGTCCACGAGCCGCTCGAAGGGCACTTCTTGGTGGGCGAAGGCGTCCAGGACGGTGGTGCGCGCCTCGGTCAGGAGCTCGCGGAACGACGCGTCGGGGCGGACCCGGCCGCGCAGCACAAGTGTGTTGACGAACATGCCGACCAGGTCGTCGAGTTCGGCCCGCTCCCGGCCCGCGGTCACGGTGCCGACCGCGATGTCCTCCTGGTCCGCCCAGCGGGCGAGCAGGACCTGGCAGGCCGTCAGCAGCGTCATGTAGAGGGTGGCGTCGGCGCTTCGGGCCGTCGCGCGCAGCCGCTCGGTGAGCTCGGCGGGCAGGCTGAAGGTCAGCAGGGCGCCGGCGCGGGTGCGCACGGCGGGGCGCGGCCGGTCGGTGGGCAGCTCCAGCGGTTCCAGACCGGCCAACGCCGTACGCCAGTACGCGAGTTGCTCATCGGCCAGATCGGTGCGGGCGCGCTGCCAGGCGGCGTAGTCGGTGTACCGCACGGGCAGTCCGGGCAGCTCGGGGGCGCGCTGCTCCAGGGCCGCCGTGTACAGCTCGCCGAGGTCGCGGCCGAGGACGGCTCCGGACCAGCCGTCGGTGACGATGTGGTGGACGGCGAGCACCAGCACGTGCTCGTCGGCGGCCAAGCGGGCGAGCCGGGCGCGCAGCAGCGGCCCGGTGGACAGGTCGAAGGGGGTCGCGGCGGCCCGGTCGAGGACGGCGTCCAGCTGGTCGGTGCCCGACAGGACGTCGAGGGGCAGCTCCACCGCGTACGGCGGATGGACGACCTGCCGGGCCCGGCCCTCCTCCTCGGCGAACGTGGTGCGCAGCGCCTCGTGCCGGGTGACCAGGCCGTCCAGCGCCGCGCGCAGGGCTGCCTCGTCGAGGGAGCCGCGCAGCCGCAGCACGGACAGCGTCGTGTACTCGGTGCTGCCCGGTTCGAAGCGGTCGAGGAACCACAGGCGCTGCTGGGCGTACGACAGCGGCGGTGCGGTGCCGGCGTCCGCGGCCGGGATGAGGTCGGCCCCGGCGCCCCCGCCGGCCACCGGGTCGCCGAGGGCGGCGGCCAGGGCGCACAGCGTGGGGTGGGTGAACAGCAGCCGCGGCGAGACGTCCGTGCCGAAGGCCGCCCGCAGCCGGGAGGTGACGCGCACGGCGAGGATGGAGTCGCCGCCGAGCGCGAAGAAGTCGTCGTCGGCGCCCACGGCGTCGGTGTCGAGCACGTCCGCCCAGGCGGCGGCGACCGCGCGTTCCGCGGGGGTGCGCGGCGGGGTGCGGTCGGTGCCGGTGGCGAAGCCGTCGGGCCCGGGGGCGGGCAGCGCGCGCCGGTCGAGCTTGCCGTTGACGGTCAGCGGCAGGGCCGCCAGCGGTACGTAGGCGGCGGGGACCATGTGGGCGGGCAGCAGGCGCTCCAGGTGGGCGCGCAGGTCGGCGGCGGACGGCGCGGCGGACGGCTGCGCGCGGACGGGTTCGTCGCCCGGGACGGTGCCTCGCGTGCCGGTGCCGGAAGCACCGCCCGGCTCCGTTCCGGAACCGCTCCCCGCCCCGACGACGTGGGCGACCAGACGCCGCGTCCCGGAGGCGTCCTCGTACACGCCGACCGTCGCGGCGCCCACGCCCGGGTGGCGGTGCAGGGCGGCCTCGATCTCGCCGGGCTCGATGCGGTAGCCGCGGATCTTCACCTGCTGGTCGGCGCGGCCGAGGTACTCCAGGGTGCCGTCGGCCCGCCGGCGCGCCCGGTCGCCGGTGCGGTACATGCGGCTGCCGGCCGGGCCGAACGGGTCGGCCACGAAGCGCGTCGACGTCAGCCCCGGCCGGCCCAGGTAACCGCGGGCCAGGCCCTCCCCCGCCACGTACATCTCGCCGATCGCACCGGGTGGTACGAGCGCCAGGTCGCCGTCGAGCACATGGACCCGCAGGTCGGGGATGCCGGTGCCGATGGGGCTCGCGGTGCCCGCGCGCGCCGTCGTGCGGTCCAGGGGTTCGTAGGTGACGTGCACGGTGGTCTCGGTGATGCCGTACATGTTGACCAGGCGCGGCGCGTCGTCCGCGTTGTCCGGGTGGCGCGTGTACCAGTCGGCGAGCCGGTCGACGTCCAGGGCCTCGCCGCCGAAGACCACCGTGCGCAGCGCCAAACGGGCGGACAGGTCGGGGTGTTCGGCGTCGGCGCGGGCCAGCGGGTAGAAGGCCGACGGGGTCTGGTTGAGGACGGTGACCCGCTCGTCGACGAGCAGGCGCAGGAAGTCCTCCGGGGAGCGGGCGATGTCGTCGGGGACGACGACGAGCCGGCCGCCGTGCAGCAGCGGCCCCCACAGCTCCCACACGGAGAAGTCGAAGGCGTAGGAGTGGAACAGCGTCCACACGTCGTGCTCGTCGAAGCCGAACCAGTGCCGGGTGCCCGTGAACAGCCGTACGACGTTGGCGTGCGGCACCACTACGCCCTTGGGGCGCCCGGTGGACCCGGAGGTGTAGATGGCGTAGGCCGGGCTCTCCGGCAGCGGACGGCGGACCGGCTCCGGCAGGGTGGCCGGGCGGCCGGCGAGGTCGGCGCGGACCGCCGGGTCGTCCAGGAGCAGCACGGGCACACCGGTGCCCTCGGCGGGCACGGCGGCGTCGGTGGTGGTCACCAGCGTGACGGGGGCCGCGTCGCCGAGTAGGTGGACCACGCGTTCGGCGGGCAGTTTGGGGTCGATGGGCAGATAGGCGGCGCCCGACTTCAGGACGGCGAGGATCGCCACGACAAGTTCCGTGGAGCGGGGCAGGGCGAGGGCCACGAAGTGCTCGGGGCCTGCGCCGGCCTCGGCGAGGCGGTGGGCAAGGCGTCCGGCCTCCGCGTCGAGCGTGGCGTAGTCGAGGCGGTCGTTCCCGCAGGTGACGGCGGTGGCGTCGGGCGTACGGGCGGCCTGGGCCTCGAAGAGGTCCACCAAGGTGGCGGCGGGACGGGCGTGTTCGGTGCCGTCAGGGCCGGCGAGGCGGCGTCGCTCCTCGGCGGTCGTCCAGGGCAGGGCGCGCAGCGGGCGCTCGGGGTCCGCTGCGATCTCGGCGAGCAGCAGGCACAGCCGGTCGGCGAGCGCCCGGACCGTGCCGATGTCGAACAGCTCGGGGTCGTAGGCGAGGTCGAAGCCGACGCGGTCGCTCTGGTAGGCGCGCAGCACGAGGGGGTAGTTGGTGGCGTCGCGCGAGGTGACGTCCGCCAGGCGCACGCCGGATGCGGCCGTGCGGGCCTCGTCGAAGGGGTAGTTCTCGAAGGCGACCATGCTGTGGAACAGCGGGGTGCCGGACGGCACGTCGCTCAGCGAGGTCAGCTCGGCGAGGGAGACCGCGGCGAACCGGCGCGCCTCGGCCTGGGCTTCCTGGAGTTCGCGCAGCCACGCGCTCGCCGTGGCCCCGCTGTCGACGCGGACGCGGGTGGGCACGGTGTTGATGAACATGCCCACCATGGACTCGACGCCCGGCAGGTCGTCGGGGCGGCCGGACACCGTGGTGCCGAACACCACGTCCTGCTCGGCGCTGTAGCGGGACAGGAGCAGCGCCCAGGCGCCCTGGACCACGGTGTTGACGGTGAGTCCGGCCCCCCGGGCGGTGCGGGCGAGCGTCGCGGACTCCGTGTCGGACAGTCCGGCCGTGTGGACGCCCGCGGAGCGTGCCTGGTGGGCCTCGCCCAGGGGGCGGTCGACGGGCAGCGGGGTCGGCGTGGCGAAGCCGTCGAGGGCCGCGCGCCAGTGCGCGCGCCCGGCGTCGGCGTCCTGTTCGGCCAGCCACCGCACGTAGTCGGCGAAGGGCCGGCGCACGATCGGCTGCGGGGTGCTTCCGGTGGTGAGGACCGCGTACTCCTCGCACACCTCGGAGAGCACCTGGGCGAGGCTCCAGCCGTCCAGGATCAGGTGGTGGGAGGTCCACAGCAGGCGCAGGCGCGCGTCTGGCAGGCGGATCAGGGTGAGGCGCATCAGCGGGGCCGCGGCGAGGTCGATGCCGCGCGCGAGGTCCTCGGAACGGAACCGGTCGAGGCGCTCGGACCGTTCGTCCTCGTCGAGCTCGCGCCAGTCCAGGTGGGTGACGGGCACGCGTACGTCGCGGTGCACGACCTGGAGCGGCACGGGTACGTCCTCCCAGACCACCGAGGTCCGCAGCGCGGGCGTCCGGTCGGTCACGCGCTGCCAGGCCGCGGCGAAGGCGGACGGGTCGGCGACGCCCTCCAGGAGCAGGACGGCCTGGTCGACGTACACGTCGTCGGGGCCGCCGACCAGGCGGTGGAAGAGCATGCCTTCCTGAAGCGGCGTCAGCGGAAGCAGGTCCTCCACGTCGCGGCCGTCTCCGGCGAGGCGGTCCACGGCGGCCTGGTCCAGGCGGGCGAGCGGGAAGTCGGAGGGGGTGCGGCCGCCCGCGTCGGGGCGCGCGCAGTGCTCGGTGATCGCGCCGAGCGCCCGGACCATGGCGTCGGCCAGATCCCGGACGGTGTCCTCGTCGTGCGTCTGCTCGCTGTAGTGCCAGATGATCTCCAGTTCGCCGTCGGCCACCACGGCCGAGACGTCCAGGAGGTGGTCCAGGGGCTCGTCGGCCGCCATGTCCCGGCCGGGCACGTCGGCGGCCGGTGCGAACTCCTGGCCGCCGGAGGTGTCCCACTGCCCGTGGTAGTTGAAGCACACCTGGGGCAGGGGCAGTTCGCGCAGTGTCCGCGCGGCGGGATCGGGCGAGCCGAGGCGGGCCAGCGCCTCGTAGCTCAGACCGCGCCGGGGCACGGCGCGCAGCCGCTCCTTGACCGCCTTCAGGGTGGCACCCCAGTCGGGTGCGGCGGCCGGCCCGGCGGGGGTGAGGGTGACGGGGTACTGGGTGGTGAACCAGCCCACCGTGCGGGACACGTCGACCGTGTCGTTTTCGCGGCCGTGTCCCTCCAGGGCCACGGTCACGCGCTCGGCGCCCGTCCAGTCGGCGAGGACGCGGCCGAGGGCGCTGAGCAGCACGTCGTTGACCTGGGTGCGGTAGGCGGCGGGCACCCGGCGAAGGAGCGCCTCGGTGGTGGCGCGGTCCACGCGGGTGCTGACGGTGCGCACCGATCCGGCGAGCGGGGCGGCGGTCCGGTCGACGGGCAGCGGGGTGCGGGGTTCGGCGGCCTCGGCCGTCCAGTACGGCAGGTCGTCGTCGAGCTCTCCGGCCCGCGCCCGGCTCGACAGGTGGACGGCCCAGTCGGTGAACTCGGTGGTGGTGGGCTCCAGTTGGACGGGTTCTCCGGCGGCCGCCTGCCGGTATGCCTGTTCGAGGTCGGGCAGGAGGATGCGCCAGGAGACGCTGTCCACGGCCAGGTGATGGGCGGTCAGGAAGAGCTGGGGGCGCTCGCCCGCCGGGGGCAGCAGCAGGGCGCCGCGGAGCAGTGTGCCGGTGGCCGGGTCGAGGGCGGCGCGGGCGGCGTCCGCGGCCGCGGTGCGGGCCGCCGCGG
>NZ_AOPZ01000060.1 GCF_000414115.1 Streptomyces aurantiacus JA 4570
CCCCCGCCCCCGGCGCCCCCACCGACCCCTGGCAGCGCTACGACCCCTGGAGTGCGCCGCTGCAGCAGACGGGGGCCGCCGTCGAGACTCAGGGGCAGCGGCGGCGGCGTGGGCGGCGGGCGATTGTCATGGGGGCCGTCGTCATCGCGCTGGTGGCCGGGGGGATCGGTGGTGTCGTCGGGGCGTATCTGGAGAGGGAGGGCGGGATCGGGACCGACGTCGAGCTCCCGCAGGCCGGTTCGGAGTCCGAGAAGCGGCCCAAGGACAGCGTGGCCGGGATCGCGGCGAGCGCGCTGCCGGGCGTCGTGACGCTGCACGTCCGCGGCGGCGACGGCGCGGGCACCGGCACCGGCTTCGTCCTCGACGGCAAGGGCCACATCCTCACCAACAACCACGTGGTCGAACCCGCCGGGACGGGCGGCGAGATAACGGTGACCTTCAGCGGCGGCGAGACCGCGAACGCCAAGGTCATCGGCCGGGACGCGGGCTACGACCTCGCCGTCGTCAAGGTCAGCGGCGTCCGCGGACTCAAGCCCCTGCCCCTCGGGAACTCCGAGAACGTGCAGGTCGGTGACCCTGTCGTCGCGATCGGTGCACCCTTCGACCTCGCCAACACCGTCACCTCGGGGATCATCAGCGCCAAGGAGCGCCCCATCACGGCGGGCGGCGAGAAGGGCGACGGCAGCGACGTGTCGTACGTCAACGCCCTCCAGACGGACGCGCCGATAAACCCCGGCAACTCCGGCGGCCCCCTCGTCGACGCCAAGGCCCGCGTCATCGGCATCAACAGCGCCATCCGCTCCGCCGGCAACGACTCCGCCCCCGAGGGCGGCCAGTCCGGCTCCATCGGGCTCGGCTTCGCCATACCCATCAACCAGGGCAAGCGCGTCGCCGAAGAGCTCATCAACACCGGCCGGGCCACCCACCCGGTCATCGGCGTCACCATCGACAAGCAGTTCTCCGGCGACGGCGCCCGCATCGCGCGAAAGAGCCGGAGCGGCGGCCCGGCCGTCAACCGCGGCGGCCCCGGCGCCAAGGCGGGCCTGAAGCCCGGCGACGTGATCACGGCGGTGGACGGCCGGCGCGTGCACTCCGGCGACGAGCTCATCGTCAAGGTCCGCGCCCACCGTCCGAAGGACCGCCTGGAGCTGACCGTCGAGCGCGACGGGGACGAGCGGAAGGTGACGCTGGTCCTCGGCACGGCGGGCGGCGAGTGAGGCCGCCCACGGCCCGGCGGCTCCGCCGGGCCGTGCCTCCGCGCGGCGCCTGACCCCACGGCGCCGGACCACGGTGCCCGCGTTGCCTGCGGTGCCCGCGTTGGCCGCGTTGTCGCCGTGCGGCTACCGGACGGACAGGCACGGCGGGTACCGTAGAGCGGGTCCGGACGGCAAGGAGCTTTCAAGGTGTTCAACGACATTGGCGCACTCGAGATAGTGACGCTGGTCATCCTCGCCGTGCTCATCTTCGGACCGGACAAGCTGCCGAAGCTCATTCAGGACGTGTCGCGGACCATTCGCAAGATCCGCCAATTCTCCGACAGCGCGAAGCAGGACATACGGAATGAACTGGGCCCAGAATTCAAGGACTTCGAGTTCGAAGACCTGAACCCGAAGAAGTTCATCCGGAAGCAGATGGAGAACGACGATCTCGGTCTGAAGGAAATCCGCAACGGCTTCGACCTGAAGAAGGAAATGGCCGAAGTCGCGGACGCCGTGCACGGCCGCGACGGCGGCGATTCCGCCGAGGACTCCGGCGGCCGTTCCGCCGCGGGGTCGACGACCGCCTCGGCCAACGGCTCCGGCGGCGGCCGCATCGACATGGAGAAGCGCCCGGAGCCGGGCAAGCCGGCGGCCGGCGACCCGCCGCCCTTCGACGCGGACGCCACCTGAGCCGAAGGGCCCGGACCCGAGCCGGCGGCCCCCGCGCCGCCCCGGTGCCCGTGTGCGCCTCTTGACGCCCGCGGTGCGCCGCCCGGCGCCCGCGAGGGGCCTGCTCAAAGGCGTGGAGTACACCCGTCCGCCGACTGGTTGACCAGCATCCGGAATGGGTGTGGCTATCCTGCCTTGTTGTCCGGCGTGAGGACGCCCGAGGGGGGCGGGCCGCTCCGGACCGACGAGAGCGAGGAGGCGGCCGGGTACATGGAGACGACAAGTCGGGTGGGCGCGCAGGCGCCAGCAGCGGACGGTGCCGCGCAAGCGGTGCCCTCCGCCCGGCGCACGGTCGACGGCTACCTGCTGGCGCCCTTCCCCTGGTACGGCCTGGACGGGGCCTTCACGGGACCGCGCTGGCTGATGCAGGTCGGGACCGCCGCGGACGGAGCCGTGGAGCACGGCTCCATCGGTCACGGTGACGAGCCGTCGGTGCGGGCCGAGGGGACCTTCGGCACCAGCGACAAGGAGCGGTTCGCGGTCGTGGTGACCGTCGCGGCCAATCCGGTGCGGCGCAGCGCCGACGGCACCGGCGTCCTGGAGGCCACCTCGGTGTCCTCCGCGGCCTGGCTGGCCGGTGTGGGCCTGCTGTCCTTCACCTGGCCCGGCCAGATGGACCACAGCCTGCGGGACGACTGGCTCGACCAGCAGACCGAGACCGCGTGGGTCCTCGCGGACGACCTGCACGGGTCCGACTGGTCGACCCTCTCCCTGCCGGTGGACGGGGCCCCGACCTCGTTCCACTACCGGGAGTCCGAGTACGGCTGGGTGCTCGCCGGGTCCACGAAGGAGGGGGTGCATCTGGGGGCGTACGGACGCGGGATGAGCGCGTACGGCCTCGGCTTCTCCGTCGTCCAGGACATCGGGGCTTACGCGGGGTAGTCCCACCGACGGGCCGAACGTACGCCGGACGGGCTGGGAATCAGCCCGTCCGGCGCTTGAGGACGAGCGCGGAGCGCGACGCGGGGTGCGCGACGCGGGGTGCGCGAGGCGGACGGATCAGAACTTGTTCCGGGGCGTGATGCCCAAGGAGAGACCCGACAGCCCCCGCTGGCGGCCACCCAGTTTCCCTGCGATCGTGCGCAGCGCGCTGCCCGCCGGGGACTCCGGGTCGGTGAGGACGACGGGTTTACCCTCGTCGCCGCCCTCGCGCAGGCGGACGTCGATCGGGATGGAGCCGAGGACCGGCACCGTCGCGCCCGTGGTCTTCGTCAGGCCCTCCGCGACCTTCTGGCCGCCGCCCGTGCCGAACACGTCGACCATCTCGCCGCAGTGCGGGCAGGGCAGCCCCGACATGTTCTCGACCACGCCGACGATCTTCTGGTGGGTCTGTACGGCGATGGAGCCCGCGCGCTCGGCGACCTCGGCGGCGGCCTGCTGCGGGGTGGTCACGACCAGGATCTCCGCGTTCGGGACGAGCTGCGCGACGGAGATCGCGATGTCGCCCGTGCCCGGCGGCAGGTCCAGGAGCAGCACGTCCAGGTCGCCCCAGAACACGTCCGCGAGGAACTGCTGGAGGGCGCGGTGCAGCATCGGGCCGCGCCACACGACGGGTGCGTTGCCCGGCGTGAACATGCCGATCGAGATGACCTTCACGCCGTGCGCCGACGGCGGCATGATCATGTTCTCGACCTGGGTGGGGCGTCCGTCGGCGCCGAGCATGCGCGGCACGCTGTGGCCGTAGATGTCCGCGTCCACGACGCCGACCTTGAGGCCGTCGGCGGCCATCGCCGCCGCCAGGTTCACCGTCACGGACGACTTGCCGACGCCGCCCTTGCCGGAGGCGACCGCGTAGACCCGGGTCAGGGAGCCGGGCTTGGCGAAGGGGACCTCGCGCTCGGCGGTGCCGCCGCGCAACGCGGTGGCCAGCTCCTTGCGCTGCTCGTCGCTCATCACGTCCAGGGTCACGTCGACGCGCGTGACGCCCTCGACGGCGGCGACCGCGTCCGTCACGTTCTTCGTGATCGTCTCGCGCATCGGGCAGCCGGAGACCGTCAGATACACGGCGACGGCCACCGCGCCGTCCGCGCCGATCTCCACCGATTTGACCATCCCCAACTCGGTGATGGGTCGCTGGATCTCGGGGTCGTTCACCGTCGCCAGTGCTTCACGCACCGCGTCTTCCGTAGCTGCCATACGACCGATAGTACGGCGCGGTAACCCATGCCCGGAAAGGGCTGTCAGCGGTCGCCTACGTCACGTACACGGCTGTCCTCGGACGGGAATACGGCGTGCTGCTCCTCCAGCTCCTTGACCAGGTCCTGGAGCTCGGAGCGGATCCAGTCGCGGGTGGCGACCTCGCCGAGGCCCATGCGCAGCGAGGCGATCTCCCGGGTGAGGTACTCGGTGTCGGCGATGGAGCGCTCGTTCTGCTTGCGGTCCTGCTCGTGGGTGACGCGGTCGCGGTCGTCCTGGCGGTTCTGCGCGAGCAGGATCAGCGGGGCGGCGTACGACGCCTGGAGGGAGAGCATCAGGGTCAGGAAGATGAACGGGTAGCGGTCGAAGCGCAGGTCGACGGGGGCGGAGACGTTCCAGACGACCCACATGATGATGACGACCGTCATCCAGACGATGAACCGGCCCGTGCCCAGGAACCGCGCGATGCGCTCCGAGAGCCGCCCGAACGCCTCCGGGTCGTAGTCCGGAAGGAGTTTGCGGCGCGGCGCCCGCGGCTGGTCGAGCCGGAACCGGCTCCGGCCGCGCCCCTCCCGGTCCCGGTCCTTGTCGCGCTCCCGCTCAGCCGCCGCCATGACCGGCCCCCTCCTGCAGGTGGAACTCCGTCTCGCGCCAGTCGTCGGGCAGCATGTGGTCGAGTACGTCGTCGACGGTGACCGCGCCGAGCAGGGAGCCGCCCTCGTCGACCACCGGCGCCGCCACCATGTCGTACGCCGCGAAGAAGCCCGCCACGACCGGCAGCTCGGCCTCCGGGCGCAGCGGCCGCAGATCGTCGTCGATGATCGAGCCGACCAGCGTGTACGGCGGGTCCCGCAGCAGCCGCTGGAAGTGCACGGTGCCCAGGTACTTGCCGGTCGGGGTCTCGTCCGGCGGGCGGCACACGTACACCTGCGCGGCGAGCGCGGGGGAGAGGTCCTGCTGCCGCACCCGCGCGAGCGCGTCCGCGACCGTCGCGTCCGGGCGCAGCACGATCGGCTCGGTCGTCATCAGACCGCCCGCGGTGCGCTCCTCGTACGCCATCAGCCGGCGCACGTCGGCCGCGTCGTCCGGCCGCATCAGGGTGAGCAGGCGCTCCTTGTCGTCCTCGGGGAGCTCGGCGAGCAGGTCGGCGGCGTCGTCGGGGTCCATGGCCTCCAGGACGTCGGCGGCGCGCTCCTCCTTGAGCTTGCCGAGGATCTCGATCTGGTCGTCCTCCGGGAGCTCTTCGAGGACGTCCGCGAGCCGGTCGTCGTCGAGCGCGGCGGCGACCTCCGCGCGCCGCTTCGGCGTCAGATGGTGCAGCACGTTGGCGAGGTCCGCGGGGCGCAGCTGTTCGAAGGTGGCGAGCAGGCTCTCGGCGCCCTGCCCGTGCTCCTCCAGCGAGAAGCCGTCCACGGCCGACCAGTCGACGGTCAGCGTCTCGCCCTTGCGCCGGAAGGCCCGGCCCCGGCCCCTGCGGACGAAGACCCGGTCCACCTCCCAGTCCCGGCGGGCCGGGAGCTGCTGCACGGAGACGTCGATGACGGTCACGTCCTCGCCGGTCTCGACCAGGTGCACCCTGCGGTCGAGGATCTCGCCGAGGACGAGACGCTCGGTGGGGCGCTGCTCGAAGCGCCGCACGTTCAGCACGCCGGTGGTGATGACGTGGCCCGATTCGATGCCGGTCACCCGCGTGATGGGCAGGAAGATGTGCCGGCGGGTGGCGAGCTCCACGACGAGGCCGAGCAGCCGGGGCGGCCTGCGGCCGACGCGGAGCATCGCGACGAGGTCGCGCACCCGGCCCACCTCGTCGCCGTTCGGGTCGAAGACGGCGGTGCCGGCCAGGTGCGAGACGAAGATCCGGGGCGCGCTTCCGGCCATGCGCGGCGCCTCCCTGTCGCCCTTTGCAGGGATTTATACGATCTTTCGTACGGGCTTCAGGCTAGCCCGTACCGGACGCATCCGGCCTGGTGGGACGTCCGGACGGACTGGCTCCGAAACACCTCGGCGGCACCGGTACGCTGCGGTACGCCCCGGCCGTGGCACGCCGCCGCCGGGGCCGTAGAGCAAGCCGTAGAGGACGTCCGCACGAGAGGCAGCGCCACCTGTGACTGCGATGCGACAGGCCCGCCGTACCCGAAGGACCGCGCTCATGGCCGCGGTCTGCGCGGGGATCGTGGTGGGCGGCGCGGGCCTGACGGGATGCGGCGGCGGAGGGGGCGAGGACCCGGACGCGGGCACGAACGGCGTGGGCAAGCTGTCCGCGACGAAGATCCAGAGCAAGACGCGGCAGGCCGCCAAGGGCGCCACCGCCGTCCGGCTGTCCGGCACGGTCGTCAGCAAGGGCCGGACGTACAAGCTCGACATGCGCCTCAAGGGCTCCGGCGGCACCGGTGAGGTCACGTCCAAGGGCGGGACGTTCCGGCTGCTGCGCGTCGGCGAGCACCTGTACCTGAAGGCCGACTCGGCCTTCTGGACGCACCAGGGCGAGTCCGGCGGTCAGGGCGGCGGCTCGGCGGCGGACGAGTCGGCGGCCGCCAAGCTCGACGGCAAGTACGTGAAGGTGCCCGCGGGCGACCCCGCGTACCAGCAGCTCAGCGGCTTCACCGACAAGGACGTGATGCTCGACGGCACGCTCACGCTGCACGGCGTGCTGTCCAAGGGCGACCGCGCGGAGTCCGCCGCCGGACGCGTCATCAAGATCGCCGGGGACAGGGGCGCGGGCGGCACGCTCGAGGTCTCCCTGGACGGCAAGCCCTACCCGCTGCGCCTCCAGCGCGCGGGCGACGCGGGCACCCTGCGGCTCACCGAGTGGGGCAAGGACTTCCCCCTGGAGGAACCGGGCAAGGACGAGACGGTGGACTACGGCCAGCAGCTGCCGAATTCGTAGGGACCGAGGGGAGTGACAGGGGGCTGGCGGTGCGGTACCGAGCCCCGTAAGGGGCGCGGGGAACTGCGCGACCAGCCCCCACCGCCCCGCAGAGGAAAAACCGCGGGCCCCAGCGAAGCGCTACCGCTTCTTGGCCCGCCGGGCCAGCAGCCGCGGCAAAGCCGCCGGGATCGGCTGGCGCGTCGTCGCCCCCGTAGGCAGCGGCGGCGCCGCCAGCGACCCGTCCGGCAGGTCCGTGCTCGCCGAGCGAGGGGTCAGCCGCAACACACGGCACTCCTCGGCCCAGCGATCCACCATCCGCTCGCCGTCGGGCGCGTTGAGCCGCTTGCCCTTGAGTTCGGCGACAGCCGCCTCCCACGCCTCGGAGCGCGGCGCGAGCTCCGCCACCGCCGCGGTCCACGCGACGACGCGGCCGCCCTTGTCCTTGCTGCGCACGGTCACCTCGGCGCTCGCCCCGTCGGCGAGATCCGGCAGCGGCTGCTCGCCGGGGCCGTCCCCGACGACATGCGCGGCGCCGTCGACCCAGACGTGCCACAGCGCCCTGACGGGGCCGTCGGGGCCGGCGCCGCGCACCCAGATGAGCCCCGACTTCTTCGTGGCCTCCTCGACGAGGGCGCGGTCGAACAGCGCGTCAGCAGCAGCAGTCATACGGGGAGCTTAGCGAGCCGCCCGCAACAGGGGCCTCAGAGCCAGCCGTTGCGCTTAAGCGTGCGGTGGATCGAGTAGCAGACCACGCCGATGAGGCCGAGGACCATCGGGTAGCCGAACCGCCAGTGCAGCTCCGGCATGTGGTCGAAGTTCATGCCGTAGACGCCGCACACGGCCGTCGGTACGGCGATGATCGCCGCCCAGGACGTGATCTTGCGCATGTCCTCGTTCTGCGCGACGGCGGCCTGGGCGAGGTTGGCCTGGAGGATCGAGTTGAGCAGTTCGTCGAAGCCGAGCACCTGCTCCTGGACGCGGGCGAGGTGGTCGGCGACGTCGCGGAAGTACTTCTGGATGTCGGGGTCGACCAGGCGCATGGGCCGCTCGCTGAGCAGCTGCATGGGCCGGAGCAGCGGCTGCACCGCGCGCTTGAACTCCAGGACCTCGCGCTTGAGCTGGTAGATCCGCCCGGCGTCGACGCCCCGCGAGACGCCCTTGCCGGTGGCCGCGAACACCTCGTTCTCGACGTCGTCGATGTCGACCTGCATGGCGTCGGCGACGGCGAGATAGCCGTCGACGACGTGGTCGGCGATGGTGTGCAGGACCGACGAGGGGCCCTTGGCGAGCAGCTCGGGCTCCTCCTGGAGGCGGCGCCGCAGGGCACGCAGCGAGCCGTGGCCGCCGTGCCGCACGGTGATGAAGAAGTCCCGCCCGGTGAAGCACATGACCTCGCCGGTCTCGACGATCTCGCTGGTGGCGGTGAGTTCGGCGTGCTCGACGTAGTGGATGGTCTTGAAGACCGTGAACAGCGTGTCGTCGTAGCGCTCCAGCTTGGGCCGCTGGTGGGCGTGGACGGCGTCCTCGACGGCCAGCGGGTGCAGCCCGAACTCGGCCGCGATCCCGGCGAACTCGGCCTCCGTGGGCTCGTGCAGACCGATCCACGCGAAGCCGCCGTCGCGGCGGACCTGGAGCATCGCCTCGTGCGGCGTGAGGGTGTCGTCGCTGGCGACGCGGCGGCCGTCGCGGTAGACGGCGCAGTCGACGACGGCGGAGACGGCGCTGGGGTCGCGGGTGGTGTCGTACGAGCTGTAGGAGGCGCTGTCCTTGCGCAGGGCGGGGCGGACGGCGTCACGCAGGTCGCGGATCATCGACATGGGCAGGCTCCTTCGACGAAAGGGCCGCCTGCGGCGGGTGGAACTGCCCGGAATGGGGACGTCCTGCTGCGGGTTTCTGGCACGTCCACAAAGCGGGGAGCACCGCACCGTCGCGTTGGCAGCAACGCTACTGATGCAGATCAGGTGAAACGCGGTGCTCTTCCGTCTCGTACGGTCCATGCCGGGTACGAACGCGCCGTCCCCGGATGCCGTACGAAGGGCCGCAGCTACGCTGCTGCGGGATATTCAGCGGGCGGAAGAGCGAGTGGTACTGCACGGTCGACTTCGATCCACTGCAGCCCCACCTCCTCCGGCCGGTCCCCCGTGGGGGAAGTCCCAGGCGCGCCAAGGCGCCGTGTCCTGCGTCCGGGCTTGAAGGCGACGCTTCTGCGTGCTGCCCGGGCCAGCGGCCAACAGTATCAGCCGACCGGTGCGCCAAACCCCCACCTTTACCCATCACTGACGAGTTCTATGCTCGCGTCATGGCTGATGTTCTTGCTCTGGTCGAGGCCCGGCTCCGCGGTGGCCTGGGGGAAGCGGACGCGCGCGCGGCGGTGACGTTCCTCGGGACCGACCGCATCGAAGTGCTGCGGTTCACGGACGGGGACGTCGTGCGGTACGCCACGCTGGGGATGTCCGCCCAGCCGATGACCGATCCGACGGCCGCCCTCGCCGACCCCGTGCGGGGCCCGCGCGCGGAGCTGGTCCTCTCGGTACGCGGCGGCCTCGTCGACACCGACAAGGTGCTGCGCCCGCTGGCCGTGCTCGCCGCCTCGCCGCAGGTGGAGGGGCTCGTGGTGGCGCCGGGCGCCTCCCTCGACGTGGGCGAGCCGCTGTGGCCGGGCGCGCCGTTCACCTCGGTCCTGGTCGCGGAGTCCGGGGGCCTGATCGAGGACCTGGAACTGGACGAGCCGATGGATCCCGTACGTTTCCTGCCGCTGCTCCCGATGACGCCCAACGAGGCGGCGTGGAAGCGGGTGCACGGCGCGGCCGCGCTCCAGGAACGCTGGCTGAGCAGCGGTACGGACCTGCGCGATCCGCTGCGCAAGTCCGTACCGCTGGACTGAACGTCCGCCCCGTCGGGGCCGGTTGGCCTCAGTTGGCGAAGACGGTCACGCCGTCCTCGGTGGCGTGCCGGGTCTCCAGCTCCTCCGCCTCGTGTGTGAGGGCGCTTCGGCGCACCCACACGACCACCGCGCCGAGCACCGCCGTGACGGCCGCGACCACGAACGGGATGTGGATATTGCTCCACTCCTCGATCTTCGGCGCGAAGTAGGGGGCGGCCGCGGCGGCGAACCAGCGTACGAAGTTGTAGCCGGCGCTCGCCACGGGGCGCGGGGCGTCCGAGACGCCGAGGGCGAGTTCCGTGTAGACGGTGTTGTTCACGCCGATGAAGGCGCCGGACAGGATGGTGCAGACGACGGCGGCGGTGTGGCTGCCGTACCCGAGCACCAGCACGTCCGTGGCGAGCAGCACCAGCGAACCGCCGAGCACCTTCAAGGAGCCGAACCGCTCCTGGAGCCGGGGCGCGACGAGCACGGAGAACACCGCGAGCAGCACGCCCCACGCGAAGAAGACCGCACCCGACTTGTACGGCGTCATGTCCAGCACGAACGGCGTGAAGGCCAGGACCGTGAAGAACGTGTAGTTGTAGAAGAACGCCGACGCGGCCGCCGAGGCGAGGCCGCCGTGGCCGAGCGCCTTGAGCGGGTCGAGCAGCGAGGTCTTCCGCGCGGGCTTCGGCTGTTCCTTCAGGAACACCGTGATGCACAGGAAGCCGACGGCCATCAGGGCCGCGGTGCCGAAGAACGGGTAACGCCAGCTCGCGTCGCCGAGCAGGGCGCCGAGCAGCGGCCCGCAGGCCATGCCGAGCCCGAGCGCGGACTCGTACAGCAGGATCGCCGCCGCGCTTCCTCCCGCCGCCGCGCCCACGATGACGGCGAGCGCGGTCGACACGAACAGCGCGTTGCCGAGGCCCCAGCCGGCCCGGAACCCGACGAGTTCGCCGACCGACCCCGACGTACCGGCGAGCGCGGCGAACACGATCACCAGCGCGAGCCCGGCGAGCAGCGTCTTCTTGCCGCCGATGCGGCTGGAGACGAAGCCGGTCACCAGCATGGCGACGGCGGTGATCAGGAAGTACGAGGTGAACAGGAGCGAGACCTGGCTCGGCGTGGCCCGAAGTCCCTGGGCGATGGACGGCAGGATCGGGTCGACGAGGCCGATGCCCATGAACGCCACGACGGACGCGCCCGCCGTGGCCCACACCGCCTTCGGCTGACGCAGCAGGCCGCCGGCCCCCGCGTCGAATGGGTCGCCTTCGGCGGGCTCTGCCGTCTCTCCTCGGGTGTGGGTGGTCATTCCGCCGCTCCTTCGTGTTCTTCGTGTTCTTCCGCGTCTCCCGCGTCTTCCGCGGGCAGATCGTTGACGCATACACACAATAAGTTAGGTGTGCTAATTAATGCAAGCTACATCTAGTTTTGCCTGGTGGCGGGCCGGGGGAAAGGTGAGAGGGCAGAGGAGAGGAGGCGGCCTCCGGACGGGTGATCGTCCTTGACGGGGCGCCGAGTGGGGAGGACCGTTGGGCGCTATGAGGGGCGAACCCAGTTGCCCGAAGTGTGGTGGCCGGGTCAGGGCTCCCGGTCTCTTTGCCGACTCCTGGCAGTGCGATGTGCACGGGACGGTGCACCCGCTGCAGCCCGTGATCCCGCCCAGCGTCGAGGCCCTCCAGGTCGTGGTGCACCGCACCCAGGTGCCCGTGTGGATGCCGTGGCCGCTGCCCGTCGGCTGGCTCTTCACGGGCGTGGCCTGCGCGGGTGACGACCGCAGCGGCGGCCGCGCCACCGCCGTGGCCTGCTCGGGGCCCGCCCCGCTCGGCGGCGTCGGTGAACTGGTCCTCGTCGCCGAGGAGTTGGGCGTCGGCCTGGGCGCGCGTTACGCCGGCATCGACGGCCCCGACCCCGGCCCCTCCATGAGCGTCGGCAAGCCCGCCCAGGCCAAGGTCCTCGCGGCCGGGCGGCCCACGGCCATGTGGCACGTGCCGGGCACGCCCGACGACCGCGCGGTGTTCGCAGGCGAGGCGCGCGGTCTGTGGCTGTGGGCGATCGCCTGGCCCGAGCAGTCGGGGCTGCTGATGTACGACGAGCTGGTGCTCACGGACTTGCGGGACGCGGGCGCGGAGGTGGACCTCCTGCCTTGCGGGGCGCTTTCGCCGCGCTTGCTGATGCCGTAGCGGCGGGCGCCCTTCCCGAAGCTGGGGGCTCCGCCCCCAGA
>NZ_AOPZ01000061.1 GCF_000414115.1 Streptomyces aurantiacus JA 4570
CGGGCGGGCGCCGCGCCGAGGAGCCCCAGGTCGGCGGCCGCGCGGCCGTCGACGGCGGTGACGACGGGCAGGCTCCGCAGCTTCCCGCGCGGGGCCGAGCCCGTGAGGTCAAGGGCGAGGGCCAGGCCGTACGACATGGGGGCCAGCCACAGGTCCTCCTCCAGCGGCTGCAGGACGCCGGGGAAGGTCTCGGCCACCGGCCCCGGCCCGAGCAGGCGGGCGCGGCGCGGCGGCACGGCGGGCATCGCGGTGATGGGGCGGGTCTGGAACAGCCACAGCCGGTCGGCGGCGTCGAAGCCGAACTCGATGTCCTGCGGGCCGCCGAACTCCCGCTGCGCGAGGCGCGCCAGGCGTACGAGGCGGCGCAGCCGCCCCCGGTCGAGCAGGGAGGTGCCGCGCGGCTCGTCGGGTTCGGCGCGCACCGGGCGGGCGTGGCGCGTGAGGTGGTACCGCACGCCCTGGACGCTGCCGTCGACCAGCCGGTCGGGGCCACCGGGGACCGCGCTGACGAGCATCCGGTCGTGGCGCCCCGCGAGGGGGTCGGCGCCGAACAGCACCCCGCCCGCGACGGCGCGCACCATGGGCTGCACGAGCACGGCCATGCCGTCATGGGCGGCGCCACCGCCCTGGCCCCGCGAGAGCGCGTCGGCCTCGCCTCCCCCGGCGGCCTCCGCTCCCGATCCCGGTCCCGCCGCGAGCACGCTTTCGCGCTGATCCCCCGTGAGCTGCCGTACGGGCACGCGCCGGGCCGCCGAGTGGAACACCCGCCGCACGGCGTCGGTGAACGCCTCCCAGCCACGCACGTCGAGGACCGTCTCGAACAGGCCCGCCATGGACGACTCGGTGCCGTCCTCGTGCGCGGAGGAGGACCGCACGACGAGCGGCCGGGCGCCGTCGCCGCTCAACTCCCCCCAGGCGCGCCGGAGTTCAGCCTCGCCTTGCGGGGTTCCGGGCGCCGCCGCGGCGGGCACCAGGACGAATCCCGGCAGGACGGGAAGCCCGGCCCGCGCGGCCCGCGCCAGATGGGCGGCCTTCGCGCCGGTGGTTCGGATGTCCCGCGCCCGCACGGAGTCCAGTGCGATCACCGCGAGCCGGTCCGCGTCGAATCCGGTCATGGGCAACCTCCTTCGCGCGGAACGAGGGCCTGGCAGCCGGGCCCTGAAACCGTTCAGCCCTTAGCACGGACGCGTGACATCGCGCTGAAGTTGAGCCCGCGAACGTACGAAATAGGCCGACTCGGCACGCGTGGGCGGGGAGCCGGGTCAGTCCGTCCGGCGGCGCACGTGGTCGAGCACGAGGCGTCCGCGCGGGGAGAGCCGGTAGCCGACGTCGAGGCTCTCCGTCAGCCCGCGCTCCTTGAGCTTGCGTACGTCGGCCTTGAAGGGGAGCCGTTCGCGGCCTGCCCGGGCGGCCAGGTCGGCGGCGCGGACGGCGGGGTGGGCGGCGATGAGTTCGAGGGTGGCGGTGGTCCACGGGCCGTGGCTGCTGCGGGCGTCCATGCGGGCGAGGGCGGCGGCGATGTCGTCGAGCTCGGCGGCGGTGAGGTCCGTGTCCTGCCGCAGGCGGACGCGGGGGTCGTCGCCTGCGGGGCGGAGGGTGACGCGGTAGAGGGTGCGGTCGGCGCCGGGGCGCTGGTCGGCGAGCAGGAGGGCGCGGTCGGCGTAGCCGGCGCGGCGGGCGTCCTGGTCGCTCACGTCGTCCTCGTCGACGGCGTCCACGGCTTCGACGGCGAGTACTCCGACGGCGGTACGCAGCGTGGTGCCGGGTCGGACGGCGGGCCTCCGCCAGCGCCGGAACGCCAGGTCGACGTCGCCGGCGGCGATCCGCTCCAGGACCTCCTGGGTGAACAGCAAGGGCACCTCCGGTGCCGGGCCGAGGACGGTCGCCCGGGCCTCAGACCGGTCTTTGAACCGACCTGTCTTTGAACCGAGGGCGGTTGAGGGCAGTCTCCACCAGCGGGACCGCGGGCGCACAGCACGGCGGCCCGGTGACCGAGGAGGTCACCGGGCCGCCGCCCTACTGTTGGCGGGTCAGCGCGTGCTGTCCGCCGGAGCCGCCGCGCGTCAGCGCACGCGCTCCAGCTCCCGCTCCGGGTCGGAGTACGGCGCGGGTCCGCCGTTCACGTCACCGAGCTGCTTGTGCAGCTTCTCGCCCTCCACGTCCACATTCGGAAGGATCTTGTTGAGCCAGCCCGGCAGCCACCAGGCGGACTTGCCGAGCAGTGCGAGCACCGCGGGCACGATCGCCATGCGGACCACGAAGGCGTCGAAGAGGACGGCCGCCGCGAGACCGAAGCCCATCATCTTGATCATGTCGTCGTTCTCCATGATGAAGCCGGAGAAGACGCTGATCATGATGACCGCCGCCGCGGCGACGACGCGTCCGCTGTGGGTGAAGCCGGTCACCACGGCCTCGCCGGGGCGCGCCCCGTGGACGTACGCCTCACGCATCCGCGTGACGAGGAAGACCTCGTAGTCCATCGCGAGACCGAAGACCACACCGATCATGAAGATCGGCATCATGCTCATGATCGGGCCGGGCTGGTCGACGCCGAAGAGGTCGGCGAGGTGGCCCTGCTGGAAGACCGCCACGACCGCGCCGAGCGCCGCGAGCACCGAGAGGAGGAAGCCCAGGGCCGCCTTCAACGGGACCAGGATGGAGCGGAACACCAGCATCAGGAGCAGGAAGGCCAGGCCGACGACGAGAGCCAGGTACGGGATCAGGGCGTCGTCGAGGGTCTGCGAGAAGTCGATGGTCATGGCCGTCGCGCCGGTGATCAGGACCTCGGAGCCGGTCTTGCCCTCGACGTCGCTGATGTCGGAGCGGATCTTCTTGACCAGCTTCTCCGTGTCGGCATCGCTCGGGCCTGTCTTCGGCACGGCTGTCAGGGTCGCCGTGTCGTTGGCCTTGTTCGGCATGGCCGGGGTGACGGTGACGACGCCGTCGAACTTCTTGAGTGCCGCGCTGACGTCCTTCGCGGCGGCGCCCGCGCCGTCCTCCTTGTCGACGACGACCGTGAGCGGGCCGTTGAAGCCCTTGCCGAAGGAGTCCGACAGCATGTCGTACGCCTTGCGCTGGGTGGTGTCCGTCGCGAAGGTGCCCTCGTCGGGCAGGCCGAGCTCCAGCTTGGCGGCCGGGGCGGCGATGGCACCGAGGCCGACGACGGCGAACAGCAGCACGACCAGCGGGCGGCGCAGCACGAACCGGGCCCAGCGGGTGCCGAGCTTCGGCTTGGCGTTCGGGTCGGCGTGCGGCGTACCGAACGGCTTCTTGCGGTCCTTGCGGCGCAGCACCTTGCGGCGGCCGAAGCCGAGCAGCGCCGGGATCAGGGTGAGGGCGATCAGCACGGCGATGACGACCGTGCCGGCCGCGGCGAGGCCCATCTTGGTGAGCAGCGGAATGTTGACGACCGCGAGGCCGGAGAGGGCGATGACGACGGTGAGCCCGGCGAAGACCACCGCGGAACCGGCGGTTCCGACGGCTCGTCCGACCGCGTCCTCGGGTTCGCGGCCTTCGGCTATCTCGGCTCGGTAGCGGGACACGATGAACAGCGCGTAGTCGATGCCGACCGCGAGACCGATCATCATGGCGAGCGTCGATGTGGTGCTGGACAGCTCCAGGGTGCTGGCGAGCGCCGTGATGCTGGAGATGCCGATGCCGACGCCGATGAGCGCGGTGAGGATCGGCATGCCCGCGGCGATCATCGAGCCGAAGGTGATGAGCAGGACCACCGCGGAGACCGCGATGCCGATCAGCTCGGCGGTGCCGCCCATCTCCTGCTCGGTTTCGACGGCGTCGCCGCCCGCCTCGACGGTCAGGCCGTCCTTGCGGGTGTCCTCGAGGAGCTTGGTCAGCGCCTCCTTGTTCTTGTCACTCAGCTCGGTGCCGGTGACCTTGTAGGACACGGTCGCGTAGGCGGTGGTGCCGTCCTTGCTGACGGTGCCCGCCTTGAACGGGTCGTCGACCTTGGAGACCTTGTCGCCCTTGCCGAGGCGGTCGACCAGCTTCTCGACCTTCGCCTTGTTCTCGGCGGCGCTGATCTTCTCGCCGCCGGGGGCACGGACCACTACGCGAGCGGTGGCACCGTCGGCACTGGTCTCGGGGAAGCGCTCGTCGAGCAGGTCGAATGCCTTCTGGGACTCGGTGCCCGGCATGGAGAACGTGTCCGGGGGCGCCGCGGGGGCCGACGAGGCGGCGAAGCCGGCGCCGACGAAGAGCAGCACCCATATGAGTGCCATCCATCCGCGCCGTCTGAACGCGAGACGGCCCAGCTTGTAGAGGAACGTAGCCACGGCGAAAGAGACCCCCGTCGGGATTGGCAGGCAAGGCGACCATCCGGCGGCACGGTGATGCTCGTCGGTACAGGTCTTCAGGATCCTCTCCATCGTGACGGCAGGTTGGGGCGCGGAAGTCAGACTGCGGGCCGGACTATCGGCCCACGACCGGTGTAGTCGTCAGCGGGGCAGCTCATCCTCGGGTAGGAGATGCGCTCAATGGGTGTAGATCTCATGTACCGGAGGCGGGGGCGGGTGTGAGCTGCGTCTCTCAAGCACCAATTACCCATCAATACGGGACGATTGCGAACAGACAGCCCATCCGTGATCACGGAGTCGTGCGAACCCGGGCACTGAATGTGCCGTTCCGCCCCCGCCCCCGCGCCGCCGGACCGGACCCCTCACCCCCTACGGGTGCGCTCGATCACAACGCCCTCCCAGGTCACGCACGGTGACTCTCGGGTCACCGGCCCGCGCGGTGGCCACAGACCACTTCTAGTGTGCGGCCGTCGGTACGCCCGCCCGCCGTTCGCCCCGCAGCACTTCGATCACACTGGCGTAGCTGTCGCCGCCGTGCCCCGCCGCCTTCGCGCGCTCCATGGTCGCCTTCAGCAGCTCCGGCAGCGCGTTGTCGACGCCCCGGTCGGCCGCCGCGTGGATGAGGTGGTCGATGGCCACGATCTGTACGTCGAGGGTGGCGTCGTCGCCCGGATAGCGGCCGTCGTCCACCTGCGCCGCGTACCGCGCGAGGAAGCCGCTGACCGCGCCGCCGAGCCAGCGGGTGGCGAGCGCCGTGAAGTCCGTCGCGGCGACCCCGTCGGCGCCGACGAGCGCGGTGCCGTGCAGCCAGCCGGTGAACGTGGACCACATCAGGCCGAGCAGCGCCGCGTCGTACAGCGAGGCGGCCCCCGGGTCCGCGCCGACGTACAGCGGGTCGCCGAGGACCTCCAGCGTCTGCCGCTGGGCGGTGAACGCCGCCTCCGAGCCGCTGTAGAGGAACATCATGTCGGGGCTGCCGACGCCCGGCGGCGTGGTCATGATGGCGCCGTCGAGGTAGGCGACGGCATGGCCGTCCGCCCACTTGGTGAACTCGCGGGCCTGCTCCGGCGATCCGGAGGTGACGTTCACCAGGGTGCGGCCCGCGAGGCGGTCCGCGACGGGGTCGAGAACGCCGTGCAGGGCGTCGTGGTCGAGGACGCAGGCGATCACCAAGTCGGCGGCGCCCACTGCCTCTTCGGGCGTCGCGGCCACCCGTGCGCCGCGCTCGCCGAGCGCCTTCGCCTTCTCGGGCGAACGGTTCCAGACAGTGGTCGGGTGGCCGCGCTCCAGGAAGGCGGCGGCAAGGGCCGTGCCCATGTTGCCGAGCCCGATGACGGTCACCGGGGCGGGGGCGGAGGCGTGTCGTTCTGCGCTCATTGTGTTGTTGCTCCTCAAAGTTCCGCTGTGCGGCGGCTGGTCACGTTGATCACGTACGGACCACCTTCGCAGCGCGCCGAACGCCCCGACAGTGACAGTGGTGACGGCGGCCACCAAATTCCTGCCAGGTGCCCGGGCGACCGGCGCGGCCCGTATCGTCGCCGCATGAGCGCTGGTTCCGTCGCGGTGGTCGTGACCGAGGAGATCGGGGTCCCGTCGTGGGACCTGTACGAACTGAGCATTCCGTGCACGGTGTTCGGCAAGCCGCAGCCGGATCTGGCCGACCCCTGGTACGACTTCCGGCTCTGCGGCACCGGATCGCCGCAGCGGCAGGACGACGAGGCCCGGTTCGGCCTCTCGGTGCGCACCCAGTACGGCCTCGACGACCTCGTCGGCGCGGACACCGTCATCGTGCCGTCAGTGCCGGACGCCTGCGTGGAGGAGGGCGCGCCGATGCCGCCCGGCCTCGTCGGGGCGCTGCGCCGCGCGCACGCGGCGGGCGCGCGCATGGTGTCCCTGTGCAACGGCGCGTTCGCGCTCGCGGAGGCGGGCCTCCTCGACGGCCGCCGCGCCACCGCGCACTGGCAGCACACGGCTCAGCTCGCCGCGCGCTTTCCCCGGGTGGAGGTGGACGACTCGGTCCTGTACGTGGACGACGGCGACGTGCTGACCAGTGCCGGCCTGACGGCGGGCCTGGACCTGTGCCTCCATCTCGTACGCCGCGATCTCGGCGCGCACGTCGCCAACCAGCTCGCCCGCCGCATGGTGGTGCCCGCCCACCGGCCGGGCGGGCAGGCCCAGTTCATCGACCTTTCGGTGCCCGTCACGGACGACGCGGGGCTGAGCCCGGTCCTGGACTGGGCGCGGCGGCACCTGGACCGGCCGCTGACGGTGGCGGACCTGGCGCGCCGTGCCTCGATGAGTCCGCGCACGTTCTACCGCCGCCTCCAGTCCGCCACCGGCACGACGCCCCTCCAGTGGCTCCTCAACCAGCGCCTCGCCCGCGCCCAGAGCCTCCTGGAGTCCACCGAGCTGCCGGTCGAGAAGGTCGGCGAACTGAGCGGCCTCGGCACGGCGAACAATCTCCGCCACCACTTCCTCAAGCAGGTCGGCGTGTCCCCCAGCGACTACCGCCGCGCCTTCCCGCGGTCCGGCCCCGCCGAATCCGTCGAGAAACCCGCGCAGGCGGCACTCTGAAAGGCCGCACGGGGGCCTACGGCGCGGGCGCGGACGGACGGGTGCAGCCATCGTGTGCGGCGCCCTTCCCGCCCTTCCTCGCACCGCGCACGCGCCCGTCCAGGCGATCGCTCCATCCCCCCTGAGCTGGGATTTCGTACGTCGCGACGCTAGCGTCGAGCCATCCCCACCAGAGGCTGGGACAACGGCGAAAGGGCTCCGATGGAACGGAACATACGCACTGTCGACGACGTACTGAAACTCCTTGACACCCTGTTCGCGCCGGGGGCCGACCGCTGGACGGCGGACGCGGGCGACTGGTGGGACGGCTTCTACGCCGACCGGTCGAGGCCGGTGCCGTTCTTCGTGGCGAAGCCCGACGAGAGCCTCGCCTCGTACGTCGACCGCGGCCTGGTCGCGCCGGGCCGCGCCCTGGACCTCGGCTGCGGTCCGGGCCGCAACGCGTTGCACCTGGCCTCGCTCGGCTTCGAGGTCGACGCCGTCGACGTGTCGCCGGCCGCGATCTCCTGGGCCGAGGAACGCGCCCGCGAGGCCGGGGCCGACGTCCGCTTCCACCTGGGTGACGCGTTCGCGCTCGACCCCGTCGCGCTCGGCGGACCGTACGACCTGATCCACGACTCGGGCTGCTTCCACCATCTGCCGCCGCACCGCCGCGTCAGCTACCTGGCCCTGCTCGACCGGGCGCTCGCGCCCGGCGGCCACTTCGCCCTCACCTGTTTCGCGGCGGGCGGGATGGGCTCCGAACTTCCCGACGCGGACCTCTACCGCGCGTCGGGCCCCCAGGGCGGCCTCGCCTACACCCCGGAATCCCTCCGCTGGATCTTCTCCGAGCTCACGGAGGTCGAACTGCGCCGCATGCGCGACGAGTCGCCGGAGTCCGCGTACTTCGGGGAGCCGTTCCTGTGGACGGCGCTGTTCCGGCGGGACGGACGGGCCGCCTGAGGACCCTAAGGGCCAGGGCCGGAAGGCCGACAGCCTCCCGGCCCCCGTCCGTCAGGCGGTCGGCGTGGCCGACACCTCGGGAGAGAGGGCGGACTCGAGGCCGTCCTCGTTGAGGGTGGCGACGGCGTAGTAGTACGTCGTGCCGCCCGTCAGCCCGCGGTCCACGTACTCCCAACCGGTCGTGACGTGGCTGAACTCGGCGTTTTCCTTGGTGACTTCCGGCTTCGTGGAGCGGTAGACGCGGTATCCGGTCACGCGCGACTCGTCACTGCCGTACGGCACACCGAACCAGCTGAGCCGGACACTGCCCGCTCCGGGGACAACGTCGTAGACCTGCGTGGCGCCCGGCGGCCGCGGCGCCGTGTACGTGGGCCTGACCGACGCGGACGCGGGCGAGGAGACGGAGTGCTGGGACGTGGCGACCACGGCGTAGTAGTAGTCCCGCTCGTCCTCGCCCACCGTCGCGGTGAACTCGGTCTTCGTCGTGGTGGCCAGCCGGTTGGCCGGGTCGGTGATGTCGACCGGGGAGGTCCTTGAGCGGTAGACGGTGTAGGACGAGACCGGTACGTACGGGCTCTGCGTCCACGACAGCGTGAGCCGCTTGCCCACGAGGTGGGCGTCGCCGACGACGGGGGCCTTGGGCGCCGTGGCGGACGTGACGGTCCTGGTGCCGGTCACGTAGTTCGACGCCTGGGACTCGTTCCCGGCGGCGTCGAGGCTCCGCACCTCGTACACATACGTGAGGCCCGGGTCGCCCTTGGTGTCACGGTAGGTCAGCGATGTCGTCGAACCGGCCTTGACGCGGCGGGCGTTGGGCGACTCGGCGCGGTACACCACGTACTTCACCGCGTCCGAGTCGCCGCCGCGCCACGTCAGCGTCACACCGCGCTCGTCCTCGCGGACGGGGGTGAGGTCCCGCGGCGCGAAGGGCGCGACGGTGTCCCGGGTGCCGCGGAGGGGCTCGGTGAAGGGCGAGACATGACCGGCGTCGTCCAGGGCGCGGACCTTGTAGGCGTACGCGACGTCGGCGTCGGCGGCGCCGTCGGTGTACGCACCCGTACGCACGGTGGCGAGCCGCTCGTAGGGGCCGACCTCGTCCGGCCCGGTCCCCTCGGCCTCGGCGCGGTACACCTCGTAGGCGGTGGCCGCGGAGAGCAAACTCCAGGAGAGGGAGACGGCCTCACGCCCGGACTGGACGTTGAAGCCCTCGGGCGCGTCGTACAGGGGATTGTCGGGCTGGTCCGGGTCGTCGCCGGTGCGGGCGGACGAGCCGGCGGCCGTGGCGGGTGCGGCGGCGTGGGCGGTGCCGGTCAGCCCGAGGGCGAGGACGACCACGGCGGCGGAGGCGACGGCTGTCGGTCTGAGGCGAGAGCGTTGAGACACGGCTGGCGTTCCCTTTCCGGTGGAACCACGTACGGACGTACGGGAGTTCGGGATGCAGTCGTGGGGGGAGTTGGTGGTGCCGGTGGTGCTGTGGGGGCAAGGCACTGTAGCTGTACATGACCGGTATTGGGGAGGCGGCGCGCGTGCTGCCGGGCCGGGGTGGGGTCACTGTTCTGTTGTACCTACTAGTATGTACAGCAGCCCGGCGCGGTGCGTCGCACAACGACCGGCACAGACGACCACCGCCGCCCGCAGACCACAGACCACAGACCACAGACCACCGAGAGGACCACCCTCATGCCCTTTGTCCGCATAGACGTCCTGGGGACCGACACCGGCCGCCTCGACGCGCTCGGCCGTGCCGTGCACGACGCCCTCATGGAGACGATCGGCATCCCGCCCGACGACCGGTTCCAGGTGCTCACCGCCCACGACGGCAGCCGCGGCACGCTGCGCCACGACGACTACCTCGGGGTGCGCCGGGACGACGGCATCGTGTACGTGGCGATCACGATGCGCTCGGGCCGCACCCCCGCGCAGAAGCGGGCGCTGTACCGGCGGATCGCCGAACTCGCCGAGGAGTACGCGGGCACCGAGCCGCGGAACGTGTTCGTCACCGTGACCGAGAACGAGTCCGTCGACTGGTCGCTCGGCAACGGAGTGGCGCAGTACGCCGACACACCGGGCGGGGCCGATCCGGCGCCCCTATAGGGCACGCCCGCCCGGACCGCCAGGCATTCGGCGACTTCGTCACGCTCTTGCGTGACGCGGCCCGCCCCGGCGCCGGCGCCTCGGGACAATGCACGCATGCCTGACGACTGGAAGCGGCAGATCGACGCGCTCCACAGCGACCTGGTCCGCCGCGACGACCCCGCCGCCTGGGTCAGCGAGGCGGACGCCGTGGACGCCTCCTACCTGTATCCCCAACTCGCCGTGCGGGGGCCGGTCTTCGGGCTCGCCGCCCGGGAGACCGACGACGAGGGACCCTGGCGGCTGCTCGGCGACGTGACGGAGGGCACGCCCCAGCAGGCCCGGGACGGCCTCAACTCCCTGCTGTGGTTCAAGGCGAAGGACGACACCGACGACCGGGAGGAGCGCCGCGCCCTGCTCTCGGCCGTCGCCCGCCTCGAACGCGAGCCGGTCAACGAGCTCACCGTGCTCGGCACGCGCTACCGGGTCATCCGCGGCGACGAGTTCGCGCGCTCCGGCGAGGACGGCCTCGAACCGCCCCGGCCGACCGACCCGGAGCCGGCCGACCCGTCCTGGGAGGACCGCCCGTCGCCGCCCTCGCAGGACGTGGGCTTCACCCTCGACCCGGGCCGCGCCGAGGGTCTGATGGCGGGGGCGCTGCGGATCGCGCTGCGCGGCTTCACGTACACGGGCGACCACTTCCCCCCGGCCTTCCGCGAGGACTCCGTGCGGGCCGTGCGGGACCATCCGGAGGTGGTCCTGCTGCCGGTGAGCTTCGGTGTCGCGGAGCGCCGGGGCGAGCGGTGGCGGCCGCGCGGCGCGCTGATGCCCACCCCGCACGACGCACGGCGGCTGCTCGTCCACGGCATGACCGAGTTCTGGCCGCTCCTGTACGACTTCGACGACGCCGAGCGCACCGAATTCGCGCACGCCGCCGCGGAGTTCAGGGCGGCGGGCCGCGCGAACGAGGTCGTCGTGCGCGACCGCTGCTACCGCGTCTGCCGCGTGGAGCGCATGGTCAGGCTCGGCCCCGACGGCCCCGAGCCGGCCCGCCCCTCGGACGTGGAGACGACGGAGCCGATGAAGCTCCATCCGACGATGGACGAGGACGGCGTCATCCACTACGACGACTGAGCGGCATGCGATGCATATTTCGCCAGGTTTCAGGTGAAAACCGCACAAGTGCCTATGAGGCGTCGCCTCGGCACGACCCTCTGCGCGTCCGGGCGACCGGACATGGTGCGCGTACGCCGACCGGGCCCGCGGTGGCGGTTCGGGTGGCGCACGAAGCACCTCCGCAGGTTGCGGTGCTCGCCCGGCTTCTGATTGCGTCACGCGGGTGACCTCTTGAACCGCCGCCCGACCGCCTACCTGCTCGACGGAGTGCTGATGACCACCGAATCGATGACGTCGACCCCGAACCAGGGGGCCAACTCGGCCTACTCCCCGGCCAGTTGGCTGCGCCGCGTCCAGCCGCGCCCGGCGGCTCGGACCACCCTGGTGTGCTTCCCGCACGCGGGCGGCACCGCCTCCTTCTTCGCCCCGTGGGTGAAGCTGCTCCCGCCGGACGTGGAACTGGTCGCGGTGCAGTACCCCGGGCGGCAGGACCGGCTCGCGGAGCAGCCCGTGGCCACCATGGCCGAGCTGGCCGACGCCGTATCGAACGCGCTGCGGACCGGTGTGCGCGCCGATCGCGAACTGGTCTTCTTCGGCCACAGCATGGGGGCCGCGCTGGCCTGGGAGACGGCGCTGCGCATGGAGGCCGGGTCCGGCCCCGCGCCCCGGCAGGTGTTCGTCTCCGGGCGCCAGGGTCCGAGCCGCCACCGGACCGGGACGGTGCATCTGCTGCCGGAGGACGCGTTCACCGAGGAGATCAGCCGGCTCGGCGGCACCGAGCCGCAGCTGCTGACCAACCCCGACCTGCGCGCGCTCGTGCTGCCCGCGATACGCGCGGACTACCGCCTGATCGAGACGTACGAGCCGGACCTCACGGCCCGCCTGCGCTGCCCGATCTCGGTGTTCTCGGGCGACCAGGACCCCGAGGTGGAGCCCCAGGACGTGGAGGCGTGGCGCGAGGCGGGCACCGGCGAGTTCTCCGCCCTGGTGCTGCCCGGCGACCACTTCTACCTGACGGAGCACACGGAGCGCATCATCTCCTCGATGTTCGACGCTCCGGCCGAGTAGCGGTTCAGCCCCGGTGACGGGTCGGCCCGAGCAGCGGGTCAGCCCGCGAAGGCCGCCCCCGGCAGCCCCTGCCCCGCGCCCCGGATCACCAGGACCGAGCCCGCCATCGGGTGCGGGCGGTCCAGGCCGACCCGGGCCGTCGTGACGTACAGGTCGCGCAGGTCCCGGCCGCCGAACGCGCAGGCGGTGGGGCGCGGCACCGGCAGCCGCAGCACCCGGTCGAGGGCGCCGGACGGGGTGTAGCGCCGGACCTGTCCGCCGTCCCAGAGCGCCACCCACACGCAGCCGTCCGCGTCCACGGTCAGGCCGTCGGGGAAGCCGTCCCCCTCCGCGACGACGGTGAACTCCCGCCGGTCGACGACGCGTTGGCCGTCCATGCGGCAGACGTCGATGCGCCGGGTGGGGCTGTCCACGTAGTACATGAGGGTGCCGTCGGGGCTCCAGCCGGTGCCGTTGCTGACGGCCACGTCCGGGAACACCTCGGTCGCGGTGCCGTCCGGGGCGACGCGCGTCAGGCTCCCGCCGCCCGGCGCCTCGTCGTAGCGCATGGTGCCCGCCCACAGCGCGCCGTCCGGGGCGACAGCCGCGTCGTTGCCGCGCCGTCCCGCGACCGGGTCGCGCACCAGCCACGAGAAGGCGCCGTCCGGGCCGTAGAGCCCGATGCCGTCGCGGAGGTTGACGACGAGGCCGCCGCCCGCCCGTGGTTTCGCGGCGCCGACGTGCTGTTCGGTGGCGAGCACGGTGCGCCCGCCGGTCGCCGGATCGTAGGTGTGGACGCGGGAGTTGAGGATGTCCACCCAGATCAGGTGACCGGCGACCGGGTCCCAGGTCGGCCCCTCGCCCAGCTCGGCCCACTCGCGCACGGCGACCTCGACCCCCGGCTTCCGCGGCGCGGCCGACGCGGACGCCCTCACCGCGCACCCCGGTGCCCGAGCCGCGCGGACAGGTCGCCCGCCCCCTTCACCGCCAGGTCGGACAGCTCGGCCTCGCGGTCCTCGCTCCAGCGGATCATCGGTACGGAGACGGAGAGCGCGGCGACGACCCGGCCCGCGCTGTCGCGCACCGGAGCGGCCACACAGCTCACGTCCGGATTGGACTCGCGGTGCTCGGAGGCCACGCCGCGCTCGCGGACCGCGCTGAGCGCGGCACGCAGCTCGGCCGGATCGGTCAGGCTGTGCGGCGTCATGCCCGCCAGCTCGCGGCCCTCGATGCGGGCATCAAGCTCGGCCGCGGGGAGGGAGGCGAGCAGCATCTTGCCGACGGCCGTGCAGTGCGCGGGCAGCCGGCGGCCCGCCGCGGAGACCATGCGGACGGCGTGCGTGGAGTCGACCTTGGCGATGTAGATGACGTCGGCGTCCTCCAGGATCGCGACGTGCACGGTCTCGTCGCAGGTCTCGGCGACCTCGCGGGCCACGCGCTGGCCCTCGGCGGCGAGGTCGAGCTGCTCGGCGTACCGGCTGCCCAACTGGTAGGTGCGCACGCCGAGGCGGTAGCGGCCCGGCTGCTCGGGGATCGTCACCAGGTAGGAGCGGGCGGCCAGGGTGGTGAGCAGCTCGTGCACGGTGGTGCGGGGAAGCCGGAGCTTGCGGGTGACCTCCGGCGCGGAGAGCGTGCCGTCCCCCTCCAGGAACAGCTCCAGTATGTCGAATGCCCTGGTCACCGCCGGAACAAGGCGCCCCATGCCGTCCACCCACCCTCTTCGTTCGAAACTCCGACCGTTGGCCGGTATCACGAACGCAGGTTAGACGGGGGTCCGTCGACGACGCAATGGTCCTGCGGAAACGGTTCGCGCGCGACCCATTGACACCCCCGAGAGGGGCGCTTTACGGTCACGCCACCATTTCGAACGCGTGTCGAAATATCGAACGCAGCCTACGCACCCTGGGGGCAACTGCCGTGCGCATCACGGGAATCAGCACTCACGTCGTCGGGACCCCCTGGCGCAATCTGACCTATGTCCTTGTCCACACCGACGAAGGACTGACGGGGGTCGGCGAGACCCGCATGCTCGGCCGCACCGACGCCCTCCTCGGCTATCTCCGCGAGGCCGAGGCCAACCACATCGCCGGTTCCGATCCGTTCGCGGTCGAGGATCTCGTACGCAGGATGAAGTACGGCGACTACGGGCGGGCCGGGGAGATCGTGATGTCGGGCATCGCGGTCGTGGAGATGGCCTGCTGGGACATCAAGGGCAAGGCGCTCGGCGTGCCGGTGTGGCAGTTGCTCGGCGGCAAGGTGACCGACCGGGTCAAGGCGTACGCCAACGGCTGGTACACGACGGAGCGCACCCCGGAGGCGTACCACCGGGCGGCGCAGGGTGTCATGGCGCGCGGCTACCGCGCCCTGAAGATCGACCCGTTCGGCACCGGGCACTTCGAGCTCGACCACGAGCAGAGCCGGTACGCGGTGTCGCTGATCGAGGCGGTGCGCGACGCCATCGGGCCGGACGCCGAGTTGATGCTGGAGATGCACGGCCGGTTCTCGCCCGCAACGGCGGTCCGGCTCGCCCGCGATCTCGCGCCGTTCCGGCCCGCCTGGCTGGAGGAGCCGGTGCCGCCGGAGAACCTGAAGGCGCTGGAGAAGGTCGCCGCGCGGGTCGACATGCCGGTGGCGACGGGCGAGCGGATCCATGACCGGATCGAGTTCCGCGAGCTGTTCGAGAGCCAGGCCGCGGACATCCTCCAGCCCGACGTCGGCCACATCGGCGGCATCTGGGAGACCCGGAAGCTGGCGGCCACCGCCGAGACGCACTACATGCTGGTCGCCCCGCACAACGTGGGCGGCCCCGTGCTGACGGCCGCCTCCCTCCAAGTCGGCTTCACCGCGCCGAACTTCAAGATCCTTGAGCACTTCAACGACTTCGCCGACGCGGAGATCAAGAAGGTGGTGAAGGGCGCGCCCGAGGTCGTGGACGGTTACTTCGAGCTGTCCCACGAGCCCGGCCTCGGGGTCGAGTTGGACGTGGCAGCGGCGGCCGAGTTCCCGCAGCAGCAGGCGCGGTTCGACCTGTGGGCCGAGGGCTGGGAGAAGAGGGCCCCGAAGTGAGCGGCCCCGACGAGGGCAGCCGCGCGGTCGTCGTGGAGCGGCCGGGGCAGCACCGTCTCGTGCGGCGGGACGTGCCCGCCCCCGGCCCCGGCGAGGTCCTGGTGCGCGTCGCCGCCGCCGGGATCTGCATGAGCGACCGGGAGCTGTACGACGGCCGTCGGGACGCCGCGTACGTGCGGTATCCGGTGACGCCGGGGCACGAGTGGGCCGGGACCGTCGAGGCCGTGGGCGCGGGTGTCGACGCCGCGCTCGTCGGACGTAAGACCGTCGCCGAGGGCTTCCGCGCCTGCGGGACGTGCGAGCGGTGCCGCTGCGGCGAAACCAGCCTGTGCACCGGCGGGTACGCCGAGACCGGGTTCACCGAGCCCGGTGCGTTCGCCGACCATCTCACCGTCCCGGCACGGCTGTTGCACCTCCTTGCCGACGACGCCGAGCTGCGGGCCGCGGCACTCCTCGAACCCGCCGCGGTCGTC
>NZ_AOPZ01000062.1 GCF_000414115.1 Streptomyces aurantiacus JA 4570
CGCGGCCACCGCGCCCGCGCCGGAACAGGACCAGGCGCAGCGGAAGCTGAAGCGTTCCATCGGCGTCGTCGGCGGCACGCTGCTCACGCTGTCCTGCGTGACGCCCGCGTCCACGCTGTTCGTGGTCGTGCCCGACCTGTTCTCCTCGCTCGGCACCGCCACCGCGCTCACCATCGCGATCGGCGCGCTGCTGTGCGTGGGCGTCGCGTTCTGCTACTCCGAGCTCGGCACGCTGATCCCCAGCGCGGGCGGCGAGTACGCGATGGTGTCGACGATGGCCGGACGGCTCGCGGGCTGGCTGGTGTTCGTCCTGTCCCTGCTCGTCGTGATGATCGTGCCGCCGGTGATCGCCATGGGCACGGCCGACTACCTCGCCCCGGTCGTGCACCTCGACCCGTCCCTGGCGGGCGCCGGCGTGATGCTCCTCGCCACCCTCGCGGGCCTGCTCGACCTGCGGGCCAACGCGTGGATCACCGGGATCTTCCTGGTCCTCGAGGTGGTCGCGGCGGGCGTCGTCGCGGTCCTCGGATTCGCGCACGCCGAGCGGGGGGCGTCCAGCCTCACCGACCTCAGTGTGGCGGCGGGTTCCGGCAGCGGTTCCGGCTCCGGCGGCGGCACGGAGACCGTGACGGCCATGCTGATCATCTCCGGGCTCGCCATCGCCCTCTTCGTCACACAGGGCTTCTCCACCGCCGTGTACCTGTCGGAGGAGATGGAGAACCCGCGCAAGAACGTGGCCCGCACCGTGCTGCTCACCCTCGGCATCTCGGCCGTCGTGCTCCTCGTGCCGGTCGCCGCGATCACCATGGGCGCCCCGGATCTCGCCGCGCTCACCAGCGGCGACATCGGCGGCATGGTCGACGCCTGGGCCGGCTCCGGCGTCGGCACCTTCGTCAGCCTGTGCGTCGCCCTCGCCATCATCAACGCGGGCATCGTCATGGTCATCCAGAACTCGCGGGTCCTGTTCGCCTCCGCCCGGGACCAGGCGTGGCCCGCGCCCGTGAACAACGTCCTCTCGCGGCTCGGCGGGCGCTTCGGCTCGCCCTGGGTCGCCACGCTCCTGGTGGGTGTGCCGGGCGCCGCGCTGTGCTTCGTGAACCTCGACACCCTCTACGGCGTGACCGGGGTGTCCGTGACCGGGATGTACCTGCTGGTCGCCGTCGCGGCGCTGCTCGGCCGGCGGGGCTCGCACGGGCTGGCTTCCGCCTGGCGGATGCCGTTGTGGCCCGGGGTGCCGGTGGTGCTTGTCGCGGTGCTCGCGTATGTCCTGAGCCAACAGGAGGCGGCGTACCTCTTGTGGGCCGGCGGGATCGTGGCCGTGGCGACCCTCTACTGGGCGTTCTACCTGCGGCCGCGCAGGGACAGCCGGTGGCTGGTGAGCGTGCCTGGCGAGTAGCCCTCCCAGGGGGCTGCCGCCCCCTGGACCCCCGCTGTCGGCGGAAGGGGCGGGACTGGGGAAAGCCCCGCAGGGTCCTCACCCCCGCAGCCGCCGCTCCACCCCCGCCCAGTCCTTCGGGTCGACCACCGCGGACGGCCCAGGGGCCAGCAGGTCGCGATCCTTGAAACCGCTGGACGTGGAGACGCACACCACGGGCCCGTCGCCTTCCCGCCCGCCCCGGGCGACCTGCTGCCGCAGCCCGGCGAGCCCGGCGGCAGCCGACAGCTCCGCCCACACCCCGTTCCGCGCCAACTCCGCCCGCGCGACGGCCATCTCCTCGTCGGTGACGAGCAGCGCGCCCCCACCGCTCTCGCGCAGCGCGACGACCCCGCGGTGGCCGCCCACGGGGCAGGCGATGGCGTACGCGGCGGTGGGACCGACGGGGACGTGGGTGAGCGCCCCCGCGCGCACGGTGGCGGCGAGCGGACCGCCGGCGGCGGGCTCGCAGGGGTACAGCCGCGGCACCCGCTCCGCGTACCCGAGCCGCACCAGCTCGGCGAAGCCCTTCCACGCGCCGAACAGCATCTCTCCGTAGCCGGTGGGTACGAACACCGCGCGCGGGACGGTGCCCAGCTCGGCGAAGATCTCGTACGCGAGGGTCTTGTAGCCCTCCGGGCCGAAGCCGTGCCCGGTGTGCGCGGCGGGCGTCAGGTTGCTGACGGGGTGGTAGCCGGTCCGCTCGACGATCCGGCGCAGCAGCGACCAGCGCTGCTCGATGGGCACCGGCAGCACGGCGGCCCCGTACGCGCGCAGGAACGCGTCGACGGCGGGCGGCACGTCCGCCGAGGTGACGACGGCGCACCGGAGCCCGGCCCGCGCCGCGAACGCCGCGGCCGACGCGCCGTGGTTGCCGGACGAGGCGACGACGACGCCCGCCGCGCCCGCCCCGGCCGCCGCGCTCACGGCGACCCGGTTCAGCCGGTCCTTGTGGCTCCAGGTCGGGTTGCGGGACTCGTCCTTGAGCCACACGCCGTCCTCCAGGGGCAGCAGCGGAGTGCCGCCCTCCGCGAGCCCGGGGGCATGCAGGGGCGGCAGGAGCGGCGCCCACCGCTCGTGCCCGCGCGGCCGGGACGCGGCGGTCGCGAAGAAGTCGGCGGGCAGCTTGTCGTAGGCGTAGTCGACCTCCACCGGATAGGCCACGGAGTCCGTGCTCGTGACCGGGCAGCCCTCGGTGAGCGGCGGCCACAGCGGGTACCGGACGGACGGGTCGCCGAGCGAGCGCTGGCCGGTGGCCAGGGATTCCGCGGGAGCCGGGAGCTGAGATGTCATGGATCAACAGGGTAGGTGCCCCTGACAGTTGCTTCACGGAAGATCGGGGTGACCCCGCCGCGCCTACCGCGTCGGAAGTACGCGGCCGCCCCCGCGTACTTCCCCGGGAGGCTTCCGGGTTCAGACCGGTGGGGGCATTGGTTGTCAGCGGGCCCCCGTACCGTTGACGGCATGGATCTACGACGGCCCAGGGCCGGAGCCTGGAAGGCCGCCCTTCGCCGGCCGCGGCGGCTGTTCGCCGCCGCGGCCGGCGTCGTGCTGCTCGTGGGGGCGGGGACGTGGACAGGGGTGTCGGCGCTCGCCTCGGACGACGGGCCGGGCGTGCGCCGCTCGGACCAGCGCCTCGACATGGGCACGGCCGACGGCCGCGACGTGCGGATCGACACGTCGTACTTCACCGCGGGCGACCCCGGTGACAAGCGCCCCGCCGTCCTCATCGGGCACGGCTTCGGCGGCAGCAAGGACGACGTCCGCGACCAGGCCGAGAAGCTCGCCCGCAAGGGCTACGCGGTCATGACCTGGTCCGCCCGGGGCTTCGGCAGGTCCACCGGCCGGATCGGTCTGAACGACCCCAAGGGCGAGGTCGCCGACGTCTCCCGGCTGATCGACTGGCTGGCCAAGCGCCCCGAGGTGCGCCTGGACAAGGCGGGCGACCCGCGCGTGGGCGTCACCGGCGCCTCGTACGGCGGCGCGGTCTCGCTCCTCGCCGCCGGGTACGACCAGCGGGTCGACGCCATCGCCCCGATGATCACGTACTGGAACCTGGCGGACGCCCTGTTCCCCCGAGGCGTGTTCAAGAAGCTGTGGGCCGGGATGTTCCTCAGCGCGGGCGGCGGCTGCGACCGGTTCGAGAAGCGGCTCTGCGAGATGTACGACCGCGTGGCGGTGTCCGGAAAGCCGGACGCCGAGGCGCGCGAGCTGCTGTCCGGGCGCAGCCCCGCCGCCGTCGGCGACCGCATCAAGGTGCCCGCGCTGATCGTGCAGGGCCAGACGGACTCGCTGTTCACGCTCGACCAGGCCGACGCGATGGCCAGGGCGATCCGCGACAACCACGCGCCGGTCTCGGTGGACTGGATCGCGGGCGGCCACGACGGCGGCGACATGGAGACCGACCGCGTGGAGGGCCGGGTCGGCACCTGGTTCGACCGCTATCTCAAGGACGACAAGGGCGTCGACACCGGCCCCGCCTTCCGCGTCACCCGCACCGGCGGCATCGACTCCACGGACGGCGCGGCCACGCTGCGCGGTGCGAGCGGCGACCGGTATCCCGGCCTGGCGAGCGGCGTGCGCAAGATCCCGCTCGCCGGCCGCCCGCAGACCTTCGACAACCCCGCGGGCGCCTCG
>NZ_AOPZ01000063.1 GCF_000414115.1 Streptomyces aurantiacus JA 4570
CTGTGTGTGGTGGGTGAGTTAGTGGGGCTCGGAGGGCTTGGAGAGTCGGCCCCTGCCGGGGCCTGGGGTGCGGGGGGAGGGGTCGTACCGGTGCGGGGGGCGAGCGGGGTGAGGTGGGTGCGCGCCCCTGACGGGGCGTGGTACAAACAGCGGGCGATGCTTTGGTGAGCGTTTCGTCTTGTCGGCCTTTCAGCGTGGCGACGAATTACCATTTCCGGTGACGGCACCACGTAAAACTCAGGTCTGATATCGAGACACGTACAGGCAGTATAGACGAACGCACGCGCCGATCCCCGAGCACACATCGAATTCCTCATGTCGCCACATGACGCCCCCTCAGGAACACAAAATCTGACTAGCCATCAGACACTCTCTAGTTCCACAAAAAACGTGCTCTCTTCCAATAGTTGAAACACAAGGGGCACCAAAGCAGGAAGGACCCTTTCGGGCCCATTCCTCTCAAAGGTTCGAGAATCTATCGGGATCACGCTTGACTTCTCTGCTCTATTGGACTTGAAGAATTCCCTTGCCTCATAGAGGAGTTCGAGCGTTAATCACCCTTTCCGGTATGTCTCGCTCTACAGCTTCCTGATGCTCGGTCAGGTGGTGGCTTGTTCTTCCCTCATGGTTGGCCTGAATGTGATTGTCTGCCACTGGGATCAAGTGCGATACTTTTATTTGTCAGGAGGTAGCGCTCCTGGCAAGCCAAAAGATCATCAACCGAAAGGAGAGCTGTCATGGCTCCCACGTTCGAGAACCTGTTCGTCACCCCGGCGCGTGTGGTCGTCCCGGAGGGCACCGCCCGGTACCAGGAAAAGCCGGAGGGCACCGAGGACCAGGGTCACCGCGACGAGAACTGAGGTCGCATCACCTCATGAACTGGCGGGCCCCGGGATTTACCCCGGGGCCCGCCCCCTTCGGATGGGAGGCATGTGATGATCAAGATCTCTGTTTCGCTCCGCGACTTGGCCGGAGAGTGGACCAATTCCGGCGCCCGGTGGTCCTGCGGCGCGAGTTGGATTGAGCCCTTCGTGCATCCGCTGTTGGAGGTCCTCACGGCGACCGATGGGACGTCGTGGGCGCTGACCGTGCGGGAGCGTCGGTCGGGAGTGTCCCGGGCCGGTGGTGATCCGCTGGTGATGTCGAGGCGTGGGCTGGAAGCCATGCTCGCTGAGTGGAGGGCGTGGCCGCTGGGGGCGGTCGTGCTGGTTGTGCGGGCTGACCGGCTCACGGTCAGTGCGGGAGCGGGGGGTGCGGCTCCGCTCCATCTGGTGTCGGCTGGTGGTCGCTTGGTTGCGTCGTGGGACCTGATGGACCTTCGGTCATTCGTTAGCAGTGAGCGGCTGGTGGGCCGTGAGGTGGCGCGGATTCTGTCGGGGCACTCTCGCTACGGGCACGACACGATGTTCGCGGGCGTTCATCTGCTGACAGTCGGGTCGGTGGCGGACTTCTCGGCGAGCGGGCTGGAGTTGCGGTATCCGGCTGCGGTGGGCCGGGATCAGCCGCGTGAGCTGGCCGAGGATGCGGACCCGGTAGCCGCGTTCGAGGAACTGCTGGCCTGGGTGTTGGAGCAGCGCCCGATGCGCGCGGACCGCGTGGCCGTTCAGCTCTCGGGTGGTCAGGACAGTGCCACGGTGGGGCTGTCGCTGGGCGCGCTGTATCCGGATGCGGTCACCGCGTGTGCGATGGAGTTGCCCAGCGCGGCAGGGGTGCAGCAGATGGAGCGGCGCGCCCTGTTGGCGGGGGCGTGTCGGTTAGCTGGGGACTGCACTGTTTCGGCCTTGGAGTATCTGCCGCTGCATCCTGCGGGGGCGCGTCGGGGCGGGCGGTGTTCGGTGTACGAGGAGCCGTATACCGAGCTGCTGGAGGCGTCGTTGGCTGCGGTCGTCGCGCGTGGCGTGGTCGCCGTGGTCACCGGGTTTGGGGGTGATGAGCTGATGGCGGTTGCGGGCCAGGGCTCGTCGCGTCCAGCTCGGGTGCGGGCGTGGCTGGGTCCGGCGGCGCGTGAGGCGGAAGCCGAGCGGGACGCGGGGATTGCCCCGGCGACGGCCGTGCCGGAAACGGCGCTGTTGGCGCTGCGTACGGTGAGTGCCCCGATGCTGCGGGCGGGGGTGTGGCCGGTGGCGCCGCTGACCGATCCGCACATGGTGCGGTTCACGCGTCAGTTGCCGGAGGTGTGGCGGGCGGATAAGGCGCTCATGCGGGAGCGGCTCATCCGTCACGGGCTGCCGTCCCGCGTTGTGCGGCCGGTGCTGCGCGAGACCTTCGCGGAGGTCATGGCGACTGCGGTGCACCGCTACGCTCCGGCGCTGCTGCGGGACATGGCTGCTGACTCTCCGCTCGTGGACGCCGGGTTCCTCGACGGCCGGGCGCTGTTGGCGGTGGCTGAGGACTGCGAGCGAGGAGTTCGGGGCGCGGCGGAGCATTCGGCGGTCTACACGCCGATCGCCCTGGATCTCGCGGTGCGGTCCCTTACGTAAGGGGGCTCACGGGGTGCTCGCCCGGTCGGACGGGCGAGCACCCCTGACCGGGGGGGGCGGTGCGGAGCAGCGCAGCATCTCGCCGCGTGAGCGGCGGCCGATGGCGGGCGCGGAGCGCACGGCGAGGCGATCTGTGCGGCGCGGAGCGCCGCAGCACCGGACCGCCGCGTAGCGGCGGCGCGTCGTGACTGCGGAGCAGGCCGCGCGCAAGAAACGGGGCGCGGGGGCCGTGCCGCGCGCTGCGCTGCGCGTCTGGGCAGCGCTCCACCGGCAAGCCGCTGCGTGGCCTGCTCCCTTGGGGCACGGAGCTCCCGGACTCCTGCTCGCGGAGGTTGGGGTCGGCTGCCGAGTCCGGCCAACTGCGCGCACCAGGCGGCCGTACTTCGGCTCCCTTGGCCCCGTTGATGTAGGCGCCGGGTGAAGCCCGGATCTGTGTGTTCGGGCACCGACGAGACGACAGGATGAGGATCGATGACTACTTCTTCGCAGGAACCTGCCGGTGCGCCTCAGACCGTGGCAGCGCCTGTGATGCGGCTGCGCTCGGATCCCTACGCCGAGGCGTCGGCGCGCATGACGACCTGGTCCATGGCGGCCCGGGTCCCTCGTACGGTGCGGGCCGCGCTGCGCCTGGGCTGGCGTACGGACCGGCGGGCTGTGGTGCTGTGGCTGGGCAGTCAGGTGCTCGCGGCTGCGGCCTCGGCCGGCGTCCTGGCGGCCACCGGTCGTTTGCTGCAGACCCTGCTGCCCGCCGGCAGTCAGGAGGGAGCCGTGGACGGCGCGGTACTGCGCGGGGCTCTGTCGACCGGGCTGGTGCTGGCCGGCGCCCTGGCCGTCAGGTACGGCCTGAATGCCACGGCGCAGCTGGCGGCCGCGCGGCTGGCGCCGAAAGTGGCGCGGGAGGCCGACCTCGAGGTGTTGGACGCTGCCGCTGGGGTGGAGCTGATGGCCTACGAGGATCCCGGCTTCGAGGATGCGCTCGAGGCGGCCGACAAAGGGGCGAATGCCACGCGCGAGTTGGTGATGGCGGCGCAGGCCCTGATCGCGGCAGCGGCGACGCTGGCGGGCTCGGCTGCCTACCTGGGCGTCCTGCATCCGGCGCTGCTGCCGCTGCTGGTGCTGGCGGTCGTCCCGCGGGGCTGGGGGGCGATCCGGGCCGCGCGGGTCGAACACGCGGCGGCGCACCGCATGCTGTCGGACAGCCGGCTCCGCAGTGTGTGGCGTTCCTACACCGCGGGCCGGGCCAGTGCGGACGAGGTGCGGGCCTCGACGATGGCCGACTTCCTGCTGGGCCGCTACCGGGCGGTGTCGCAGCGGCTGGAGGCCGAGGACCTGGCCGCGGCGCGGCAGGCGATGACGGTGCGGTGGCTCGGCGACGGCGGTGCCGCGCTGGGCTTGTGCCTGACCTGGGCCGCGCTGTTGTGGTTCGCGGTCGAGGGGGTGTTGCCGGCGGCAGCGGTGGGTGCGGCCGTCGTGGGCGTGCGGTCCTGCGCGGGGGCGCTGGATGCGTGGGTGCGCGCGGGGGCCCAGCTGTTTCGAACGGCGCTGTACCTGGAGGACTGGGCCGGGTTCCTGCGGCGCGCGGCCGAGCTGCGCGCCGTGCGCGGGCCGGCCGTGGTCGGGCCGGGCGGACCGGACGTGATCCGTGCGCGGCAGGTCAGCTTCACCTACCCCGGAGCTGCGGCACCTGCTGTGCACGGGGTGGACGTGGCACTGAGGCGGGGCGAGGTGGTGGCGCTGGTCGGGGAGAACGGCTCGGGCAAGACCACCTTGTCGAAGCTGCTCACCGGGCTGTACCTGCCGGGTACGGGGTCGGTGTCCTGGGACGGGGTGGACCTGGTCGGCGCGGATCCGCGGCGGGTGTGGCAGCAGGTGGGAGTGGTGCCACAGCAGTACACGCGCTGGCCGATGACGCTGCGGGACAACATCACCCTGGGGCAGGACCGCGGTGGCCGGGAGGCCGAGCATGCGGTAGCCGCGGCCGCCGAGGCCGCCGGCGCCCGCCAGTTGGCCGACGCGTTGCCGGATGGGTGGCAGACGCTGCTGGCCCGCTCGTGGTGGGGAGGGCAGGACCTGTCCGGCGGGCAGTGGCAGCGCATCGCGATCGCGCGCGCGTTCTTCCGGAACGCGCCGGTGCTCGTCCTGGACGAGCCGACCTCCGCGCTGGACGCGCGCGCCGAGCACCACGTCTTTCAGCGGCTGCGCCGCCTGGCGGCCGGGCGCACCACAGTGTTCGTCACGCACCGGCTGGCCAACGTGCGCCTGGCCGACCGCATCATCGTCCTGGAGAGCGGACGGATCGTCGAGGAAGGGGACTTCGACTCCCTGCTCGCGGCCGGCGGGCTGTTCGCCGAGCTGTACAAGCTGCAGCAGGATGATCCCGTTGCATCGCTCAAGGAGGAGGAACTCTCATCGTGATCCGCGCCGGCCGCGACCGTCAGGTCCGCAGGCTTGCCGACCTCGCCGCGAAGGCGGGGAAGACGGCGAAGTCGTTCAGCAACCAGAAGCTGCACCAGGTGCCCGGGCACCCCAAGCCGATCAGTTCTCCCGAGGCGCGGGTGCTGCTGTGGGACGGTGAGCAGGTCGACGCCTTCCACGCGGGCAAGCCCGTGCCGGCCTTGCCGACGAAGGAGAGCCGGGGTGATCTCCTGGACCGTAACGAGGCCGCCGAGTTGGCGGGCGTGGAGCCGCGGACGTGGGACCGGTATGGGAACCTGCCGCGCATGCGGCCGCGCCCGGACCCCGTCGTCGTGGCGGGGGTGGACCACTGGCGCCGCGGCGAGGTCCTGGACTGGCTCGCCGACCGCCCTGGCCCCGGGTCCTCCCCCGGCCGGCCCGTCGGCAGCCGCGAGGCGGCGCCTCGCAGCAGCATCGCCCCGCGGGCGGCACGGTTGTTGGAGCGCGAGCCGGCCATCACCGCCGCCGCGGCGGCGGCCGAGCTGAGCGTCACCGTCGACACCGCCCAGCGCGCCCTCGCCCGGGCCCGAGCAGACGCGGTACGCCGGCTACTTCAGGATGATGCCGAGTTGACCGCCGAAGGGATTCGCCAACGCCTCGGGTACCCGCTGTGGGCAGCCGAACGCACCTTGAAAGCAGCGAAGGAAGCGTCTGAAGGATCTGCTGCAGGCGGCCGGCCCACGAACACGTCGGTCCGCGGGGAGCAGGGTTAGCAGCCCTCCCAACCGGCCGCCGCTGAGGCGCCTGGCCGCCAAGGCGATCATCACACCCAAAGCCAAACGCCCACACCACACTAACCCTGATCAGTCACCTGGCCGCTTGAGAGGCCCACGCTGGACTCTTGTGGCCAACTCGTACACCGTCGAGGGAAGCGTGGTGCTGGCCGCATCGCCTCAGTGCCCATGAAGTCCGAGTGGTCGGGCACGGCCATCACCTTGGCAGCTCCGTGTCGAAGAACTTGACTACCGAGGTAACCAGCATGAGGGCATACACAGCGTTGATGCGTGAGTATTGGTTCCGGGAGACGCCGTGTGTGCTGGGGTGGCGGCCGAACGTGCGTGGGATCGGGTCGCCATTCTTGGGGTAGTACTTGGCGTGTGCGTACCAGACCGGTGCGAAAACACAGGCCACCTTGAACTTGTAGTCATCCAGCTTGAACTTGATTCCCTTGGACTTGAAATCATTGTTCGTGAGTGCAAGGCGCGTGGCCTTGTCGAAGTAGCGCTGGAGCACAGAGTCGAGCAGATTGGTGGCCAGGGCCTGGGCCGGATTGATGTGACCGGCGCGCAGGGCTTCCACGACGTCCAGGGCGAAGCTGCGGGCATCCTGCAGGGCCGGGTGCTCGACGTCCTCGAGAATGGTTTCGCAGTCGTTGGTGATGCCCTTCCAGCGCCGACCGACCGTGCGCCGGCGGGCGGCGGCATCCGGCGCATCCAGCAGGGCACGCACCGTCTCCGGTCCGGGCACCCACATGAGCGGAATGCCTTCCTCTACCAAGAGCTTCTCCAGGTCGTCGATCCCGGGGGCAGCTTCACGCAGGTTCTCCGGGTAAAGCCGCCTAATGGTGTCGCCGACCGACGCGAGGACGTCGTGCCACGGCGGCCGATAGGTCTCGGTGAACGGCTGCAATGCACGACGGACCGTGTCGTTGAAACCGGTCAGGGCAGCCATCTGCCTGCGTAGCCTGTCTGCCGCAGTTGTCATTGGGAATACCGAGGGGGGAACGCCAATCCGCGGGAGATAGGGACGCATTTGCATCAAGGGCGATTCAGCAAGCATCTTGCTGATCCACGTGTTCTGGGCAGGCGTATAGCCCTGGAAAGGCTTGAACGTCGCCGTAAAGAATCGCGACAGATCAATGAGCGCTCTGTCGTCCTCCGACGGCTCCTGGTCTTGGGACTCCTCGGGATCCTCACTGTCTGTCATGACCCGATCGTCCCACGCAACAACACCGCCTCGGGGGAAGCATTTTGCCCCGGAGTCTCGGTTGGCCTGCGGCCGCCACGGAGGGCATCGACGGTCAGGCCGATCCAGGGAACCCCGTTGAGCGGGCAGGCATGCCCAGCGACCTCGCCGAGGAGCACCCGACAAGCGGCGATGCCTCAGGCCCACGCGTGGCAGATGAGACAGAGCTGCCAGGCAGGCCGGGGGTTGCTACTGGGCTGAGGGCTGCTGCTCCCCGTGGCCGTGCCCGCATCGCTATGGCTGGCTGGGGAGGGGCGGCAAGTCCCATGCTTCCCGAAACTGCTGGATCATGAGGCGTGCGCTGGCCGGTGACACGCTCAGCTCCATCCGTGCCGTGGCCAGCCGCTGCAGGTTGCCGTGGTCCTTCTCCACGTGCTGCTCGCGCCGTTGGGTAAAGGACGGGGGCGTGAAGACCTGGAGGAGGGTGAGCACGAACAAGGCGTAGGTGGATAGTTCTTCCCAGTGCGCGCTTGCTTCGTCAGTGTCCGGGCTGGTGGGGACGACGGCAAGCCGGGTGACTTCTGTTTCGGCCGTCAGGAGTTGTTGTCGCGGGGCGCGTTGGTCGTCGTCCTGGTGCAGGATCGATGTCGCCTCGCGGAGGCGGTGGAGGGTCTGGCCCCACTCGGCGGTGCGGTCGTGTGTGCCGAGGAGCACGCGGAAGCTGGACAGGGTGTGGGCGAATTCCTCGAGCAGGAGGTGGCGGGCGAGCGTGGGTAAGTCGGTCTGGTCGGTGCGGTGCCGTAACTCGACGAGCTTGCGGGTGTAGCGGATGAGGTCGCGCGGGATGCCGCCGGCCAGGGCGTGGACGAGGGCGACGAAAGGGTCGGTCACGCCCGGTAGACGCGTCTGGAGGAGTTGCTGCGCTTCTTCGAGGGTGCGAGGTTCGACATGCAGGACGTCCTCGAGGGAGCTGTCGCTGACGTCTCGCGTCGGCATGCCTCTGCGGATGAAGGTGGCACCGATGTCTTCGGATACGGACAGCAGGAAGTACACGTTGGGTATGTCGAAGATGGCCTTGATCTCTGACAGGAAGTCGCGGGCTTGTTGGGCTGACCCGAGGCGGTCGAGCTCGTCGATGCCGATGAAGACCTTCCAGCCGTCCCGGCGCTCCTCTGCGCTGATGCGGGTGAGGAGGTCGCGGAACTGGGCGACCAGTTCCGGGTACGTCAGGGTGCGCGACGAGGCCCCGGTGGTGCGGGTGAGCAAGAGGCCGGCCAGCCGCGGCACGCCGATGGTGGCCGATGCTCCTGTGATCTGGACGTGCTGGAGCAGGTGCAGGTAGTTGTGACAGTCCTTGATCAGCAACCGCAGACGTCGGCTCGCGAGCCATCGGAGGACCCGCGGACGCCTCCTGTAGAGGATGGCGAGGCCGGTGATGGCCGCGGCAGCCTGCGTGAGGGCCTGGTGGTTGCGTGCGAAGCCGTGGGCCCAGGAGAGAGCCGGATCGCTCCAGCCCTGGGCTGTGGAGCGTGCGTCCGAGGTGATCCACGCGTAGACGTCCTGAGCAACACTGCTCATGCCGAAAGCCAGGAGGGCTAGCCCTGTTGCCAGCCAGATCAGGGCCGGCAAGGAGCGGATCAGCCTGCGTGTGACGTCAACGGGCCGCGAGCGGACGAGGAAGAGCCCACGTCCCCGGCGCCCGTAGAGGGTCAGGTAGCGGCGGCAGACGTCTTGAAAGAGGCTGAGCAGGAATTCCTCAGGCCGGTAGTTGGCCGGGGTCTGGACAACGACGTGGAAATGGAAGTTCGTATGGGGGTACCGCAGGCGTGCTCCACATGCCTTCTTGAGCAACGTCGTTTTGCCCACCCCGCGGGGGCCGCAGATGGCGATCGCGCCGCCATCCATCTGATCCAGCTTGCGCTGCAGGTCAGTCTCCGTCTGGTTGGCCACCCAGTACTGCGGGTCGTTGGCGCTGACGAGACCAGCCATTCCTTCAATGACCAGGAGCGACTCGTGGTCAGGCCCCAGCAGCCGGGCGATCTCCCTGCGCATGACGGGGATGAGGGTCCGCCGCAACCTGTGTCTGCGCCTGGACCACCGATAGGTCTCCAGCTCCGCAGTGAGGGCGGCGGGAACCCAGTGAATCACTGCTAAGGCTACGGAAAGGATCTGGATGAAGTTATCGCGGTTTCGCTTCTCGCTGTACCAGACGTACGCGACAGTTCCCGGGAAAGCTAGAAGGGGAAGCGATACCCACCACTGGATATTCACCGCTGCCCCAATGATCCAGTGAAGGAGAGCGAAAACGAATAGTATTCCGAGGAAGGCATCGTACTCGCATTTTTGTGCGCCCTGTTGGAGGCTCGCTAGCCTCTCATCGCTGACCTTTCCTGGGGTTTCCACTAAAGAGTATGAAGGGTCCAGGCGAAGCACGTCGGCTACGACGTGGGGTTCCCGCATGACCGAGAGTAGGCTATCGCCGTCGACGTCCTTCTTGAGATTCAGGTACGGAAGGACCTGCGGGCTGTAGAGCGCCGGGAACAGAGCATTGCCGTAGCCCCGTTGCGCGCAGCGGGGGACCGTGGGGTTCCCTCTCCACCAGTAGAGCACCGGTTGTCCCGCCCTTTCACCTAGTCGTGCAGGTTTGCGCTAGCGGGGTGAACGGGGCGAGGCAGCAGGTTGCGCAGGAGTTCGGCGGTTTCGGCTTCCATGTCGGCGCCGCCGAGGAGTTGTTCGTTGATGCGGGCCAGTCGGGCGGCCGCGTCGCGCAGCGCGTCGAGATCGTCTGCGGCGTGGTGGGCGAGGAAGACCTGGCGGTGCAGGATCTCGCTCTCCTCAGCGGCGAGCATGCCCCGGTGGGCGGCCCACAGGGCGGCGGGGATGTCACCTGCTTCTCGTCGGCGTGAGGAGAGTTCGTACGCGACGTCGACGATCGCCGAGACCATCTCCTGGATGGCGGGCTCGGCCCAGGCGTAGCGCTGGGGATCGATCCCGGTGAAGGGTCGGCCGCGGACCAGGGCAAGCGCGCGGCGCAGCATGAGGTCGCCGTCTTCGTCATGGCGGGCCAGGCCGGCGCGGGCCAGACGTTGGAAGCGGGTCCAGTCGCAGGTGACGGTGGGTCCCAGGCGGTAGCGGCTGTCTCCGGTGTCCTGGACGCGCGGCAGATGGGCCTTGCCGTCGGGGTCCTTGCCCAGCCACGAGCGGGTTCGGGAGATGACCGCGTTGCGCATCTCCTTGCCGACCAGGCGGCCGGGCCAGAGGGCCTCGTCGATGGCGTGGTGGTCGACGCCGGGGTTGAGGGCGAGGAACGCGGTCAGCTCGATGCCGACGCTGCGGCGGCTGGAGTCGATCCGGCCGGTCGCGCCGTCGATGCCGATGGGTCCCAGCAGCAGGACGGAGGGTGCGTCTTCTGCGGGTTCGGCGGCTGGTTGGGGCGGTGTGGTGTCGGGTGCGTGCGCTGCCGCGGGTGCGGGGATGGTTGCCTGGTCGGCGTGTGTGCCGGTGGCGGGGGCCGGTGCGGGCAGGGTGATGTGGACCGCCGTGGCCTCCGGCGGAGCGCAGGGGCTGGTCGGAGCAGCCATGGAGCCTGTGGGGTCGGGGGCCGGAGCGTCGGCTTCGTCGTTCGTGCTGCCTGGCTGCGCGTTCTGTTTCGGCTCGGCGGGGTCGTCATGGAGGAAGCCGATGTCCAGGACTTCGGCGAGGGTGGGGCCGGTGGGGAGTTTCTCCTCCTGGCCCTGCTCGCCTTCCTCGTCGGGGTAGGGCTCTGCCGTGCTGGGGGCGGCGTTGTCGGCCTGGCTGCGGGGCTGTGGCTCGTCGGGCTCGGCGGTGGTGGTGAGTTCGAGGTCGGCGTATTCGGCGGGCAGGCCGTCCTCGTCCGCTGCCGCGGTGGGCACTGGTCCGGTTCCGTAGTCGGGTTCCTGGTGCTCGTGCTCGGCGTCGTCGTCCTGGCCTTCGTCGTGTGGGCCGTCGGGGTCGGATCGGGTCCAGTCGGGGGCGGGGACGTCGGTGTCGCTGGCGGCGAGGGTGAGCAGTTCGACGGCGTCGGCGTAGTGGTCATCACTCAGGCCCTGCAGCTTCACGGGGAGGTTGGAACCGGGCAGGGCGATGGTGTGGTCGGGGCCCTGGCAGTCGAGGGTCCATGCCAGGTCCGGGAGTTCGGCGGAGGGCTCGGCGGTGATGACGGCGCCGGCCGCGCGGGGCTCGTCGGTGAGGGTGGCGAAGAGCTCGCTTCGCTCGCTGCTGTCCGGCAGGGCTTCGGCGAGCAGGATGTGCGGTGTCCAGGCGCCGCCAGCGTCGTCCATGAGGCGGGCGGTGCGCAGACTGTCCGCGCCGATGGCGGCCAGAGTGCGGCGCTGGTCGTCTGTGTGGCTGGTCAGTTCGGCGGTGGCGGTGGCGAGGTCGTCGATGCGGACGACTCGCGCGGGGGCGGCGGCGTCGAGGCCGGGCGCAGTACCGGCCAGGGCGGTGACTTCGAGGTGGCCGGGCAGCGGCGTGCTGGTCAGCTCGACAGCGATGGCTTGCAGGACGTGGCGGGCGAAGTCGCTGTCGCCCGCCAGGTTCAGAATGCCCACGTGTTCGAGGTCGACCAGGACGAGGTGGCCGGCGCCATCCCAGCCGATGGAGACGAGGGCCGGGTACGGGGCCTCGGCGTCCTGGAGCTGTTGGACGTCGGCGAGGCTGGGGCTGGAGACGGAGCAGACCCAGACATCCTCGCGGCCGGCCGCGGCGGTGAAGGGCTTCATGGGTGTGGTGTCTGCGGCGAGGTGCAGTTCCACCTTGGCTTCGTGGAGCACGACGGCCTCGAGGACGGGCAGGTCGCGGTCGGCGGCGGCGAGGTTGAGGGCGAGGGAGCGCAGGGCGGTGCTCAGCAGGTCGAAGCCGCTGGGGCGCTGGGCGGCGCGCAGGCCTTGTTCGGTGGCGGCGGCGCGGCCGACGGGCATGGGGATGCGGCGGCCGGGACGGCGGCGGCGCTGCTGCAGCATCCGGCGGGTGGCCAGGGTGGTGACCAGCGCGGCCGCCAGGGCTCCGGCGCCGGCCCACACGGCCACCGGTGCGAGGGCGGCGTCGCTGTCGCTGGCGGGCTGGGCGGCGGGCGGTGCGGTGCGGGAAGGCGTGGCGGTATCCGCAGAGGGGGCGGGTGTGGCGGGCGGGGTTGGCTTGCCGGCCTCGGTGTCCTTGTCGGGTGTCTTGTCCGGCGCCGGTTTCTCGCCGGGCTTGTCCTTCGATGTGTCCGGCGCCGGCGGGTCGTTGTGGTCGGGCGTGGCGGGGGCCTCGTCGGCCGGGTCGCTGGGGGGCAGGTCGAGTTTCTGGCCCGGCACGATCAGGTTGGGGTCGGTGAAGCGGGTGCCGCCGGGCTGGAGTTCGCCCTTGTTCTCCTCGAAGATGGCCGGCCAGTCGGTGGGGTCGCCGTAGCGGTCGGCGATGTCCCACAGGTTGCCGTCGTCCTGCACGGTGACACGCGCGGGCCGGTCGGTGTCGTCCGCGCGGTCTGCGCGCGGCGTCGAGCGGCCGGTCTGGCTGGTCTCGGCGGCTTCCGTCGTGGCTGCACGGCCGGTTTCGTCGGCCGTGTTGGAGGCTGACGGGGCCGGAGCGGGGTCGGTGGGGGGTTCGAGGCGGGCGTCGGCGGGGAGCTTGAGGACGGTGCCCTTGGGCACGTAGCTGTCGCCGGTGGTGAGTTCGGGGATGCCCGGGTTGAGGGCGGCGATGTCCTTCCAGCGCTGCCAGTCGCCGAGGTACTTCTCGGCCAGGCCGGCCGGGGATTCGGTCGCCGAGGACACCGTGTGCCGGGGCCAGTTGGCGTCATCCTTGTCCCGCCCGGCCTGGTCGTCGGATTGAGCGGCGGGCGCGGCGGGACTGTGCGGACCGGGGGCGGCCGTGGCCGCGGCGACGGTGGGCGCGGTGGCCGCGGACGCGGCGGTGGGGGCCAGCAGCACGATGCCGCCGATGAGGGCAGAGGCGAAGCGCTGCATGCTGCCCAGGCCCTTGATGCGCGGGGCGGCACGCCGGCGGGCCAGGGCGATGGTCTCGATGAGGGTGGCGGCGGCGAAGGCGGCCCAAGCGACCCAGCCGATGCCGGTGAGGGCGGTGAGGAAGAGTCGGCCGTCGTCGGGCTGGGTCAGGACGTCCAGCCCGCCGGGCAGTTCCATGACGCCGAACGTGAGCAGCAGCACGGGCGTTGCGGCGATGACAGCGGCGAGCACGGCGAGGCCGAGCAGCGCGCGGACCAGGGCGGCAAGGGTACGCAAGATGCGTGGGGCCATGGCTCAGTCTCCCGCTTGGGTTTTCAGGTGCGCGGTCGCGGTGCCGGTCACGGAGATGGAGCCCTGGCCGACGAGTTGGGCGAACATTGTTTGGTAGGTGTCGTGGACGGTGACCGTCATGGTCGTGCCGCCCTCGGAGATGGCGACGGAGCCGTCGACGCCGCGGGCGGCGAGGTAGTCCTCAGCGGCGCTCTGTGCCGCGCCGGGGTCGATGGTGATCGCGGTGCCTTCGATGGCCTGGCCTGGGTCGATTTGCTGGCCCGCGGTGCGGGCGGCCTCCTGGGCGAGGCTGGTGGCCCGGTTGCTGGCGTTCAGGGCACCGCCGCCGTCCACGAGCAGGCCCATCACCAGCAGGATCGCGACGCCGGTGAGGGCGAAGAACAGCGACATGCTGCCCTGGTCAGTGCGGGCCGCGAGGGCCGCGTTTCGGTGGCGGATCCAGGTGGCGGGGGTCATCAGCGGGCCCGGTACGTGTCGATGGGACTGGTCCAGGAGGCGGAGAGGGTCTTGGCGCCGGGCAGACCGGGCAGGGCGATGTCGGACAGCGGCGCGGTGCAGGAGATGGTCGCGGTCACGGTGGCGGCTTCGCCGACGGCGGTGGCGTAGCCGGAGGTGTCGATGGCGACCTGGGAGGCGCGGCAGGTGATGCCCTCGCCGGTGAGGCTGCGGTCCACGGCGGCCTGTGCTTTGGCCTGGGCACTGCCGGCGTCGCGTTCGAGTGAGGCGGCGCGGGCGGCGGCGTGCGCGGCCGCGTCCACGGCGCCTTCGGCGTCAGTGACCCGTCCGAACGCAATCATCAAACCAAGGAGGGCAATGAGGACGGGGGCGAGGATGGCGGTCTCCAGTGCGTAGGAGCCCTGGTCATCCTTCGGGTCCCAGCGGGTGCAGCGGCGCGGGAGTGCGCGAGGGCGGCGGGTCATGGCGTGGTCCAGCGTTCGATGGGCCCGTCGGCGTGCTGGGTGACGTCCAGGTCCAGGCCCGGGACCAGGGTGGCGACGGAGCCGGTGACGGTGATGCGGATCTGCTGGGCGCTGCTGCCGGACGAGGAGACCTGGGCGCCGCGGACCGAGCCGCCGTAGCGGGAGAGGTACTGCTGGGCCTGGGCGACGCCGTCGCCGCTGGTGGCGCCGAACTGCCGCCCTGCGTCCACGCCGTGTCGGGCAGCGGACTGCGCCACCTTGCGAGCGTGGTAGTAGAGGCCCACCTGGATGATGGTGAAAGCCAGCAGGAGGACGACCACGGCCAGTGTGGCCAGCTCCACGCTGCCCACGCCGCGGTCATCGCGCCGGCGGGCGGCCGGCGGGCGCCTGCTGTGCTTCAGGCGCCGCATGGTGATGTCATGCCTCTCCCCCATGGTTCGTCGTGTCCGGTGCTCGGTTTCAGCCGCCGTTGATGATGCCGATCTTCTCGCCGAGCTTGGTCCGCAGGGCGGCGACGAGCAGGCCCGCTCCGACGAGGAGGGCGCCGGCGATCACGGCGAGCTCGGTGCTGGTGGCTCCGGCATCGCGGGCGGCGCGCAACTGCGCGTAGCGGCCGCGGATCCATGCGGCGAGCAGTTGGATGTCCATGGGCGTTCTCCTTCGTGCTGGTGGTCAACTGGCGAGGATGGTGGCGACGACGGGGATCATCACGAAGGCCAGCATGAGGATCACGCCGAAGGTCACGGGCAGGACCATGCTCGCGCTGGCTTCGTTCGCTTGGGCTTTGGCGTCACTGATCAGGGCGATACGCAGTTGTCGGGCCTGGGCCTGCAGGGTGGTGTAGACGGCGGCGCCTTCACCGGCGAGGGCGAGAGTGTCGGCGGGCCTGGTGAGTTCGGGGATGTCGAGTTCGTCGCCGAGCTGGCGCAGGGCGTCCCAGGGAGTGACGCCGGCGAGTTCCGCTTGATCGAAAACGACCCGCATGCGTTCGAAGATCCAGCCGTCGCCGACGTCGGCGGTGTCGGTCAGGGCCTGGCCGGCGCCGGAGTTCGCGATCCGGGCCAGGGCGACGCGTTCCAGGTAGGAAGCTGCGGCGTGGCGGACCACGAGGCGGGCGGCCGCGGCGTCACGTTTGACGTCCCGGCCCGGGCTCAGCCAGAACACCACGGCCATGAGCAGCGACAGGCCGGTGGGCAGGAGGAAGGGCAGGGGGGCTCCGCCCAGGGCGAGGGTCGCCTGGAGCAGTTGTGGGGAGAGCAGCCCGAACAGGGTGAACAGCACGCGTCGGCCGAGGTGTTCGGCCGGGGAGATCCGCAGCAGGGCCAGGTCCTTGTGGGGCAGCCGGATCCGCAGCCCGAAATCGGCCAGGAGGCGGGCGCCGAGTTTCTCCGCGAGCGTGCCGGCCGCCGTGGTGGGGACGGCGCCGGTCAAGGCGGCGGGGTAGTTGCGGGCATTCAGCCGGTCCAAGGCACTGGCGAGGTCAGGCTTGGCGGGCACGGCGGCGCGTACGGCGAGGCCGATGAAGATGCCGCAGGCAGCGGCCGGCAGCACCGCGGTCATGGGGATCATCGCGGCGCCTCCCCCAGGGGGCTGGTGGCGGTCAGGTGGGTGGGCATCGGGTCCAGCAGGCGGGGGTCGGGCTGGGTGTGGGCGATGCGGCGCAGCCACGCAAGCGTCCACACGAAGAGCCCGCCCAGCCCGGTCAGGACGAGCTGGCCCAGCGGTGAGCCGTACCAGCCGGACCAGGCTGGGTTGAGCATGCAGCCGGTGACGACGACGCAGATGACGACGGAGACCTGTCGGGATGCCTTGCGGACCGAGGCCCGGTCGGCCTCGACGTCGCGGGCGTCGGCGGCCTGCTGGTGGATGGTCACGGCCAGTTGCTCCAGGGCGTCGGCCAGGCCCGGTCCTTTGTAGACGGCGTGGGATTGGAAGAGCAGCACCACGTGATCGCTCACGCCGTCGGCGAGTTCGTCGGCGAACAGGCGCAGGGCGAGGTCTGCGTCCATGCCGGCGCGCAGTCGTTCGGCGAGTGCGCGCACCTCCCTCGCGAGGGGGGCGGGGGCGGCTTTGGCTGAGGCCCGGATGGTCTGGGTCAGGGAGATCCCGGCCGTGTGCACGCCGGCGAGGTGATTGAGCCACTGGCCGAGCGCCTCCAGGCGCTCGATGCGGGCCTGCGCGGCGACGCCGGGGTGCAGCACGAAGGGCAGGCCGAGCACGGCTGCGCCGGCGAGCAGGCCCTGGACGGGCCAGCCCGTGTACGCCCACACGACCAGCGTGACAGCGGCGGCCGCCATGACCAGGTAGCGCCAGCGGCTCCGCCATCCCTCGGGCAGACCGGCCTTGGCGCGGCGGAAGCGGGTGGCCAGCTGTGAGGGTGGCTTGATGGGGTCGGGCTCGCGGCCGCGCAGTTCACGCACGGCGGCGGCCAGGGCGAGCACCATCGCCACGGCGCTGATCGCGGCGAGCAAGGAGTACTGGGCGAGGGTCACGTCGCCACCCCCTGCGGGTGCTGGCCGCGCAACAGGTGCAGGGGCGGGCCCCAGGCGCCGGTGGCGTTGTCGGTCAGCCACTGGCGGGCGAACAGGCCGGTGAGCTCGAGGTCCTCGATGAAGGACGGCATGTTCTGGAAGACCGCGCGCGGCTCGTCCGGGGTGGGAGCGAACAGGGTGGTGATGGTGGGGCGTCCGGCCTCGCCGACGACGTCGTGGACCTCGTAGATGTGGGAGACATAGCGGTGCTTGCGGCCGCCGATGCCGGTTTCGTCGCGGTAGGTGAGGTAGACGACGACGTCGATGGATGAGGCGATGAGGTGGTGAGCGGCCTCGGTGGCCATGCCGGCCTCCGTGCACAGCTGCACCAGGCGGCTGACGATCGCGTGCGGGCGCCTCACGTGGATCGTGCACATCGAGCCGGAGCCGCCCGCGGACATGGCCTGGAGCATCGGCAGGATCTCGGTGGAGCGGACCTCACCGACGATGACGCGGGTGGCGTTGTAGCGCAGGGCGGTCGCGAACATGTCGGAGATCGAGATGGCGCCGGCCGTGGCTCCGGCGCGGACTTCGCCGTTGGACTGGCGGGCTTCGAAGGCGAACGTGACCGGGCCCGGCTTGGGTCCGGGTTCATCGAGGTAGAGCTCGCGGTCGGATTCGAGGGTCACCAGGCGCTCGGCCTCGGGGACCGCGCGTCCCAGGGCGCGCAGCAGGGTGGTCTTGCCCGCGCCCATGTCCCCGACGACCAGCACGTTCAGGCGGGCGTGCACGCAGGAGAGGAGGAACCGCTCGAGCAGGGGGTTGACCGCTGCCCACTGGACGAGTTCAGCCAGGCCATGGTCCTTGATGCGGTGCTTGCGGATGACCACCGAGGGGCGGCTGGTCAGCAGGGAGGCGGTAACGCGGGAGCCGTCGGGCATGCGGAAGCCGACCATGGGGGTTGCCTGGGTCAGGGAGCGCTCGCCGTGCCCGCTGATGGCGGCCATGCGGTTGACCCACGCGATCAGTTCGTCGTGGGAGTCGGCGACCTTGTCGATGGTCCGGCGGGGCTTGTCGTAGTACTCCACGTGCGCTTGCAGCCCGTCGACCATGACGTCCTCGACGCCTTCTTCGTCGAGCAGCGACTGCAGGCGCCCGCCCCGGTACATCGCGTCGAACACCGCGGTGGCAACGCGCGCCTCGTCGTCCTCGGACAGGGGGGTGTTGCCTTGCGCGTACTTCGTGGCCCAGGAGGCGACGGCGTCCGAGGTCAGCTTCCGGGCCAGGGCGCGCCGGTCGGCCGGGTCGAGGGTGCGCTGGGGGTCCTGGCTGCTCAGCTCGGCGGAGACTTCGGACTGCAGGGCCTCGATCACCTCCCAGGCCACCGGCAGTTGTCCGGGCAGGCCGGCCAGGCGCGGCACCGCGCCAGCGCTGCCCACCGAACTAGGGGCGGCAGGCCGCGGGGGCGTACGGGCGGCACCGGGGATGCGGGCGGGTGGTTCGGTGGCTCGGCGGGCGATGCCCTTGCTCAGAACGTTGGCGAGTTCGTCGCGGCCCAGGGCGGGCGGGTGGCCGTGGGCGGGCCGGTGGTGGGTGTCAGCCACGGCGTCCTCCAGTAGTTCTGCTCTGCAGCCGGCGCAGCACCCCGGTGACCTGCTCGTTGGCCGGGGCGGGGAATTCCTGCTGGATGCGGCGCCGTTGGGCGTGCGCGGCCAGCTGCTCGGCGGCGGTGCGGGCGTGCCGCAGTAGGTCACTGCGGGCGTAGCCGCGCGGCGGGCTACCGCCGTCGATCAGGTAGTCGGCGACCGGTGCGTCCCACGGCAGGGCGGCCAGGACCGGTACCTCCAGGGCGTCGGCGATCTGGTGGGTGGTGTAGCCGCGGCCGCCGCGGACGTTTTCCCGCTCGATCACCAGCAGTGCCAGGGCGCTCGCGCCGGTGCCGGCGTCGTCGAGTTCGGCGCGCAGCGGGCCGATGATGTGGGAGGTCAGCGCGAGTGCTGCCTTGGTGTTGCGGGTGACCAGGAGGACCAGGTCGGCCTGCTGGATGAGCGGGGCGGGGGTGAGGGTGGTGTGCAGGCGGCCGCTGGTGAAGGTGAGGCGGCCGGCGTCGACGAACACGTCGTGTCCGGCCTCGTGGGCCAGGACGTGGAAGATGTCGGACAGCGCGGGCCAGGTGCGTTCCAGGGAGGCGGCCTGGGCGGGGTCGGTCAGGCCGGGCAGGACCCGGCGGTGCCCGGCCTCGTCGATCGACCACAGGTGTGAGGCGACGGCGTGCGCGAGAGCCTCGCTGCCGACCCGGGCGGCGGCAGCCAGGTGGTAGAGGCCGAACCCGGCGGTGAACTGCTCCTCGAGGAACCCGGCGCGCAGCGTCCCGCCCTTGGGGTCGCATTCGGCCAGCACGCTGGGTCGTGGCGAGGCCAGAGTGAGGGCGAGGGCGCTGCTGGTGACGCCCGTGGAGGCGGCGCTGGCAAGGACCGTGACAGGCATGATCAGTTGCTCCGCGGTTCACGCACGAGGGCGATGCGGCCTGCGGCGGAGTGCGTGGCCAGCCGCGGGCCGTCAGCCTGGTCCACGGCGAGGTTGACGACGATGGTGCCGCTGGCGTCGGGCCGGGAGATGGACACCACGGTCGCGTCGACCGACGACGGCTCGTCGGCCTCGTCCTTGGTGCTGTCCGGCTCATCTCCTTGGGCGGGCGTGGTCACCGCCAGCACCTTGTCGCCCGGCGCGAGCGTCCCGTCGGGGGCCTGCCCGCGCTTGACCTGGACGCCGACCTGCTGCTCGTCGTCGCCCAGTCCGCTGCCGGCTGCGAGCTGCCCGGACACCAGCAGGCCGCCCTTGCGCAGGTCGGTGGCCGCTCGCTTGCCGATCACGGTGGCTTTGTCGCGTGCCGGGATGGGTGTCAGTGCCGCATCGGCAGACACCTCAGCGACCGTGACGTCGGCGGGCTTGAGGGGCTGCCCGGCCGGCACGTCCCGGGCCACCGCCAGCACCTTGCTGCGATCGCCGGCCGAGGTGACCGCGGCGGCCGCGCCCAGCGCGCACACCACGGCCAGCACCACGCACAGAGCCGCCGCCCACCACCTGCGGTCGCGCTTGACGGGCGGTGCTGTCGTTGTCGGCAGCTCCGCCCGGGTGGCGGGGCGCGGGATCGGAGGGGCTGCTGGGGTTTCCATGGCGGACGTGCCTCGCTCTTCTCGCTCTTTCGTGCGGTGGTTAGTTGAGGACCTGGACCTCGGCCACGTTGATGTCGACGTCGCTGGTGCGCGTCTCACTGAGCTCGCCGCTCTCACCGCCGCCATCGACTTCCCAGTCGACTTGCCAGGTCGAGGTCGCGCTCACGTGAAAGCGGCCGCCGGGCTCGGTGGAGGACGGCTTGCTGTAGCGGTGGCCGCAGTCCGGGGAGTTCCTCTTGCCGTACGAGGTCTTGTACGGGGTGCCGGCCGTGGTGCAGGTGACGGACGCTCCGTCGCCCATGCTCCACACGATCCGCTTAACGCGCGCGGTCGCGGTGACGGTCACGCCGCCCGCAGAGGCGGACGCGCTGTTGGGGCCGTAGGTCTCGGCGGACTTGGTGGTCCACATCCACACCGGCATGCCGACCACGCCCTTACCGCCCGGCCTCGGCGTGATGCCGATGTCCGGGCCGCGCAACGTCATCTTGTCCAGGGCTTCCTGGGCAAGCTGCGCGGGGTCGACGGTAGCGACCGGAGCGGTCTCGGCCCAGAACGTCTGCGGCCCGCCCGCCAGAGCGCCGGCAGCCGCAGCCCCGGCCGCAGCCAGCGGGCACACCCGTGTGTAGATCGCTCCCTTACCCGGCGAGCGCCCCTCCCACAGGCTGCTGCTCGCCGGCGGCTGAGGATCCATCTTCGTGACGATGCAGGGCCCCGCCCCCGCGGGCGGCCCTGCCTTACCGGACGAGCGCTTCCCACGACGCCCGCTGTCTCGCCCTCCGCCCCCACCAGGGGACCCACCCACTCCTGCGGACACGCACACCTCGATGACGGTGCACTCTCCGACCTTGCCCGTGGGCTTGGGATCAGGGTTCGCGGACGCGGCTGGCGACAGCACACAGCCCGCCAGCAGGGCAGCGCCCGTGAGCGGAACCAGATGCTTCAGCATGCCTTGTCTTCCGGCTTCACTTCCAAGATCACCCACTGCTTGTCCCAGCGCTCCGCGGTCACACGACTCACGTACTTGATCCGCCGCTCCTTCGGCAGCACAATCTCCTCGCGCGTTTTGCGGTCGATCGGCTTCCACTCGGCGACATCCACGCAGTCCGTGATCTGCGCGAAGGGGACCTTTTTACCCAAGTCCAGGCGACTGACCTTCGGGGCAAGGTCAGGCTTGCCCTTGATGATCTGCCCGGCAGACTTGAGCCTCACCAGGTCAGCCTGCGCCATCCCCAGCGCGTTCCCCTTGGCGTAAGTCTTCAGCTTCGTGCCGGACATGCTGCCCTTGGCGTATGCGGTGGTCTTCTCGTTCCAGTACGAGCGATAGGCGGCCAGGAGCTCGCCCTTGGCGCCGTCCGAGGCATCGGAGGGGGACGGCGATGCCGCAGGCTTCGATGACGTGGCCGTGGCGCGGGGCTTCTCGGGACTTTCTCCGCCGTCTGAGTCGCTGCAGGCGGTGAGCGAACCAAGCGCGGCCAGGACACCGACAGCCGCCACGAAATTACGGCGGCGAACGGCCGTGCTGCTTTGGGCGTGGCGTGTCACATTCTCTCCCGGTCGACGTGCAGGTACGGACGGCTGTAGCGGGCAGCCCTGCCAACATCCGCTCGCCGGGACCTGGCAGAGCTGCACTGATGCGCATTTTGTAGCCAAGAGATTACGCATATGCCAGCCAAGTTCCCAGCTCCTTTGAGAAGATATCGATCACAACTCGGGTCGAATCAGGGCACGTTGGGGTAGCAGAGTCGACAAGTTGCTCTATGCACATGCGACTAGGCCGCCGTACAGGCGGCTTTGCGGCCGACCGCGCCGTAGCCCATGACCTCCGTGATCTCGGTGGAGTCGTCCGGGTGCCATTCGAAGAGCGGCACGAGACCGGGCTCGACGATGTCCATGCCGTCGAAGAACCGCAGCAGCTGCTCGATGGTCCGGGGCTGGTAGGGCAGGGCTCCGGGAGCTGAGGAGTAGATCTCGCACGCGGCGATGATGGCCGGCGTCGGGATGTCGTGGCTGAGCATGAGGCAGCTGCCCGGAGCGAGGTGCTCGAGGAGGCCCCCGACGATGCCGTGTGCCTCTTCGTCCGAGAAGTGCCCCAGGACACTGCTGAAGGTCAGCATCACGGGCTTGGCGAGGTCGAAGGTCTCGGTGACGTGGCTCATGATGACGTCGGTGTCGCGCATGTCGGCGTCGATGTAGCTGCTCAGGGGCGGGTCTTGGTAGGCGCCCTGATGGGCCAGGACGACGGGGTCGTTGTCGACGTAGAGCACACGCGCGTCGGGCTGGTGGTGGCTGACGATCTGGTGAATGTCCGGCTCCAGCGGAAGGCCGGCGCCGAGATCCAGGTACTGGGTAACCCCGGCCTCGGCGGCGGCCCAGCGAACAGTACGGCGCAAAAACTGGCGGGCGGAGCGGGCATCGGCGGTGATGCCGGGCGCCATCGCCTCGACCGCGGCGACAGCTTGCCGGTCGCGCTCGTAGTTGTCCTTGCCCCCCTGGGCGGCGTTCCAGAAACGTGCACTGCTCACTTCGCCGTCAGCGGCGGCCGGCTGATCGGGGCTGTGCGCTATGTCGCTCATGTGGCTGGGCTCCTCAGAGGTCGGTGAGTTCGGGCGTCAGGGTGCTCGGGCGCATGCTGCTCCCGGGCAGGGTGATCGGTACCTGTACGCAGGTGATGTCCATGGCCTGGCGCCAGGTGTCGCTCTCGCGCGGCTTGGTGACGATGGTGGTGCCGGTGATCTGGTCGACGACGATGTAGTCGCCAAGATCAGCTTCTCCTCCACCGAGACGGATCAGGCGGGCGGGCGGGGCGTTGGTGAGCGGATGCGGGAAGCTGCCCAGCGGCACGATCTGGATGGTGCGCAGTGGCTGCTCCAGGATTCCGCGCAGTGCCAGGAGTTGGTCTCGCATCACACTGGCGGAGCCCACCTTGGTGTGGAGCGCGGCTGCGGACATCAGGGCCCAGATGCGCGTTCCGCGCTCGGCGACGCGGCGCTGGCGCTGGCGCAGCAGCTCGACGGTCAAGTCGAGGTCGCTGTCTGCAGCGTGGGGGTTCTGACGGCGGTGCACGGCGCGGGCGTATTCAGGAGTCTGGAGCAGGTCGGGGATGGTGGCCGGTGCCCACATCCGGATCAAGGAGGCGGCGCTCTCCAGCCCGATCCACTCCTGGACGTCACGGGGCATGACGCGGTGATACTTCTGGTGCCACCAGCCCGGTCGCGCGGCGGCCTGGGCGGTGCGCTTCATCTCGGTCAGGCGCGCTCCGCTGACCCCGTAGAGGACGAGCAGCTTCTCCACCTGGTCGAGGTCCAGGCTCTGCTCCGCGCCCTCGATCCGTCGGATCGTGGCCGTGCTCACGCCGATCCCACCAGCCGCGGAGTCGAGGCTCATGCCCGCCAGGTCCTCGCGCAGGCGGCGTAACCGTCGGGCGAACAACCGCTGTTCCGGCGTCGGGGCCGGGCGAGGCGCTTGCGCCACGAGCGGCTCCCTCCTGCTGACCTACCTGGTGTCTCTATCGGCACAGGCATACGTCTGCCCCGATCATCATGCGCGAAAATTGCACGCATGAGGGCGACCGTACACCGTACGACGCACGCATGGGAGGCCCTTGTGCCAGCGGACCACATACTCGCGACGAGGCGGCAATGAGGGCCAACAGCACAGGGTGATTAGGGAGTTCCATCGTGACCGGCCTGGCCTGAGAGCCTGATCTCAATCCTCAGTTGATCTCGTGCGGGTGCCTCACTGGTCGTCGTAGCGACCGGCAGCCCTGGCGAACCGCCGGAACCCTGATGGACCGCGAGCCCGAGGTGATCTGGATGGCCTCGCGACCGGACGAACGGCCGACCGCATTAGCCCCAGGGTGTACACCCGTGGGCCAATACCCTCGCGAGACATCAAACGGTGGGCCAATGCCGTGCGGGAGGGGCCCGTGACAGCGTTCCCTCGGTGCCCACGGACTGGCCGTCGCGGCACGGTTGACGCTCCGTCACCACGGGAGGGCCCATGACCACCACGCCGTTCACCAGCCGGAAGGCCATGACGCGCCGCAGCGTGCTCGGAGCCGCCCTGGCCGCCGGGACCACCGTGCCGCTTGCCGCCGTCGCCGACCGGGCCGCAGCCAGCTCGGCAACGGCGCGGCTCATGCTGCCTGTGCCCACCGGGCCGCACCCGGTGGGCATGGTCGAGCTGCACCTCGTCGACCGGTCGCGTCCGGACGACCTTGCGGGCCCCGGGCACTTCCGCGAGGTGATGGCCACCGTCTGGTACCCCGCCCGGGACGTCCAGCGGTACCCGGTGGCGCCCTGGATGCCGGCCGGCGCACTTCAGGCGTTCCTCGCCGACGCCGGGTTCAGCGATCTGGCCCCCCTGGGGCCGCTCTCTGCCGGCCACGCGGGCGCTCCGGTGCGGCAACCGGGCCGACGGCTGCCCGTGGTCATGTTCTCGCACGGCGCGCACAGCCACCAGGGCGATCACACCGTCATGGTCCAGGAGCTCGCCAGCCACGGATACGCGGCTGTGACGGTGGCTCACCAGTACGACACGTACACCGAGTTCCCCGACGGTCGGATCGCCGTCCCGGTCGACGACGAGCAGGCGCCGACGCGGCCCGGGGACTTCGCCGCCGACCTGCGCTTCGTCCTCGACTGCGTCGAGCAGCTCGCTGCCGGAGGCAATCCCGACGTCGATCACAGGGAGCTGCCGGCCGGACTGCTCGGCGCCCTCGACCCGCGGCGCATGGGCGCGTTCGGCTGGTCGAAGGGCGGGACGGCCACCGCCTGTGCCACTCTCGCGGACGAGCGCATCCGGGCCGGGCTGAGCCTCGACAGCCCGATGCAGATGAACCCGCCGCTGACCGGCGACTTGGACCGGCCGTTCATGATGATGTCCGCCGAGTTCACCCGGGCCACGGATCCCGCAGTCGCCGCATTCTGGTCGCACCTTCGGGACTGGCGGCTGAACATCCAGGCCCAGGGTGCCGTCCACGTCTCGTACGGCGACAATGAGGCGCTGTTCCCCCAGGTGGCGAAGCTGCTCGGATGGAGCAGGCAGCAGCTCCAGGACGTGATCGGCACCCTCGATCCCGACCAGGCGGTGAAGATCCAGCAGGCATACCCGCTCGCGTTCTTCGACAAGCATCTGCGCCGCCGTCGGGGACACCTGCTCGACGGGCCTTCCCCAGCCTTCCCGGCAGTGACGTTCCTCCCCTGAGCTTGAGCTTTATGGTCCAACCTCAGTTTGGAAGCTCTGGGACGATACAGGGGCGTCAACTTGCCCCCTTCCCATGGAGGTCCGTCTTGAGCTCGTCTGAGTCCGATCAGACTTCCGAACTGCTGCTCCGTGCCGTCGAGTCACTTCGGGCTGGGACTCCCGTTGACATTGCGGTGCTTCGCGGCCCGCTCGCGGAGTTGCTGGAAGATGCCGCAGGTGGAGATACCGAAGGTGTCTTCGATCCCTATGCCGAGGCGGTGGCTCAGGCGGTGCTTGGCCAGTCAGCTTGACGCGGTGCGTCGTGTTCGATCGGTTGCGCCACTCTCGCATCTACGACCTGTTGCAGGCAGGACTCCGAAGTACTACGGCAGCAGGCGGGTGGCACCGACCGGGCCGGTTGGTCTCCATAGAGCCGATCGTCAGGTGGCGCGCGAATCTCTCCTTCTTCGCCACTCAGTCTGTCGGTCACTACCCGGAGGGGTCTGTTGACCGGATTCCCTCTGGGGAGCTGCCGGCGCGGGGACCAGGATGGTCGTGGCTGTCTGTAATGGGGGAACGTTTGACCATCAGGATTCACTTCACGCTGCAGGATGTGGCCCGTATTCGGATCGCTGACGACGGCCCGCGTCCGATGATCGAGCTGACGAGTGCCATACGGCGTCTCCAAGCGCACGACCATCCGGTTCATCTTGGCGCGTGGCGGGGTCGGGCACGTGCAGAGCTGTCTCCCGGCTCGCGCATGGTGCTCGCCCTGATCCCACGCGCCGGCTGGATGCCTGCTTTTGTGGCTGACTCCAGAGCAGGCACGCCACAGGAGTTGCTGGCACAGGTCCGCTCCACCCCTCGCACCGTACTGAGAGAGAGCCTGCAGCACGGCGCACAAACCCGCCAGCTCCCTGCTTGGGCACGGCAGCTACCGGATGACCCCGTTCTGCTGGAGCAGTTCTGCGACGAACTCGAGCACGTCCACGAGCGTGTGCTGGCTCCGTGCTGGAACCAGGTCAGCGCATGGGCAAGGGCGGATCTGGCGACGCGCACCCGGCAACTGGCCGCCGGGGGAATCGACACGCTGCTGGGCACCTTATGCCCGGGCCGGATTCGATGGCGGCCGCCTGTCCTGGAGGTGGGATTGTCGTCCGGCCTGGACGGTGACCTGTATCTGCAGGGCCGTGGGCTGCTGCTTGCACCCGGATTCTTCGGGATGGAAGGCCCCGCGATCACGTCCTTCAACGCACCGCAACCTGCTCTGATCTACCCGGCCGCCACGGGGCAAATGCTTCACAGACTTGCCCTCTCCGCAACGGCAGTTCCCCCATGGACCATGGAGCCACCACAGATCGCAACAGCTCTGGCCGCGCTGCTGGGGCACACCCGATCCGCTGTTCTCGTGACCATCGCTCAGCAGCCCGGCTGCTCCAACACGCAACTCGCCGCCATGGTGGGCGTGACCAAAGCCAGCGCCAGCGAACACGCCACCACACTGCGCCGGGCCGGATTGATCCACACCGTGCGGGACCGCAACAGGGCCCTTCACAGCCCCACCCACGTTGGGCTCGACCTCCTCAACACGGCCTATATGCGGCCGTGAACGCTCGTCGCAGTGCAGGTTCGGGCACATCCGAACCTTCTTGGGTTCTCCCGCCCTGCGTGGCCTACTGGGGCCGGGCCGCAGGGGCTCAGGCGTACCGGATGAGAGGGATCCATGAAGCGACGCATACTCGGGCTGCTGGCCGCAGCCTTCAGCACAGTGCTCATCTTCACGACCCCGGCCTCGGCACACGACACGGACGACTGGGCACGGACCCAGCAGGGAGCGCCCGACGGGTGGGCCCACCGAACCGCGAAGAGCTATGCCGGCGGTGTTGAGCAGGAGACCGAGATCTACTGGCAGAACAACGGCGAAGTGTGGATTCAAGGGAAGGTGTGGGACAGGGCAACCGACGGCTACTGCGCGACTATCCAGATCCGCTACGAGATCTCCGAGAAGCCGGGAGAGTGGGCGGGCCACTGGCACTACCGCCCGGTCGGCGGTGCCCTCGACTGCGCTAGGGGCGAACCGGGACCCCAGTACAGCCACAAATACTATGCGCGCAACTTGACCCGGTATGTGCAGGCACGGGCCTGTCACGCCAACTCAGCTGGCAAGATCATCGAGTGCGAGCGCAACTGGCACTAGCCTCGATCTTGCATGAGGGTCCGTCAGCTTGCTGGTGGACCCTTTGCGTTTCGTCGTCCACGACGGCGCACAGCAGCACGACGGCGCCGAGCCCCATCAGTGAGCTGACCCCGTACAGCAGTCGTTCCACGGGATCGCCGCGGGGCGCCCGGTGCCGGCCCGTCGCGCTCACGGCACTTCCTCCCGCCCGGCGCTCTGCTTGTCCTGCTCGCTGCGGTGCATGTGTGCCAGGCAGCGCACCTGCCAGGCCAGTTCTCGCAGATGGTCGTATGCGGACTGCGTCAGGCGCGGGCTGGAATTCTCGAGAAGGAATCGGCCTGCGCGCCGCATCTGGTCCTGAACATCGGGGTGCGTGGAGCGCTGCAGCACCTCGGAGGTGTAGAGCGTGCTGAGGTCCACCAACAGCGCGTCGACCATGGCCTGCACCATGGACGGATCGTTCGGGTCGACCAGGTCCAGAGCCTTGCCGCACCGCTGGATCGTGGCGCTCACGTGCACCTCGCAGGCGGTCTCGTCCTTCACAGCTCGGCCGCCTTCAGGGACTCGGAGGTCGCGAGCAGCGCGCTCAGGTACGCGGGATCGCACAGGTCACCAGGCGCCGCGAGCGGAACCACCCAGTGCGCCTGCAGGGATAGCTGGCCGGGGCGGGGTACGCCGAGGTAGGTGTCCGTGCTGAGGCGCTCCTCCGCGCCGTCCCACGCGGCGGCGTTTGGTGAGATGAGCACGTAGTACGGGCCCATGCTGCTCCGGAGGTCCCGGATGACCGGGCCTTCGAGCCAGTCGCGCAGGGAGGAGGCGACTATTTGCGGGTCGTTGCTGCCCACGGCGGCGTGGACTCGTTGGGCGGGGACACGGACGGCGTCGAAGCGGCGCCCGAGAGGGAGCAGGGCCACGCCATGTTCCGACCATGCTCCATAGACCGCCACCGGGTTGGGGTCGGCCCTGGCGAGCCATTCGGTGATCCGTTGTCTGTCGTTGAGCGTGGTCATCGGGACACCCTCACGGTCATGGTGATCTGCCTCACACGTGTGACCGTATGCAGTCCCTGCCGGGTTCACCCGGACTGACAGTTCGGGTGAACCACAGGCTCGCCAGCTAGACGAGGCCCATCCGTACGGCAAGTTGCTCGGCTTGCCGTGCGTGCATCGCTCGGGCCCGGCGGATCACCGTGAGCACCAGTTGCCGGGCCAGCGGCGTGCGGGCGAGGTCTTCCGGGGCGACGGCTTCCAGGCTGAGCAGGGAGAGAAGCGCGGCGGCGTCGTCTCGGCGCTGGCTGTGGCAGGCCGCCACTTCCAGGCCGAAGGTGAACTCCCGCTCCAGCGACGGCAGTCCGCTGATGTCGATGGCGTCCGCTGTGTGCAGGGCCTCGCCGGTCTCTCCTGCCTCCATCTCGATGGACAGGGCGTGTAGGGCGATGTTCGTCGCCCCGAACACTGTCCAGCCGACGTTGCTGTCGTCGGGCACCGCGCGCGCCGCGGGGGCCGCCTGCTGGACCAGCCGTTCTCGCGCCTCCCACCAGCGGCGCCGTCGGGCCGCCCCGAGTACGGCCACCAGTTGGAGCGCGCCGCCCATCGCCTGGCGCTCCACCTCCGGCAGTTGAGCGGTGGCGACTTGCTCGGCCGCCCGCAGCGCCAGTTCCTCCGCCTCGGCCGGCTGGTTGGCGGCGAGGAGCACGTGGCCAAGGTTCCACTGTGCGGTGGCAATGCGAAGCGGGTCGTCAGCGTCCTCGGCGGCCCGCATCGCTCGGTCGGCTGCGAGGGTGGCGAGGTCGACGCGGCCAGTGCGACGCAGGTATGAACGGAGCAAGCAGTACAGATCGGCCGCGGTGCGCAAGACAGCGCGCCGTTCGGCGGTTTCGGCGCCCGCGCGTGCCGTGCGCAGGGCGTGCTCCACGTCGGCGACCAGTTCGGGCAGCGTCTCGGCGGCTCTGGTGAACCGCTCGCCGCTGGTCTGCCAGTTGTGCCACGCGGCCTCCACCCGGTCCCTCAGCGCGCCTGCGGTCGCAGGGGTGGCGCTGCGCGCCGGCCCGTAGCCGAGGAGCGCGCGGCCCACCGCGGTCTCGGGGCTGTCGGCCGTCTCCCCCTCGGGCGGCGGCTGTTCGGAGAGCAGGGCTGCGGTCGGGACGCCGAGTTCCTGCGCGAGGGCGTACAGAATCGGAAGGGAGGGGACCTTGAGGCCGCGTTCGATCTGTGACAGGTAGTCCGGAGTGATGCCGACCAGTCCGGCGACCGCTAGTTTCGGCGTCAGGTCGGGGTGGTCGCCGCGGGATGCGGACTGCAGCAGCTCGGCGCAGACGACCAGGGTGGCCGCACGGCCTTGGGGGGTGTCCAGGAGTTCTTTGAGCTCGCGGTAGATGCGTCCGGAGGTTGCTGGCACGAGTTGGGCGTAGGCGTAGAGCATGGCGGCGTCGTAGTCGCGGGGGGCCATGCCCCAGCCCTCCCAGTCGAGCAGGGTGGCACCGGTGGTGAGGTTGGCGGCGTGGAAGTCGGCGTTCGCGTCCATGTCGTGCCCGAGCCGCACGCTGTGGTGCGGCAGTTCGGCCAGGTGCGCGGCGACGGCCTGGCGGGCATGGTCGCTGCCGCTGCCGGTGGGCGCGAGGCCGAGGATGTCGGGGTAGCGGTCCTCGGTCGCGCCGTGCAAGAAGTCGCCCTCTCCCAGCGAGCGGCTCCGATCGGTGACGGCCGGGGCGGCCGCGGGGTCGATCTCCGGGAACAGGACCGTCGCGGCCCGGCCCTCCGTGGCGAGGTCGAGGCCGAACCACGTGGCGAACTGGTCGGGGAAGACCTGCACCTTCCTCTCCCGGTGCCCGTCCGGCTCCCACAGCCGCCTGCCTGCGCCGGTCCTCGAGCAAGGTGCGGGTGACGTCGAGGTGCTGCGTGGGGTGCAGGGCCTGACCGGCCTGAACGCGACTGCGGGCGATGTCGAACCAGCCGAGCGCGTCGAGGAGGCCGAGGCCGATCGCGGCGGCCGAGGGCCAGGGCAGAACGTCCAGCTGTCCGGCCGGGGTGGGGCGGACGAAGATGCGGTCGTTGCCCAGCAGTTGCCAGCCGCGGTTGGCCAGGGCAAGCGCGGTGGTGGTCTTGCCGGCGCCCTTGGAGCCGAAGGTCAGGACGGTCTGCCCGTCGCGGACGGCGGCCGAAGCGTGCAGCAGGGCCCAGCCGTCGGCCAGAGCAGTCCGCGCAGCGCGTCGCGGGCGATGCGGGCCGACGCCAGAGCGACCTGGTCGACGTCGGGGCCGTGGACGGTGAGGCGGCCGGCGGCCGTGTGGTGCTGGTACGCGAGCTGCGGGGTGGGGCTGACGGCGGTTATCGTGCCGGTGTCGTCGTGGGCGACGAGCGTCTGGGCTCGGGCGTAGGCGGTCTTCTCGTGCGGGCACAGTTCGACCAGGTCGCGCAGCCTGGTGTACGCGTCGTGGTCGACGTCGGCGGCCAGCAGGGGCCCGGTCCACGCGGAGGCGGACGGGACCTCGAACGCCTTCCACCAGGAGCCGAAGTAGCGGCGGTTGTAGTCCGTGACGGTGTCGCTGTTGGAGACGAGGGTGAGGTGGTGGTTCGCGGCGTGCAGCCGGAGCGCGGGCATGCTGTTCACAAGGTCCTTCCCACGAGGACGGACGCTCCCGCCGGGCGGCGTGCTGCTCCGGGCCCTGGCCCTGCCCGTTCCGGCTACCCCGCGTGCGCCGGTGCGCTGTCAATCGAGTCCCACGGAATTTGTCGGCGGTCCAGGCCGAGCGGATTAGGCCAGGCGCCGCCGGACGGTCGAGTCTCTCCGAACCCGGTAGTCGCAGACGAGCACGCATCAGTCCCGATCCTCCTGCAACTTCAACATCTCAGAAAAGCACCCGGCTCGGTCGATCAGCTCGTCGTAGGTGCCCGCCTCGGAAATACGGCCCTGGTCGAGCACGACGATCCGGTCGGCGAGGCGGGTGTTGGCCAGACGGTGGGTAATGAACACTGTCGCCCGCCCAGCGGCGAGGGCCTTGAGCCGCATGTAGATCCGGTGCTCGGCGCGGGCGTCGAGTGCGGCGGTCGGCTCGTCCATCACCAGCACGGGGGCGTCGCGGTGGAAGGCGCGGGCGACCGCGACGCGTTGCCACTGCCCACCGGAGAGGTCGTGTCCTCCCCACCAGGAGCGGGCCAGCGAGGTGTCCAGGCCGTTGGGCAGGGCGGCGATGACGGTGTCAGCGCCTGCTGCCTCGGCGGCAATATGGACGGCAGCGTCGCCTTCGGGGCGGGGCTGGCCGAGGGTGATGTTCTCCCGGGCGGCCAGTGGCCAGCGTGTGTAGTCCTGTGGGACCAGCGCGACTTTGGCGAGGGCACTGGCCGGGTCGGCGTCGGCCAGGTCCACGCCGTCCCACCGCACGGAGCCCGTGGTGGGGAGGAAGAGCCCCGTCAGCACCCTGGCGAGGGTGGTCTTGCCGGCGCCGTTCTCGCCGACCAGCGCGATGACCTCGCCGCGCTTGAGGTCCAAGCTGACGCCGTCCAGCGCGGGCCGGTCGGCGCCGGGATAGGTGAAGGAGACGTCCGTGGCGGTGATGAGCTGGGGTCCGTCGTCGGCGACCTGGGTGGTGCCGCGGCGAGTTGTCCACGGCTTGGCCACGGTCAAGAAGCGGGCCCAGTCGTCCAGGGACAGGGAGGTGCGGAACAGCCGGGCTCCGGCCCGCACTGTTGTGGCCAGGGCTGCCCCGGAGGTCCGCACGGCCAAAGCCGCGGCCCCGGCGGCGGCCAGCTCCATGCGCCCGGTGGATACGAGCAGCACGAGCACGCCCCAGGTCGCGGCGGTACCGACCGCGGTGAGCGCGTCGCCGATGCCCTGTACCACCAGGGCCTGGCGCGTCGCCTTGAGTTGTTCGGCTTCCAGGCGGCCGGAGACGATGCGGTACTGGCGGATGAGGAAGCCGCCCATGGTGCCTGCGCGGACCTCATCGGCGGTGTTCCGCTCGGTGGTGTAGGAGCGGAAGACGTTGCGCAGGCGGGAGTCGGCGAGGTTGCGGTGGTGCGCGGTGTGCTCGATCCGCGCTCCCCGTACGGCGCCCCACGCGCAGGGGATGACCGACGCGAGCAGCAGGGGCAGCATCACCGGGTGCAGCACGGTGACGACCGTTGCCGCAGCGGCCATCTGTGCTGCGGCGGAAGTCAGGAGCTGGGCGTCGCGGATGAGGTCGCCGGTCTTCTCCGCGCCGTCGGAGGCGGCGGCGTGGGCGTCCTCGAAGTCCGGGTCCTCGTAGGCGACAAGTTCGGCGGCCTCGGCGGCGGTGATGACCTCAAGGTCCGCCTCGCGTACGGCCTTCGGCGCGAGCTGGGCAGCGGACGCCCGGGCGGCGGCGTCCAGCAGATAGCGCCCAGAAGAGGAGAGGGCGAGCACGATCACGGCGGTCAGGTTCTCGTGCAGCCCGGCGGCGATGTCGTCAGCGGTAAACACGGCGGCCAGCACCCGGGTCGTGGCCGCGAGCGCGGTCGCGGTGAGCGCGGCAGCGCCGATCTGGCAGGCGAGCAGGGTCACAACGGCGCGGCGGTCGGTGCGCCAGCCGAGCCGGGCGGCCTGTCCGAGCGTGCGGGGCAGGCGGCGAGCTATTGCCCGCGTGGACAGGTTGGCACTCGCCTCGAAGTGCCGGTCGGAGGCCAGGCGCATGACCGGCGGCTGGCTCATGGCGTCGGGCGTGGAGGATTCGGAAGAACTCACGAGCCCCATCAGGGAGCCGAACCGAGCGGGCGGGCAACGGGATTGTGCCTCGCGCTCCGTATCGCCCCTGGTCGCCCCGATCGAAGGTCAGCAACACCACCGAGTTTTCACCCGTTCGAGTGAGGCCGTGGTCCGGGATGGGGAGGCTCGTGCTAGCCCCGGACCACGGCAGCCCCGGGGCCGTCTACGGCACGGACAGGACCGGCATCCACGGCCGGTCGACCGCGTCGCCGATGTCCCGGCCGACTGCCCCTTCGGGCACTTCGGCCCAGGCGTGGGCGGCGTCGGGCAGGAACCGGGCGCCGAGCACCCAGCGGGCCCGGCGGCCGGTCAGGGCGGTCGCGATGACGGTGGCGAGGCTGATCTCCATGCACGCGATTCGCCCCGGCCACCACGGCGGAATCACCGCCTGTACCGCTGTGGAGAGGGCTTCGAGGCGGGCGAGTCGTGCGTACGGCAGGCCGTGCAGCAGCCGGACTGCGGCGATCTGCCAGCGCAGGGGCAGTCGGCTCAGCGTCAGGGAGAGCGCGAGCGCGACGGCGGCCACCATGCGGTCGCGCCACGGCGCAGTGGGCCGGGCGGCGGGGACCATGACCGTCATCGATGCCACCTCCGCCGCCTGCGGTCGGTGTCGATGAGCACGTCGGCGTCCACCAGTTCGTCGACGAACGCGGCGATCCGGCCGCCGATGGTCCGCGGGTCCTGGCCGGTGGGCACGGCGATCTCGTCGGCGAGCCCGGCCGTGCCGCCGCGGACGGTGATGGCCTGCCAGATCCGGGAGGCGTCCCCATCGAGCATCAGCCACGTGCCTCGCCGGGTGTCGAGCACCGCTGTGCCGTACTGGTCGGTGGCGTGGTGGATGTGGTCGGCGGGGGTCAGCATGGCGTCTCCAGCGCAGTGTTCTGGCCGGTCAGCCACCAGCAGGCCACGGTCAGCTGGTGCAGGTCGGCGATCAGTGTGGCGCTCTGGCCGCGGGCCGCCTGCGCCAGAGTAGAGCGGACGGCCGTGAGGTCGATGAGCGCGTCATCGACGAGCGGGCTCGATGCGATCAGCTCGTCGAGCCGGTCTTGGTGGCGGGCGAGCCCGGCGATGCGCTGGGCCGTGAACGAGCCCTTCGAGCGGCGGGAGGTCAGCCAGTCGGGTAGCTGCGGGAGCGCGGCCCGCAGCAGCGGCTTGTAGGTCATCAGCCCGCGCCGGGCATGGGCCGGGACGGCGAACGCGGCGCGGACGACCTGGTTGTCGAGGTACGGGTACACCGGCGTCACGCCGAGTGCGTCAGCGCACGGGGCCCAGCCGCGGGCGGAGGCGCCCACCGACCGCAGAGCCGCCCACTGGTCGAACTCGTCCGCGCGCTCCGGCTGCTGGTCGCTGGCGGCCTGCCGAAGGAGTGCGGCGACCTGGTGGCGGCCGTGTTCGGTCAGCCATGACGCTCCCGCCCCAAGACGGCACCATGACCAGCCGTTCACCGCGGCATCCGCAGTGACGGGGGCACGCTCCAGGGCTTGGGCGGCGCGGTCGAGGGAGCCGGACCGGCCGAGGGCGGCGGCCTCTTTGAGAGCCTTCCAGTACGGGCCCGGAGCGGTGTTGCGCAGCCGGGTGAAGGCCACGACCTGGCGGTGGGCCTCGCGGCGGCGGCCGTCCTGCAGCAGGCGGACCCAGCAGGAGCTGGAGGCGTCCAGCACGATGTCCCCGCCGTGCCCGGTCAGATGCAGCGGCAGCCCGGCCACCGGATCTAGGTAGCAGGCGTCCATCGCGTACATCGCCGCATCCAGCACCGGCTCCTCCCCGGTCGGCTGCCCGGCCGGGAAGCCGAACGGCAGTTGCTCGTCACTGCCGGCAGCCACCGTGTGCGTGATGCCGGCGTGCTCGGCGACGCGGGCGGCGTAGGCCATGTCCTCGCCGCTGGTATAGGCGTCGGTGTAGGTCACGGCGTGCACGCGCCCGGCCTTGGCGGCGAGGACGACGGACGCCGAGGAGTCCAGGCCGCCGGACAGGTCCGCCCCCACCGCACCGGCCGCGGTCTCGACGCGGTGCTGGACGGCGTCGGTGAGCGCCTGCCCGAACCGGGCGGCGCCCTCGTGCAGCTCGGCCACCGGCTCGACACCGCTGATGTCGATGAGTCGTGGCGGTGCTCCGGGCGCGAGCAGGAGGCCGAATCCGCCGGGTACGAGGCGGATCTCCTCGTAGACGGTGAGGTGGGGCCAGTGGTGCTCGCCGACTGTGAGCCGGGCCGCCAACAGCGGCAGGTCCGGCGCAAGCGGGCGACCGAGACGGCTGGCCGCGGTCGCCCACGCCGTGCCCTTGCTGCGCAGCGTGTAGTAGACGGCCCGGATGCCGGCCAGGTCCCCGCAGACGAAGCGGTACTGCCCGTTGTCCGCGACCACCCAGTACGAGCCCGGCCACCGGGTCAGTTCGGTCCACCGGCCCGCGCGCACGGCTGACAGAGCGGCGTGCAGCTCCTGCTCGGTGACCTGGAAGTCGCCAACCACCGCCAGGCTGACCGGTCCTTGGGAAACCGTCCGCACCCGCGCACGCGGGGCTCGCCGGACCCCGTCGAGTCCTTCGAGTTCTGTTCCGTTCCCGGCGGCGGTGCCGCCGGTCATCCACTCCCGTTCCATCTGTTCGCCTCCCCTGTGACGTGCCCGGGGGCCGGCCGCCATGCGGCCGGCCCCCGGGGTGCTCGGTCAGGTCCTGCGGGCTTGTCAGCCCTCGAAGTAGTTGTCCTTGTCCGAGTCGTTGAACGTCTGGCGGCCCTGGGTGAGGGTGGCCACCGGGTGGGCGCTGATCTGCGGCGCGAAACCGCCGCCGCTCGGCGCGGTGCTGGGCTTGGACGCGGCGGACTTGGTGGTGACGGTGGTCTGCTCGGCCATGGCCGGCCTCCCTTGTCGTCGGTTGGATGTGGAGGTGTGCTGCCTCCATGTCACCGCGACCGAAGATCTGTTCCCAGAGGCGGAGTTGGGGACTTGCTGGGAGTAGATCTGGGAGCAAGTTGGGACGCGTCTGGGACCCGTCAGCCCGCCTGGAGAAGGTTGAGCACGGCCCGCTGGTAGACGGCGTACACCGTGGGGAGTTCCGCGAGGCGGGCGCGCTCGTCGATGCCGTGCAGTCCCTCGTACGCCAGGCCGAACCCGGCGGTCGCCGGGATACCCTTGCCCACCCCGGCCAGCAGGTTGCCGATGTTCGACGGGCCCGCGGTCTTCGCCCGCACCGTCAGCCCGGCGTCGACTGCGGCGCCCAGCAGGGCGGCGGCGGGCTGCTCGTCCTCGGCCAGGCGGAAGGGCGGCCAGGTGGCCACCGGGCTGATCTCCGTCGGCTTCGGGGCCGGCAGTTCCGCGTCCAGCTCGGTGACCGCCTTGCGGACCAGCGTCTCGGCGTCGTGAGCGTCGAAGGCCGGGGTGGTGCGCACATCGACGTTCAGCTCGCACCGGTCCGGGGTGACCGAGAAGCCCTGGCCGCCGTGGAAGGACGTCACCGACAGCTTCGGCGGCAGCGGGAACCCGGACCCCTCATCCACACCGGGCAGTTCGGCTGCGTCCAGGAGGCGCACGAGGTGGGCGGCGCGGGAGATCGCCCCCACGACCGTGCGGCTGGACCCGGAGTGGCCGGAAGGGGCGTGCACAGCGATAGTGGCCCGCCACAGTCCCCGGCCGCCGACCACCACGTCGTCCAGGCCCGGGTAGCCGATCATCACTCCGGCCGGGTGGGCTGCGTTCTGGTCGGCGAGGTAGGCGCGAGCGCCGCCGAAATCTCCGGTGTGCTCGTCGACGTCCAGCAGCACGGCGAGCCCGCCGTGCAGGTCCGCGGCGCGGGGCGCGAGGTCGGCAGCGATGTGGCAGAACATCGCCGCGGCGAGCTTGGAGTCGGCCGCACCCCGGCCCAGCAGCCAGCCGTCGACGATGTCGCCGCAGGTCGGCGGGAAGGACCAGGCGGTCTCCTCGCCGTAGGGGGCGGTGTCTACGCAGGCGTCCAGCGTCCACCAGGAGCCCGGCCGCCCGCCGGGGATCTCCACCAGCAGCCCGACCAGCTTTCCGGCGTCGTCGTGCAGGCGCCGGTGCGGCAGGTCGCGGGTGGAGAGCCAGTCCTCCAGCACGCCAAGGACGGGCCCGTAGTCGTCGATCCCGGCACGGCTGGGACGGCGGATCAGTTCCTGGGCCAGCTCGGCCACGGATGCCGCGCGGGCCCCGGCCGCCTGCTGAAGGTTCTCGCTCAATGCTTCTCCCCACCATGTGTCAGTTGTGCCGCACCGGCAGTGCGCGAACGGCCTCCGTCGTTTCCACCGGCCGCGCGGAGGCGCACGCCTCCCGTCCATGGTGGACCAGCCCCACCGCCGCCTCGCGGCTGAGGAGGACGCCGCAGTCGAACCCCTCCGCGCCGTGGAAGGACGGCAGTGGCACCACCGCGGCGGTCTCGGAGGCGACGAAGAAGCGTTCCAGCGCCTCGGCCGACTCCACCATCCCGATGTGGAGCGTTTTGACGCCGTTGCGGCGTGCGGCCGGATCGCGCAGCTCCAGCAGTCGCGTGAGGTGGTCGGCGAGCGCAGGGTGCCGTGGTGGCCCGTAGAGCACCCGGTAGTGGATCAGGTCCGGGTGCTGGGCCACGGCCGTCTCGATCGCTGCCAGATACGCCTTCTCCCGGCTCCGCGAGCCAGTGACGATCAGCTGCTCACGGGCCCCGGCGACGACGCCCACCATCGCCTCGACCAGATCCGTCCAGCGGGCGAGCACCTTGACTACCACGGCCGTGCCGGAGGTCTCCAGCACGCTGGTGGCCGCGCCGTCCTGGTGGGCGAAGAGGACCTCGGGGCGTTCCCTGTACACCTGACACAGCCCGGCCCGGTTCCGCTTGCCCGTACGGCGTCGGCCGGACTCCCACGCGCTCATCAAACTCGCGTCCGTCGCACCGCCGGTGATCATGTTGAGGGTATCGGCGGCCTCCTCCAGCGTCATGTTCCGCGCCACCCGGGCCCGCTTGAGCGCCGACTCGGTACTGCCCACAGACACCGCCCCCTCCGCTTGCGCCGCCGTGTGTCCGCAGTTTTCCCGCCCACCGGCGGTTTAGCGAGGCCAGGTCCAGCCGTCCGATTCGCAGGGTTGCGCGGTCGGGCAGGACGATGCGCCACTACAGGCAGCCGTGTTGGCCCCACAGAGAAGCTTGCTCCGGACTCATCTCGTGTTCGTTCGGTAGAAGGCCTTGCCACCGTGTGGTTGCACGCCCAGCGCCTTGTACAGCGCCATCGCGGGCGGGTTGTCGGTGTCCGCAGTCCACTCGATCCGGGAGCAGCCAAGCCTCTCCGCGTCATCCCGCAGCGCGGCCATCAGCGCGCGGGCCACCCCGCGACGCCGTGCCGACGCCCTGACGTACAGCTCTTTCAGGTACAGGCTGGTGTCTGCTCCGGCCGCTGGCCACAGCAGGGAGTACGAGGCGAGACCGAGCACCTCGCCCCCGTCGCGGGCCAAGAGCACGTGGGCCACTGGCCGCTCGTCGAACAGCGCAGTCCGTATCTGCCCCAGGTCGCCGGGCGCTGGGGCACCGCCGTAGTACTCCTCGATTTCTCCGAGGATCACCGAGATGACCTCTGCGTCATTCTCCGTCGCCGTGCTGATCTCCACGCCCGCGCTCCGTCGTCCTCGGGGGCAGTGCCAGGATCTCGCGCAGCGCCCGCACCTCATGCACCTCCCGTGCACCAGGCGGCACCCTAGTTATGACATCCCGTGCGCGGTAGAGGATCAGCGCGGTGCGGTGGTCGGGCTCCAACTCGATGATGGTGTGGGCCGCCTGATCGGCAGCGGCGGCCGGGTCCCCCTCGAGGGCAGTGCACATCGCGGTGTCGAGGGCGACCAGGGCTCGGTCCATCTGCTCGGACATCGGGTACAAGGCTGCGGCCCTGGCCAGTTCCTCGCGAGCACGGGCAGTCTCGCCGAGGTGGGTGAGAGCGTCGCCCGCGTGGAACCGCAGTTGGGACTCGCTGTACCCAAACGCGGATCCGATCCTCTCGGCATCGGGGAGCTTCTCGAGCGCGGTCTCCGCCGCCACCAGGGCCCGCATCGCTGCCTCGCCGTTTCCGAGCCGCGCGTAAGCGCGCGCCTCCAGCGGCGCGGCGAGTGGAGGACCAACGCACGGCATGCCACTGGCGATGCGCTGCGCCCTGTCCGTCAGTTCGACGGCCCCGTACAAGTCGCCGCCGTAGTAGGCCTGGTACGCCTCTTGCGCATACACCCACGACAGAGTGGCTCGATCGTCGGCTGCCGCGGCGGCCTTGCGGGCGGTCCGCCACCAGGACACTGCCCGCCCGTCGCCGATCTTGAGGAAGGTGAGGGCCGTCAGTCCGGACATGCGGGCCGCGGCGACGAGGAGGCGGCGGCGGGCCGGGGTGGTGTGCCGGTGTGTGAGGAGGACACGCAAGTCCTGGAAGTCGGCGAGCAGTTCGGGAAGGTGTTGGCCCTCAGGCCGGTAGCGAGTGCCCCGTCCGTGCCGATCCACCGCCCACTCGACCTCCTCGAGGGAACTGTCTGTAAGGGGGCCTGCGGCGAGGAGATCGTGCAAGCCGCGCTGAAGAGCGTCGGCCTGTTCGAGGACAGTCGTACCGGGGCGGGTGTCCGCGAGGGCGATGAGTTCCCCGTGCGCACCGAGGGCGTCGTCGAGGGCGCGCGCGGTCTGCGGTGCGGGGTGCCGACGGCCCTTCTCCAGATCGCTGATGTACGACTTCCCGCAGGATGCGAGCGCGGCCACGTCGCGCAGGCTGCGGCTACCCCTGATACGGCGTAGTGCTTCGCCGAAGGAATCGCTCATCTGCACTCCCGCGTGTCCGCCCTGTCCGCAGCAGCGCGGACAGCAGCGGACAGTGTGGATCTTTTGCTCGCTCTGCGTACCGGCAACGCTACCGATGCAGGTCATGCGTCGTCAGGCGAACGGCGCGACCCCGGCGGCCGAGCTACCGGCCCCGGGGCATGGCCGACTAGCAAGGAGCCGACGTGACCGACGATAAGGGCCCCCGGCCAGACCCGGGAAGCAGCGCACGGGAGCAGACACCCGACAGAGGAGCCATCGCCGACTGGCTCGCCCGCGCCCACCCCAACCCCCGCGAGGCAGTGGCGGAATGGGCCACCCGGGGCGTCACCCTGCTGCCGCTCGGCGTGCGGTTCGACGCGGTACGCGTCCCGGCGTCGCGCATCCACAGCTCCGTGTGCAGCGAAGACCCGAAGACGGTGGCCGCCGCCCTCGACGACTGGCTGTGCGGGCCGGTCGTCCGCGACCTGCGGGCGTCCAGCGGCGACTACTACGTACTCGTGGCACCAGGAGCCGAGTGGCACGGCGAGGAACAGCGCCTCGGCAAGGGCAGCTTCCTCGTCATCCCCCGCATCGGCAACCTCTCGATGATCACGCACTGGGTCGTGCCCCCGCGCCACCCCGGAAACCTGTGCTCCACCGCCCGCCTGCGCGCGCTGCTCACGCTCGCCGACACCCTGAGGACCGTCGAACCATGACCGCCACCGACCAGGACGTGACGCGCGCCGAAACGCTGTACGGGGTCTACCGCGCGCACCTCGACACCTGCCCTCGCCGGCACATCGGCATCCTGGCCGACTGCACCGAGGGCGCCCGCCTGCTCAGCGCCGTCCACGCCGCTCGCCTCGCCACCGGCAGGCGGCAGTGATGCGCGACGTGACCGACGCCGTACGCATCTTCCTCGCGCCTCCTGAGAACACGCTCACCGTTGAGCAGCGCTCGGGCTACGTCTGCACCTGGTGCCCGACGGTGCTCGCGCCCGGCAAGGGCGTGAGCCTCGGCGGCACCGACACATGGCACCCTCACGCCTGTAGGCCCTGCCACGCGATCCAGGGGCAGGCACTGGCCGCATACCTCGACTGGAACGACCACGTCACGGACTGCGTGATCTGCCGCACTGGCCCCTGCGAGACATCGCTGACCCTGCGGCACGCGACGGTTAAGGCACGAGAGCGAGCGGGGTGGCAGCCGGCCTACTGCACGTCCTGCCAGAACAGCTTCGCTCCTGGAGAGGCGTTCGTACCGCACATGTGGATCGGAACGTCCAGCGTGGTGCTGTCCTTCCTGCACACGGGACCGTGCATCTACCCGTTCCTCTCGTCGCACGGCGGGGACGTCGGCCCGCACAGCGGCTAGCGCTCGGCTGGTCACGAGCGCAGACCATCACCGAGATCGCGCACCTCTACCGCGCCGCGGGCCTGCGGCCGCGCGGGCTGACGGATGCCCGGCTCTGCCGCTGGGAACACGACGATGAGTGGCCCGATGACGAGTACACCGTGATGCTGTGCGCCGTGTACGGCGCCCGGCCCGACCAGCTCGCCCTGGACCGCCGTCGCGTTCCCTGGGACTCGGTCGTGATCCGGTACGGTCGGGCCCACACCGCCACCGACGACGGGCACGGCCCGGACGGACAGGAGTCGATGCGGATGACCACCGACGCGGGACTGCCAGCGGTAGCCGAGAGCGTCCGCCTCGCGCTCCTGGAGAGCCCAGAGGGCGGCCCGCTCGTCGTAGATCTGGCCGAGGCGGTCGTCGAGCACTTCGCCCTCAACTACAGCAAGCACCCCCCACACGCCCTCTTCGTACAAGTCCGCGATGTCCGCCAGCTCCTGACGCCCGTGGTGAAGAGCGGTCACGCAAACACCGGGGTGCTACGGCAGGTGGGCTGGCTCTCCGCTCTGCTGGGCAACCTCGCCTACCACCTGGACGACGTCAGCGGTGCGCGCGTACACCTCACCGCTGCGGCGGCCTACGGTGCGGGCGCCGGTGAGCGGCGCCTCGAAGCCTGGGCTTCCGGCGCACAGAGCATGGTCGCCCGCAGCTGCGGGCGCATCACGGCCGCCGTCGAGCACGCCGAACGCGGAGCCGCCGCAGCGCCTGAAGGGCTCGTGCGTGCCCAACTCCATGCCTGGGCCCTGCTGCCCGCCCTCGCGGCCGCCGGCCGGGGCGACGACGCCGACCACGCTCTCGCCACAGCTCTCAACGAACTCGAAGCAGCCGCACGGGCTGAGGCACCTGGGCGGTTTGGCTTCGATGCCGCTGAACTCGCCCTCCACCAGGCCGACGCGTTCGTCGTCCTCGGTCGGACCGCCGCAGCCCGCACCAGCGCTGAGGCATCCCTCGCCGCATGCGCCGCCGACACCCCCAGCTGGGCCGCAGCCTCCCTCACCCTCGCTCAGGCAGAATCCACCAGCGCCCCGCAGGACGCGGTCCAGCGAGCCCACGACGTGCTCGACCGCGTCCCCGCCACTCGCCTCCGCTCCACCGCTCGGACCCGACTCTGGCACCTGAACGGCATGCTCACCGGTGTCGGCGGACCCGTCGCGGGTGATCTCATGGAACGGCTGCGGATGTTGCCTGCATCCATCGACGCCCACGGACAGGCGCTCACCAGCTGACAGCTCATTCTTGTACCTCTGGTAGGCCGTGCTTTTGAACGTCCCGCTTGCCTCGTGGTGTCTGGCCCGCACGCTCGCCGAGTTGTCGGAGTCGTCCACCTACGGCCCACCAAGAGGGCGATCCTCCGCCTCAGTGTGTGGTGCCGACGGAGGCGTAGTTGGACTAGGACTTCGGCCGGACGACGGTTGGGGCACGGTCGACCGCATCAAGGCGCAGGGCCGCTCGGTCATGTCGACGGCGCACGAAAACCTGCCCTGGCCATCTCCAAGGCATTCTCGAGGGCAGCGACGGCCGCTGTGCCATAGACCCGTACCGCCTCGCTTTCACCGCACAGCCGTGCATACGTCAGCACGTGCGTCCGGTCTGATGCTGCTGCCTGCCGCAGCTCGGTCAGGTCCCAGGCATCCTCCGGTACCTCCTCGAGCGAGGGGTATTCCTCGCCGCACGACCGCGAGGGCACGTCCTTCACCGTTTGGCATGCCTGTTGGAACTCGTCATTGGGGCTGGCACTGTGTCGCAGCGCCTCGTCGTAGTCGGGCCCGTATGCGTCGGCGCTGCGCGTTTCCGCCTGATCCTGCCGAAGCAGCGCCGCGGCGATGACCCGGTGCGGGGAGCGGGGCCGCCAGCCGCGTACCCCAAGTTCCTGCCCGAGTTGGTGCAGCCAGCGCGCGATCTGGGGCCGTGACCAGTCCTTGGCGATCAAGTCGAGAAGTACCCACGACAGCTCGTTGTGGGTGGCGCCCTGGATCCAGTTGACCAACGGGCGGACCGACACCGCCATCCGCCGTGCCCGCTCGATCCGCGGCGCCGTGATGCGGTGCCCCAGAATCGTCAGCCTTCGCTTCTTTCGGCGGCGAGGTGGATGTTCGGCTGGCCGCGCCTGCGCGGTAGAAGATCCTTTACCTATCTCTACCTTCACCTGGCTCTCTTTCTTAACCAAGGTGAGGGAAGGGGTCTCAGGGGGGCAGGTGCCCGGGTTGTCCACAGCAGGGTTATCCACAGGTTTCGGCTGGTGACGGAGGTCCACGATGACTCGAGCGGTGTACCCGGTGCCGACGAGGCGGTGGCCCAGGGCCCGGTCGTAGACGGGCGGGATGACCGCGGCGTAGACGGTCGCAGTGCCGGCATACCCGCCGAGGCGGAGTGCTGCCCGGATGTTGGTGCGGCTGCCGTGCTCAACCCACGCCAGAGAGCCCATTTGCCGCAGGTAGGACACATGCCGCGTGATGGTGGCCCGGGACACGCCGAGGCGGCTCACCATCGCGTCCAGGCCGTACCGAACGTGCCCGGTATCGAAGTCCATCCGCTGCGCCAGGTCGGCGGCGACCGTGAGCGTCGTCTGGGACGCACGCGGGTGCAGGCCGGCGCCCACCAGCCACTCGACCGAGGCCAGCCATCGGCGCGGCCCGGACCGCCGCGACCTGGTTCGGGTCACTTCCTGCTCGGGGGCAGGAACCAACGTCCCTGCCAGCACCACCGGGGCGTTGGCCGCGCGGCTCGGGCACCCGCGCGCTGCGGTGCCGTGCGCGGGGCCGACTTCGCTGCCTGCTGCGGCGGTGTGGTGAAGCGAGGTGTCCGTGACCGGGACGGTCTTGGACACATCGGGGCATGCCGTCAGGTTGATGTGGCGGCACGCCGACGCGTGCTGCATTATGTCTCCTGTCTTCGAAGCTCGCGCTTTGGGGAAAACGGAGCCCCGGTGACGGGTGCTTCTGGTTCGTGGAGAACCTGATCTGTCCGGCCTGGGGAGGCTCGGACACTTCGCCTGACAGGGGTTTGGCCCTGGTAGATGGCGGTGGCAGTTCGGCCGGATGGCCCGGTGGGGACCGGGCCTCATGGCCAGGGACGGCAGCGGATGGCCTGGGGAAGGCGCCGCAGGATCCGCCCCTTTAGTTGGCTACGTCATCCAGCCCTCCTTGAGGGGGCCGGAGCGCGGCCGCATGCCCATCGGCATACGCGGGTTCGCCAGGGGGCCGGAGCTGACACGGCCCGCGTCTGGCGGAGCTTGTTGTGTCCCAGGGGACGGATACGGGTACGCTGCATCGCAGCGAGACCTTTCTTTCTGTGTGTCTGTATGTCTCGTGTGTGCGAGACCTGTTCGTCCTTGAGCTTCCTCGCACCGACTCGGCCCCCCGTGGCGTGAATTCAGGTTGTGCCGACCTGAAGCCATGCGGGGCCTTCGTCGTGTCCGAGAGGCCGCCTCCCGTGCTCGGGTGAACGCACGGAGCAGCGCGGCACCACCCTAGTCCCCTCGCGTAGCGCTCCGTTACACGTTCCACGTGCTCATCTCCCGTGTCGCTCATCTGTTCTTGACGCGGTGTCGCCCTCGCTCTTCTGGTTCAACGTGGGCGTGCGGCGTGCGGTGACGTGTGCTCAGGACGCGATGCGGTGCTCGCGGGCGACCGGGGAGTCCGCGGCGTGGACGGGAGGCCCTCCCGCAGGGCGGGTGCGGCGGGGCTGGAGGAGGAGGTCGTCTATCGTGCCGTGGCCGCCGGTCTGGTGCTGCCAGCCCTCCAGTACGTGGTGGATGACCGAGCGGGCCGCCATCTGGTATTCGGCCGTGCACTGCTCGTCCTGGGCCAGTGCGGCAAGGCGGCGGGTGTGGCAGAAGGCGCCCATGAGCTCGGCGATCAGTGGTGAGAACAGGCGCGGCAGCGCGGTCAGGTCCGCGCAGGCCGGTGGTACGCAGGTGGGCGCGGGCACGGCGGCGGGGGCTGGCTTGCGGTTTCGGCGGAAGCGGAGGTGCATGGGGATCTCTCCGATCGTCAGTGCGGGAGTTGGGCGGTGATCTGGTCGAGCAGTGCGCGCAGGCGGGCGGTGTGCTGGGTCGCCCACAGGCGTGCCTGCTGGTCGCTGACGGTGGCGCCGTTCGGCAGGGTGACCGGGCCCGGCGGTATGCCGAGCCGGTGTGCGGTTTCCACGTGCCGGACGGCGGCGGCCAGTTCGGTGAGCGCGGTGGCCGGGGCCTGGTCGTGGACAAGGGTGAGGGCGGCAGAGCGGTCGCCGGGGCCGGCGGTCATGCGGCCGCGCCCTGGCCGGCCGGGGCGGGCGGGCGCAGCCATGCCTCGGTTGGTGTGGCGGCGCCGAGGACGGGGGTGAAGACGGGGGCGAAGGGGCCGTGGCGCTGGAGCTGGCCCAGGGTGGTGACGCCGGCGCGCAGGGCGGTGGTGGTGAGAGCGGGGTCGCTGGCGGCGAGGCTGCGCAGGTCGGCGATGCGCCGGGCGAGGCGGGCGTCGGAGGCGCCGGTGAGGACGATCAGCAGGCGGGGGAAGGCCGGGTAGCGGTAGCGCCAGGCCGGCATGCTCGTGGTGCGCCGGCCCGCGCGGGCGCCGCGGCCGGTGGGCTGCTGCGGGGTGTAGGCGTGGTAGGCAGCGTAGGCGTGAAGCTTCTGCGCGAGGCGGGCGATGGTCATCTGGGTGCGGTCGACTTCGATGAAGAAGGTGAGCAGGGTGCGCTGGCGGGCCCGGGGGTCGGTGTGGACGTAGTTGAGGACGGCGTCCGGGATCAGACGGAGGTCCTCGCCGGGCCGGGCGTCGTCGCGGTAGTAGTGGGCGGTCTCGGGGGACCAGTCGAGCGGTCCGCATTCGTGGTCCAGGCGCCGGGCCCAGTCCACGAAGGCCAGACCGGTGTCAACGGTGGCCAGGGTGTGCTCTTGTAGAGGGCCCAGAGCGGCCTCGGGGCTCATCCGGTAGGAGCGTTGTGGGAGGAGTCCCGCCGATTCGACGGCGGTTGCTCCCTTCTCGGTGAGCCACCACAAGAGCTCCGTCTGCCCGGACTGGCGACGGCCGACGGTCTCGGCGAGTCCGGCTTTGCGCAGGGTGTGGAGCTGGCGGCGCATGTACTCGGTGCGGGCGTGGTGCGGGGCGATGAGCTGGTGCAGCTGGCGGGTGGAGACCAGGCGGTGCTGGTAGAGGACGTGGGCGGCCTGCTGGGCGAGCTGTCCCAGGCCGGTGGGCCCGGTGTGCGGGTAGGGCATCCTGGTGCTCCCTGCGTCAGTCGAGGAAGGTGGTGGGGTCGCCGGTGCCGCCGGGAGCGCCTGGGGGCCGTCCGCCGGTGTGATGGGCGAGGAGGACGTCGTCCAGGACCTCGAGGTCGGCGAGGATCTCGCCGACGGGCCGGCGACGGAGGTTGGTGTCGATCGCCTCGTCCAGGTCGCCGATGCCGTCGGGGTTGTTGTAGTGGGCGTACAGCTCCTCGATGGGCAGGCCGCGGACGCGGAACGGCTTGGTCGGCGTGCCGTTGAGGTTGATCGACATGATGTAGTGGTACTTGGGCAGTTCGGTGATGGTCTCCGGCGTGACGTGCCCGTTCCACCGCCGGGCCACGAAGGCGGCTTCGTCGTAGTCGGCCGCGCAGGTCGACAGCAGGCTCTGGTTCTGCAGCAGCGACTGCCGGGTGATCGCGGACAGGCGCAGCACCATCTGCGTCATGCCGACGAAGCGGACCTCGTACTTGCGCAGCTGCTCGGCGATGGCGGCGAGGAATCCCTTGCTGGAGGAGTCCAGGGCGGTCAGCTCATCCCCCCAGGCCCAGAAGGTCTTCCGCTCTTCGCGCGCGGTGTCCTGGCGGGAGAGGCCGGCGCGGTGCAGGTCGTGGATGAGCAGGCAGGCGACGAGGGCGTCGCTCTCGCTGCCGGACGGGCAGACGAAGACGACGCGGTTGGTGTCCATGGCGGTGCGGACGTCGTAGGCCGAGCGCGGGCTGCCGAAGAATGCCTGCAGGGCCGGGGAAGTGTCGAGCCGGTCGATGGCGTAGGTGACGGTCGGCACGGCGTCGTTGGCGAGCTTGGGGAAGGTCTTCTCCCAGTAGTCGCGCACCCGCTGCGGCAGTTTCGGCAGCAGTTGTTCACGCCAGTCCGCGTCGGTCAGCCAGCTCCGGATCTGGAACAGGGTGGCCTGCGCTTCGGGGTGTCCGGCCTGGACGGCCTGGTGGTTGAGCAGGGTCAGGGTTTGGGCGGTGCGGGCCAAGATGGTGCGGGCCCGCGGGGCGTTGTCGCCCCAGTCCTGGGCCGCGGCGATGCCCTCGGTGACGGAGCGGACGAGGTCCTTCACCGCGCTCAGCGGGCGGCCCTCCATGGACAGCGGGTTCCACGACGCCACGCGTTGGTCCGGCTCGGCGTGAGCCAGGTTGATCTCCCACACCCGCGGTGCGATGTGCGGGTGGGCCAGGTATGCCTTGGCCCTCGCCCATGCCTCGCCGTGCGGGTCGAGGAACCAGGTGCCGTATCCGCAGTGAGCCATCGCGATGCACTGCCCCAGCGCGGCCTCGGTCTTGCCGTGCCCGGACTTGCCCAGCTTCAGGCCGAAGAGCAAGTCCTTGACGCGGGCTGCGGCGATGCGTTCCCGGCCGTCGGAGTAGGTGACGGCGCCGAGCGGGACCAGGTGGCGCTGGCCGGTGTAGACGGGCAGGTCCGACGGTGCCGGCGGGACCAGGCCGCCGGAGCGCACCACGCTGGAGGCGTGGCACTTCACCGTCGGCGGCTTGAGGAAGCCGGCGAGTTCCGGGACGGTCAGCCACTGCCGGCGGCGGGGCGCGAACTCGCCGCTGGTGAACCGCCGGTCGAAGCGGGCGATGTGCCGGCGGGTCCGTGGGCGGCGGGGCTTGAGGTAGTTCTCCCCGGAGGTGGCGGCGAAGGCGGCCAGCAACTGGTTCATGCGGGCCAGCGCCGCCTGGGGGTGCGCGGCCTCGGTACGCAGCAGGATCTGCACCGCGAACACTGCGCCGACTGCCAGCTCGAACTTGCCGACGCCCTCGCGCAGGTCCGTCATGCGCGGCAGGCGCTCGCCGCGGGCGCCGCTGACCGTCTTGCCGCCGGACCAGGCCGCACTGAACGAGCCCACCACCCCTCCCCCGCCGCCCAGTCCTCCGGTCAGGCGCTCGCCGTAGGCGGAGGGGCCGCGGCGGCTGGACCGTGCGAGGAGGCGGCGACGACGCCGGGCGAGGTGTCGCTCGCGGACGGGGACCAGGTCCAGCACTACGTCGGCGCGCTCGCTGTCCTTGGTGCGTACGGCAGCCATTGCGACGGCCAGTTGCTGCAGCGGGTCCGGGGTCAGACCGAGCGATGCCAGCGGCTTCTGGTCGGACAGGGCCAGCGTCAGCTCGACGCGCTGCACATAGCGCGGCGAAGTCGAGCGCCGCTCGGCCGCGGGCTTGGCGAAGTCGACGGCGGCGGTCACGACGCTCCCAGGGGCGGGGCAGGGAAGCGGACCGGCGTGATGTCTTTGCGTGCATGGTGGGCGCGGACTTCGACCTCAGCGAAGCCGGGCATGGCCAGGACGGCAGCCGCCGCCGCCGGGCCCTCGAGGTAGCAGCGCATTTTGCCGTCCTCGGCGCTGTAGCGCAGCCGGGCGGCCGAGCCGCGGGCCGGGACGCCGCCGGCGGCGAAGTGGACGCGGCCCATCTGCCGCGCCCAGCGGCCCACTTCCCCTTCCCCCGGATCGAAGGTGGAGGTGGGCACGAGTTCCACGGTGACCCGGTCGGCGAGGCAAGCCCGGACCAGCCGAGCGCGCCGCGCCTTCCACCCGATCCACACGGCCATACCCGTCAGTACGGCGGCTGACAGATATAGCGCAGCGGGAGCGAGCCAGTGGTCGGCCTCGATGAAGACGTCGGCTCCCGACCGGCCGGCGAGGTTCATGTCCGCCGCCCGCCGGTCGTCGAGAACGCGGGGGTGTCCTGCACGGTGGCCTCCTGATCGGTGCGGGGAAATCTCCCTTCACACGGACCAAGTCAGACCACGAGGCTGATTCAGACATCACTCACGGAGCTTTGCCCGGTCTTTACGTTGGGTTCGCGCTCTCACGGCGCATGGCCGCTCCCGCTCAACCCGGTCTCACCAGGTCAGGGAGTCAGCAGCTTCACCAGCGGTATGCCACAGCAGTGGGGCGGCCGCACCGGCTGGGGCGGTATTGCTACGCGCACTCAGCCGGTGCCCGCACCTGGAGCGCGATGCGCTCTAGCGCAATGAGGACGTCCTGAGGATCGTTCCTCATGAACGTGACGTTCATGAGGAACGTGCAGAGGAACTGTTCAGGTTGCGCGCCTCAGCTCCACCACGACGCTCTCGCCCGTCGCCTTCGGGCTGAGGCGGTAGTAGCTGATGTGAGCCAGCCGTTCGGACTCCTCGAGCCAGCCGGCCTTGATGATCTGTCGGCGGGTCCGGGAAAAGACGGTCGGAGACATCCCGAGCAGCTTGGCCAGCTCAGCGGCGGTCTCAACCACCGTCCCCGCCCTGTCGGTTGGGTGCATCGCATAGAGCATGACGATGAGCCGCTGATTGGCGGTCATGCCGGCAGTGTCCTGGAACAACTGAAGCATCTTGCGCTTGTCGTCGCCGTTCACTTTGCCTCCCAACGAGCAGGGGTGGACTCATCGAATCCGGGGATGTTCGGCGGGTTGCAGGTCTTAACGGCTTCGCGCTGCTCGATCCCGGTCCCGTGGAATGAAATGTACGGGCTGATTCGGTAGAAGTTGTAGTTGCCGATGCGCCCTCGGATGATGAGGATGCGGTGCTTGGCGAGCTTCCGGTTGATCTTGCCCACGGCGTCCGCCGTCATGCCGACGCGCCTGCCGATGTCGGCCCCCGTAGCTCGGAGAGGCTCGAGGCCCTCCGGGGAGACCCCGATCCACCACAGCACCAGAAACTTCTGCGACGGCGTGAACGCCTTGCTTTCGGTGATCGCCTCGACGCGCGCCTTGTCGACCTGCGTGTGCCTGCCGGAGAAGGCATACGGGGCGTATGGGACGACCTCGCCGGTCTCGGCGTCCACGAGCCTGCGTACTGCTCCCAACGGGCCCTCCCTGCCGGGGAATTGATCCAACGTGCATGAGTACCGGCCTCCAGGCCGACCAGATGAACTTAACGTACATGAGCAGGAAGTTGATGTACCCGGCCCTCAGGACGTGTCGCGTGTCGTCCGTGCAGGGTTCTGTCCGGACCTGTCGGCGACACAGACCAGACCTTCACTAATGAACGTGGCGTTCATCTACCGTGATCCTGTGAGCCGTGTAGCAGTTCTTGAGAGCGTGGTCCGCTGTCGAGGGAACTGTTCACTCAGTCCTCAGAAACCTCATCCGCTGTCTGCAGGACACTCATGGCTGTCTCCTGAACCGCATGCCAGATCTGTCGATCTTGCTTTGACGGGTATTTGTGCAGGTCAAAGGGTGTATTAGGCTGGTTCTCTCTTACCTGTCACAGGAGGCCCTCCTCGGCGCCCGCCCCTGCTCACCGTGGGGCATCGGCCCGAGTCGGCGTCTTCCCCTGTACTCCGATGCGGATTCAGGCTCCACCTTCTTGTGCTCATCACCAAGGGCGCGTCTTCCTTCACCTGGTTGAGCCAGTGGCAGGACGCAACGCGGCCGCGCACGAGCGCACGGGGGCGACAACCTGCCGGACAGGAACTACACAAGGGGCCCGGAACCCAACGCCGTCTGCGTCCCGCTCGCAGGATGCACCCCGCACCGTTCTCAACCTCAGCCACCGAAAGTCAGCCACGGCGATGCCCTCGCCCGACGGAGCTGGCGCGCGTATGCCTCCAGCAACCCCGTTCCGGTCTCAGCCACGCTGTCCCTTTCAAACCCCACACAGGCATTCAGTCGCCAATGGCGCGTCCTGCCCCGGCGGGGCACCGCAGGCCCCCCAGGGCCGAGGAGCTACCGACCCCCCGCGCCTCCCCGAACAAGAGCCCTAAATCGTGGGCCCAGGCGGTGCGGTGAGTGCGAGCAGGGGCATTGTCAGCGGCCGCTGCCACTATCCGGGCATGCCGCTCATCAGCCGGGAGTACGCACGTTCTCTCTTCGCCGAGCTCACCCAGCGGTCCGCAGTGCCGCTGGACCCCGACGAGCTTCTTCACATGCCAGGCATGGGGCACCACGGTCACGTGTTCTTCGGCGACATCGGGCTCCGCTGCTACAAGCACAAGGCACGCTGGATGTATGACGAGCGAGACATCCGCCGCACCGGGCAGAGACTGGCCGAGCTGCCCCTGAATTTGGATGACGCCGTAGATGTGCGGTTGCCCGCATACCGCGATGTGGGTGTGTGCGAGAACGAAGGTCTCTCCCGCCCGGATTGGCGGCGCCAGTTGGTGTCCTGGATGTTCGGGCAGGCCCGCCTCAAGGCGCAGGACGGGGTCCCGTACGAAGAATGGGACGGCTCGTGGAAGCACATCGGACCGAACGGACTGCCCGGGGATCTGACGTGGGAGGAGTTCGTGGAGACCAGCAGCTGGCATCGGCACTCTCAGAACATCGCCGGGACGCGGCCGCTGCAGTTGCTCAGTTGGTCTGGCAAGAACTGGCTCTTGCCGAGGGCGTACGTCGAGCTCCTGGACCGCTTCGAGGAAGCGGAAGAGGAACTCGTCGCCCGAGCCCGGCTGTGCTCCTCCTGCGGCTCCCTGGGCCCCTACTGGGGTGGCTGGAGGCGATCAACCAGGACGGGCTACGTCACCATGTGCCCACCCTGCTCTGGTACGTCCCTCCGTCCGTACCCCGGCCATCTGCACGGCGTGCAGTATGCCTCGTCCCGGCCGCGCAGAACGAAGGCCGACGACTACCTGTGCTGCCTATGCAGGGAGAGCCCGGCGACATCGTGGGACCACTGCCACGATCATGGCTTTGTGCGCGGGCCGCTCTGCAGCAGCTGCAACACCTACGAGGGCAAGGCCCACCCGTACGACTTCCTCCAGGAAGCGGACAACGCGCTGCACTTGCTGGAGTGCCGGAGGTGCCGAGACGACCGGACCCTCCCACGGCGGTTCCACCCGGGCGTCGTCCTTGCGCATCTGGAACGGTCCGAGCGGCACGGGCGCTGCTCGCAGGAGCCGTACGTCCAGGACTTGGAGCGCACGCACGGGGTGTACCGGTTCGAGCTGTACTGCGGCCGACATGCGGCGGCCAGGTGGACGAGGGACGTCACGGCGGCCGAAGCCGCAGCCTTTGTGAGGACTTTCATCGACACGGCCCTCACCCAGCAGGAAGGCCGGTTGCTTCCAGAGATCGAGTAGGGCGCGCACCCGCATGCCTCACCACGAGCCATGTGATCGTGTTTGGTCAGGCCACGCGACGTACGGCGAGGACCTTTCCCTGGTCGGTGATCTTGCCGACCTCGATGACGCGGCCCGGCCGCGGGGCATGGACGAGCAGGCCGTCGCCGATGGCCATGGCGACGTGGCGGGGGCTGCTGGTGCTGCCGCCGCTGAAGAGGAGGTCCCCGGGCTGCGGCGCGGTGGCGGATCCCGGCCTGCCTTCGGTGACTTGGGCGTAGGTGGTGCGGCCGAGTTGGATGCCGGCGATGCCGTAGGCGCGTTGCATCAGTGAGGAGCAGTCGCAGCGTTCGGTGGGGCTGGTGCCCAGCGGTTTGGTGCAGCTGCCGCCCCACTGGTAGTGGCCGCCGAGCTGTTTGAGGGCCCACTGGATCGCGATGCGGGCTTTGGGGTTGGCGTTGGCGGGGATCCGGTAGCCCTTGGGGAGCTTGCCGGCCTCGATGGTGCCGTACTGGCTTCCGTCCGGTCCGGCGCCGCATCCGGCCAGTGCGCCCGCTGTGCCGCTGCCGGGGCCCAGCGGCTGGGCGGGGGCGGTGCCGAGCCGTGGTGCGATGGCGCGCTGCAGGGCGGTGGCGAGGGGTTCGTGTTTGGCGTAGGCGTCGGGGGTGCCCGACTTCTGGACCTTCTGCGCGGCGGCGGTGACCGGCATGCGCTCCCAGCCTTTCACCGACTTCAGGGCCCGGTAGAAGCGGGTGCTCGCGTACACCGGGTCCATGATCTGCTGGCGGCTGCCCCACCCCATCGAGGGCCGCTGCTGGAAGAGGCCGACGGAGTCGCGGTCGCCGTGGCTGATGTTGCGCAGCCCGGATTCCTGCAGCGCGGTGGCCAGCGCGATGACCTGTCCGCGCGCGGGGACGCCGAGCTCGGCGCCGGTGGCGACGATCACCTTGGCGGCGGGGATCTGTTCCTTGGGGGCCGGCAGGCCCGACACCTTGATGTCGCTGGGGCTGTGTGCGAGGACGTCGTTGACCTGCCGGGCGACTTGGGTGGCGTCGACGTCGGCTCCGGCCTGCGTGCCGGGCGCGCACGCGGCGCTCTGGGCCTGCTGGGCGGCCGCGGCGGCGGAGGTGCCGCTCACGTGTGCGGCCACCCCGCCCATGAACACCACGGCCAGGCCCGCCAGTCCGCCGGCGGCCGCCAGCGCGATGTAGCGGCGTTTCACGGCGTGCCTCCCGGCGGGGTGGGGCGGCCGCCCCGGTCCAGGCGCTGGCGGAGCTGCTGTTGGCGGGGTGAGGCCGGCGGCTGCGGGGGCTGGGGGTGGCGGGGTTGGTGACGGGGCACACGCGGCGTGGCCGGGCGGGGACTTCGCGCGCCGGGGCGGTGAGCGGGTCGCGGCGGGGCAGGCCGGGGCCCTCTCCCGCCTGGACTGCCCGGAGCACCGGGCCGCGGTCCTGCCGGGGCGCCGGGCGGCGAGGCTGGGCTGTTCGGCCAGACCGGAAGAGC